>CAJONQ010000092.1 GCA_905235835.1 uncultured Prevotella sp.
TTCATTCGTAAATAATTATTCGTTTATGCCTGATTTCTCAGGCGTTCAACATACTTTTCTAAAGTTCAGCCAGACCAAAAGAAGCACTCTCCTTTGAGGGCAAGTGCATATTGGCAGATAGAGTACGGCGTTATTTTTTTACAACAGCCAAGTTAATGGCGTAATTTCATTCACGGGCTTAAGGACTCCCAGTCGTGACCGCTCAGCTGTTGAGGCCAGTTTCATATACAGGTTCATACCTTACGGTATCCTCCCAGAGAAAATCGACCTTATCTTTATTGTATTCCCTAAACAGCTTGAGGCAACGCCTCCAGTTTGGTCAAGGACACATCGTAGCCCAATGACTTCAACTCATTCTGGAGGTAAGCCTTCCGTCTTTCAGCAACCTTTTCGGTCAGGTAGTCTGCGCCAAGTTCACTATAGCTCACATTATCATGCAGGATATGCCAGACGGCTTTCAGGATCGAATGTCCTACAGCAACTAATGCCCGTTTCTTTCCTCTGCGGGCCGCCAGTCTGTGATATCGTGCTGAGTAATATGTGCCTTTCGTTCTCGTCGCGGCCCAAGCCGCTTCCGTGATGGTGGACTTCACTTGTTTGTTCCCGTGGTTGGTCTTTGAGCTTTTTTTTTACCTGCGGACTCGTTGTTCCCGGGGCATATGCCTGCCCACGATGCCAGATTCTTCTCGGTCGGGAACTGTTCCATGTCAAGGCCAATCTCGGCAACAATGTCCTCAGCGGTCTTCCTTCAATGCCTGGTATCTCGGAAAGCGCTTCTAAAGCGGAGTTGTAAGGTGCAAGGACCACCGCTATGCGGAATGTCAACTCGTCAATCAGTCTCTGAGTCTGTTCAATGTCCTTGCGGATCATCTGGAGCATATACTTGTGATGTTCGCCGATCTTTCCGTTACAGGCCTCAAACAACAACTCCTTGCTCGCCTTCAGCTTCTTGTGGTACACGGCGTCAATGTCTTCCATTGTAACCTCTCCATTCGAGATGAGAAGGTCTATCAGTGCTGTCCCGGTAACACCTTCAAGGCTACTTATTACGCTGTCCAGCTTTACATTGCAGTCCTCCAATATCCGGATTATCCGGTTCTTCTCAGACGCAATGTTCTGAATGAGCTTCTTACGATAGCGAGTCAAGTCCCTAAGTTCGCGCTGCTCGCGAGGTGGAACATAACTCTTTTTCAGAAGACCGGCCAGCAATAGTTGACATATCCAGGCGCTGTCCTTCTTGTCCGTCTTGTGACCTGGCACATACTTGATGTGCCGTGCGTTCACAATCCAAACGCGAAGTTCCGGCCCTTCCAGCACGTTCATCACCGGCTTCCAATACACTCCGGTACTCTCCATCGCCACATCCGTCACACCATTCTCTATCAGCCACTCTTTCAGTTCTGTCAATGAACGGTCTTGAAACTGCGGGTCTCAGTCGTGATTCCTTCTCCACCTATGGTGGCCACTGCTTCGTCTCTGTGGATGTCTATACCACAGCCCCGTTTGACGATTTGTTCAAATGCGATTCCGTCCATCTTGAGTGTTAGCTTTGGTTCGATGCCAAAGGTAACACTTCTTATTTACATTCTCGTGGACGAACTTGAAAAGTTCATGTGTTTCATTCGTAAAGTTATTATATGCGAACCCCCATTGTAGGCGGTTCAGTTAAACATTCAATATTCATAGACAGACAAAAGAATAGCAGGCACTGGAGTGGCACTTGCGGTGGAAGTCAGGCATTATATGTAAAACGACCAAGTAAAAAGGGAACTTTCATTCGCGTGCTCGTAGCAACAGTCATTGCCTCTCGGTCGTCTGGGTCAATTTCATATGCGGGCTTGGTGTCCCAGAAGCAATCGACCTCAGGATCATCTTCGCCTTTAGCTGGCGATTCCCACCGTGGGCTCGGGGATGTCCACTCCGAGGTTCTTCAATACTTCCATGTGATACTTGATGCGAGCATTCTTCCTGCGCTCATCAACATATCCGCATCCAAGCTCGTTACACACTACTTGATCCTTCAAGACATGGTACACAATGGTAAGTAGCTCGTGTGCAGTGGCTACAAGGGCTCTCTTTTTGCCCCGACGTGCTGCCAGTCTCCCGTATCTTTCGCTTATAAACGTGTTCTTGGTGCGGCTCGCGGCCCAGGCACATTCTGTGATGATTGCCTTGGTCGCCTTGTTCCCGTGGGTCACGTGCGAACTTTTTTTTACCCGCACTCTCGTTGTTCCCGGGACTGACTCCGGACCAAGCGGCCAGGTTCGCCGCCGTGGGGAACACCTCCATATCCACGCCAATCTCCGCTATCAGTTCCTTGGCGCCAGTCTGGTCAATGCCCGGGATTGTACAAAGACGCTCTATCTCTTCCCGGACCGGTTCGCAACGGCGGTCAATCTCTGCCTCAAGCTCCGCAATCTCCTTTTCAAGGCTCGTGATGCTCCGCCGGATGGCCTTCAGCATGAACTTGTGATGCTCCGTGAAACGGCCTTCCACCGCATCGTGGATCTGCTCCTTGGTGCTCTGTAGTTTGCCGTGAGTGCACAGCGAGGTCAAGTAATCCGGATCCGTGTTCCCTTCCAGTATCGCGTCAATCACCTTTGTACAAGTGACTCCGCTTACATTGCTGAACACGCTCGATAGCTTCAAGTTCGCGTCCTCCAATACCTTCATCATTCGATTCTTCTCAGCCGTGACTTCCTGTACCTTCTTGCGACGATAACGAGTCAAGTCGCGAAGGTCTCTTTGTGCCCTGTCGGGGATAAAACTACCCTTCAGCAGGCCTGCACGAAGCAACTTGCATATCCATGCAGAGTCCTTCTTGTCGGTCTTATGCCCTGGAACATACTTGATGTGCTGGGCATTCACTACCATCAGACTGAACCCTCCACTTTCCAGGATGTTGATCACCGGCTTCCAATATACGCCCGTGCTCTCCATCGCCACATGCGTCACTCCCAACTCCAACAGCCATTCTTTCAGTTCTGTCAAAGATCTCGTCTTCGATTCGAACTCTCGCGTCTCACGCTTGATTCCGGTACCCTCGACGGTGGCCACAATTACCTTCTTGTGTACATCCAGCCCGCAGCATCTGTCCACGACCTGGGGAAATTCAATTGCTTTGTCCATAGTGCTCGCCTTTGATTACTGTGGCCAAAGTTACGGAAATAACTTTTCATTCTCTTTGGCGAGCGAAAGCGGTCATGAGGATTTCATATATATCTTTTTTATTTCCAACAGGTTATCGAGCAATACAAATGCCACCTTCTGTCTCTCGGTCCTCGACTGCGTGTAAAAACAGGAAACTTTGTATTATTCTTATCTAATAATATTTTACTATCTCAAACGGGTTTACAAACATCTCTGAATGCATAAGAAGGTTGTTGTATCCTTGATCGACTGAAGGCGACGGAAACAGATTTGAAGCGGTCAGAAGATTTCCATTGCCAAGCCAAAGTGAAGCCCTGTCAATACGAACGCGCAGGACAGCAATCACCTGTGAAGACATGTCGTAATAACTCGCAGGTGCCTTAGGTAGCTCTGGGGAGCAGTCTCGACGGCGTATCACCAACGCATGTTGCGCATGAGGTCGGAGATAGAATGACGGTAAGGCCTTTCTTAAATCTACTTCAACAAACTCATCAGACTCAACTATACCGCTTTGAGGATTAGTCTCTGCATAAGGCATTGCAAGTAGAAGCACATATTCATAAATGTTCTTACCCTCCGAACTTGATGCCACAACAGGACAGCCACTCCCTTCTGTTGCTTGATAAATGTCGCCTACCAACAATTCTCTTTTTTCGCAAACACAATATCGCGATCCCTTCCCTGTCATCACAAACCGATGAAGCCCCATCCACAATGCTACCCAGTGATTATCTACAACATCCAAAAAGCGGGTATTCCCGGCATAGTGTTGCAAAAGCCCCTCTACACAATATCTGTTCTTCCTCTTGATTTCGTTAACTATGTGATATGTGTCTTTATCATATTTCGCTGGTACATCGCGCAACTTCAGTGACTCTTTGAAGTACGCATCATCACAGATTCTGTTGATATGCTGGCTCAGATCCCTTGCATCACCATACACTCTGCCACGCATAATGCTTGGCAGAACATTATCAAATAAGCCGTTTACGCCACGGTAATACACGTTGCCATAGTGGGCATTCGCGAACTTGGCATGTCCTATCAGTTGGTTGAAGGCTGCCATCTTCTCAACATCGTAAAGCGGTACTTCGGTTCCATCAACGAACTTGAACTGACCTAAATAGCTGCTTCCGTAAACCCGGCTCTTGCTCGTTAGAATTTCTGGTTTCATAATTCGCATCTTTTACACATTCATCCCAAACACTTCCATCACCTTATTCAGTAGCGGCTTAAACGCCACATACTTGTCCTTGGCAAAGCCCTGATAGCCATTTTCAATGGTTTTCTTGATACTCTCTGCCATCGGTTTCCCTTTCTTCAAGTCTCTATATGTTGGAGGTGTTTCCATTTGTTCCATCCTCTTTCTCTCCTCCGGATAGCAGTCTGAAGGGAAATAATCCTCAATAAAGAAAGGTGACGCAGGCTGGGAATAGTCGTTAGAGTAGTAGATACACTCCAATTTGCCTGGATATTGATCTTTCAGCTTTTCTATATCCTGATATCCTTTCTGTCCGTTCTGCTGCCGGCCGCCACCCAAATCATAGTCAAAGATAAACAAGACCTTATCCATCTTCTCCATGATAGGCTTCAGTATCTTTTCAAAATACTCATCTGCCTTGTTGGCACTGCCCAAAAAGACGTATGCCAGATTGTTCAGTTTGAGATAACTGCTATTATCCTCCCCCAACTTTCTGACAGCGGTCTTGATATAATTGATGTCGCTATGTCCTTCTGTAACCACCAACTTTCGGGCAGAGAGAATAAAAGCGCCGTCAATGAGGGATATTTGATTGCCGGACACTCTACTCACGGCACTGATCTTATCGGTCAAATTGACTATGCCATTATCCAAATAACGGATGCTTTCCGTCCGCATATCGTCTATCACAATGGGTGAATGGGAGGTCAGAATGGTCTGACCACGGAAGGTGGTGATGGCATTGACAAGTTCTTTCTTATTGGCTATATGTACGTGGGCATCGGGTTCATCGAATATTAGGAGGGTATTCTCGTCTGCCAATACCTTGGTCAGGCAGGTGATGAGTATCATCTTCTGCTCACCCTCGCTGAAAGAATAGGCACTGATACCTTCTTCGCCGCCTATCTTGACTTCTATCTTGCTGATGGCCTTGTTAACCGGGTTGACTTCGTTGAGGGTAGGCAGAGCGGCTATGAATAGATAGTAGAATATCTTGCGGCAGTAGTCTGCATTACTACGGTAATCTATCTCCAACGATGCCAGTTCTGACATATTAACAGTCAAACTGTCGTTGCCACGATCTAACTGGTTCAGCAACTGGGTGACATTATTCGTACGGAACTTTGACAGGTTTTCTCTTTGTAGATTAAAGGTGACGGTGACATCGCCTAAATCTTCTATCTGGAAATGGCGCTTCAGAAAGTCTTTCACTTCCGGACTGTCTGAGCACATCAGCGAGATAAGTGCGATGTTCCAGTAGAGTCGGTTGACATAGAGCATCTCGGGTATGTCTATCTTGTTCTGGATGGCACGGCGGAAGAACTGGTTGAAGTAGTCGCTGTAGGCTCGGCTCCACAAACGGCTGCTTTCGCCGCTATAGCAGGCGATGATACGTGGCAGTATCAAGTCGCTTCGCTTGGCTGCCTTGCCGGCTCGACGGTATGTTGTGGAGTAGCCGGAGCCGCCTTTCTTGCTTTTATGGATGATCTTATACTCCTCGCCACCTTGCTCGTAGGTCATTTCATAACTGAAATTGACATCCTTGCCATACAGACTACGGTATATCATACTGATCGCTTCGAGCCAGTTGGATTTACCTGAACCGTTCAAGCCTATCAGTGCCAGATAACTGGTCTCACTGTCGAAAGTGAGCTCCTGTTCCAGGATATTCTTGTATTTCTTAATATAGATGCGTCTTAATCTCATATCATGAATATACGGGCATTAAATCCTTCCCGTGCCGTCGCCTTAATGTGCTTTGTATCTGTCAAATTTCTTATCTCTCTATCCATAGAGGCCATCTGAGTGGCTATTTCTTCTTGATCTGCTAGTGGCGGAAGCGGTATCTGTAGTTTCAACAGGTTGGCTACGCCAAGTTCGGTCTGCTTGGTTGTTTTAGCACTCTTCAACTGTTCTATCTGGCTCTGTCCGTAGGGGCTGTTGATGACAACCGAGAGATAGGTGGGGACAACTACTGCTGTATTAAGTCTCAGCAGCAGCACGTGACTGTCGTGCAGCATGTCGCTACTATCGGCATCGACCACGGCACTGCGGCCTATCGTACCGTCGCCGGTTGAGTTGATCATAATATCGCCTTCAGTCGTCTTGCTCTCGCGGGTGAATCGCTTCGACCATCCTTCATCGATAGGTTTGGCATACTCCTTATCTATATACCCCCATCGGACGCATTTCTGATTAAGGACGGTAACGGCTGACTGCTCTGCATAGCGAGGACTTTCTCCGCGTTTCAACAAAACAAGGGCTTCGTCTAATGCTGAAAGTGGTATGACCGGATATTTACTGGACACCAAACGGGGTTCGCCAAGGGCGGTCTCTACATTCCAACTGGTTAAGGTGTCGGATGGTACAAACATCAGGGTCATCACAGGTTGACTCTCTTTTGTCTGGTCCGGCTCGCTGAGTCCCAATGCATCCTTGAAATAGCGGTTTCGTTCTTCTTCTTTCTCTTTGGCCATTACGCTGTTTTCCTCAATGGCATCAAGTTCCTGATTGTACTGCTGTAATAGTTCGTCTTGCTCTGCCAATGTGGGTACTGGTATCTTCTGACTCAACAGATAGCCCATCTCCACGCGCTGGCGGTTGGTGGTTCCTTTGCTGCCGTGGGTAAGCAACTGTGAAAAGGTGTCTGAACTGAGTAAAAGTTGCAGATAGCCGGAGCGCACGAGGGATTCGTTGACACGGAAGGTGGGAAAATCCTTGGTGACTATCGCACCCTCAAGTTCCTGCGGAACAACGGCAAAGGCTCCATTGCGTGCGTCAATGCGCGACAGCACCAGTTGACCGGCATTCAGACGGTTCTGCTGCTTGGTCTTGATGGCCTTTCCTTGCTTGTAGCCGCCTGCGCGCTTATCAATGCCTTCGCCACCGATTCTAACTGTCACTTGCTGATAGTACTGCTCGTCCTCCAAACGGACGGGGTGCTGATCGGGCATCAACAGGTCTGAAAGGGTCATCTGCGGATAGATGGGGTTATATGGCACTTCGGATTGAAGTATATTGTCTATACTCCAATTTAACATGCTATCAAAGGGGACAAACTGTAATGCCATTTTACCAAAAACGCTGGGAGAGTCTGTATTTCTTATATTCCTTGGCTAAGCGGGGCAACTCGTTTTCTACAACTTCACCACGGGTTCCTATACCGGCCTTGCTGACCTTGGCAATAGGAACGGAATAACTGAGACGGTGCTTGATTTCATTCACGCGCTCGGCTTCTATCTTCTGTTTTAAGATTCGGTCGCGCTGACGCGCAGCCAGTATTTCTTCGGGTGTGGTAGCCGTGTCTTTTGCCTGCTTTAATTCTTCACGTTCTGACGCATACTTGGTGTCAAGCATCGTTTCTACTGCTGCCGCAGTTGCGTCATAGTGCGTCTGCTCGCCTTCCGTGAACTTCTTCAGGAAGAGGATGCTTGGCTTAATAGAGGCGCCTGACTTCATAAAGACTTCCTGAGGAAGTGAGACTATCAGGAGTATCTGGGCTCGACTCTCCACATATTCGCGCACTTTCTGCAACTTATTGCCGTCCAGCACTCCTTCGGGGAGCACGATGCCCATCCGCCCGCCAGGACGGAGCAGATTCAAACTGCGCTCTATAAATAGCACCTCGGTCAAACCGGTCATATTTCCTGTATGATACAGGTTGAGCAAGGGCTTCTGGAGGTTCTTGGTCAACTGCTGCTGTGACAGTTCGAACGCCTCGCCGTATTGCATCTTGTATTTGGCAATCAGCTTCTCGTCCTTGCAACAGTCGTCTTCGGTTATCAGCAAGGTCTTGCTGATATGGGATCCGAAGGGGGGATTGGTTAGGATGACATCGAAACGGCCATCAAAAATGTCATTGACATTCAAGAGACCATCGTGATGATGGATGCCGCTATGACCGTCGCCGTGCATGATCATATTCATCTTGGCTGTACGCGCCATGCGGGGATTGGCATCGGTGCCATAGAGTTTTGAGGAGGCCTCTTCCTGTATCAGACGGGACTTCTCTTCCTTGGTCAACTTTCTGTTTTTTTCTATCTTGTCTCGAACATACTGGAAGGCCTTGATAAGGAAACCACCACTGCCACAACAGGGGTCGCAGATGACTTCTCCTTCTTTGGGGTCTAACACCGATACCATAAAATCAACAATGGTACGTGGGGTAAAGAACTGACCTAACTCGCCACGAAACGTGGTGCCTAGAAACTCCTCAAAGGCTATACCCTTGATGTCGGCAGAGGTCTTCGACAGGTTGTACTGTTGCAATTCCTCTACTATCTGCTCAAAACTGTTCTCCCTAATGCGTATGCGCTCGTATGTCTCAAACAGGCCGTCGGAAGCGTAGTGGTCCTTTACCTCGTTGAAAAGATGCTGGTAGTAATCGGTGAGTGTCTTGTTCTTGATATTGTAATCAGCCTTCTCTTTGTCATAGACTTTCTTTGAATAGATGCCTTTCACGCTGTCACGCTCCTTACGTATCTTGATAAACAATATCTTGCTGATCTCATCAAATGCCGCCTCCGGCGACAACTTGTCGTTGTCGCGGATGATATTGTGGCACTTAAAAAGAATCTTACTAAAATCTATTCTCGAAAATGTCTTTGCCATTATGACTTAATCCTAATTACACGTTTTCTCTATTTTGCTCAGCGTCACCTCGCATTGTCTTTGCTCGGCTTCGCCTCGCCGCTCGCTACGCTCTCGGGTGCGTGCCTCTCTTCTTTCCCTACCGTCTCTCCACCGTCTCCCTCTGCTTCCGCCAAGCATTCGTTTGGCTCGCCTCCGGCTCGCGCCTTGCTGCCGCAAGGCTTGGGACGCTACGCGCCATACCGCTCCACGGCTTCGCCCTTAAGGGCTCGCACAATCCGGTCGCACGCCTTCCCATCCCCATAGGGGTTGACGGCATGGCTCATAGCATCGTA
>CAJONQ010000093.1 GCA_905235835.1 uncultured Prevotella sp.
TGGCGTTAATTTTCTTGTTTTGAGTGTTTTGCGTAGTCCCTTTAGCCCCTGTTCCTTAGTGAAAATAGGCATTGTAATGTAAAAAAGTGAGTTTTTTGCGTAGTATAAATAGTACAACGAAAGAAAATAATTATTAAATTTGCCAACGAAAAGTACAAAAAATGCTGATGAATCTAAATTTTTTATATCTATTATCTAATTTAAACGTTATGGTGAAAGAAAAATTTCTGACTTTGTTATTGGCACTATTCGTGTCGATGGCAGCATTCGCCCAGAATGTCACTTATTCTGGTTCGGTGCTCGATCAGCAGGGTGAGCCGATTATCGGTGCCTCTGTTGTGGTAAAGGGAAGTACGACGGGGTCGGTTACGGATCTCGACGGAAACTTCACGTTAGTTGCAGCGCCCAATGCGACGCTGGAAATCTCTTATGTGGGTTACAAGACACAGTCACTCAAGGGCGCAAAGGACATGCGCGTGGTGCTGGAAGAAGATGCGATGCTTAACGACGTCGTGGTCATCGGTTACGGTGTGCAGAAGAAGAGCGTCGTGACGGCATCTATTGCCAAGGTGTCGGCAGACGACCTGGCAGGAAAAGGTGCTGTCCGTATGGATAATGCGCTGAAAGGTCTCGCAGCCGGTGTGAACGTAACCTCTAATTCCGGTCAGCCCGGTGAAGGCTCTCGCATTCGTATTCGTGGTACAGGTACTATTAACTATAATGATCCCTTGTATATCGTAGACGGTATGCCAATCTCTGGTGGTCTTGACATTGTTAATCCTAACGATATCGAGTCTATCGAAGTGTTGAAGGATGCCGCCTCTGGTGCAATCTATGGTGCCCGTGCTGCCAATGGTGTTATTCTTGTTACCACTAAAAAGGGTAAGATCGGTAAGCCCCAGATTAACTACAACTTCTCTTACGGATGGCAGAACGCTTGGAAAAAGCGCGATGTGACATCGGCTGTTGACTATGCCGTATTGCAGAATGAGTATGCTCTTGCGAGCGGATCCGCTCCTAAGTTCGATCCTTCGAATCTGGTAGATTCTAATGGAAATCCCATTCAAGGTTTCGGTACAGACTGGCAGGACCTCGTGTTCAACGACAATGCTCCTGTAGTGAACCACGACGTGACCGTCAGTGGTGCTACCGAGAAGTTGAACTACTATCTCTCAATGGGCTATTTCACCCAGGATGGTATTGTCGGTGGTAACTACGGACAGTCTAACTATGATAAACTGACCCTCCGCTCTAATACCAACTACAACATTTTGGACGCAGAGAAAGAACGTACTTTCTTGAACAAAGTTGATTTGAATGTCAATGTCAGTTATATCCGCACACACTCTACTGGTATCGATACCAACTCAGAGTATGGTTCTATATTAGGCTCTGCTCTCTATCTGGCTCCTACGCTGGCTCCTGTTGCTACGGGCGACGTGGCACAGGGTATGAAGGATGCCTATGAACAGGGGGGCAAGTATCAACTTATTACCGACGGTGCAGGAAATCCCTATACCATCCCTGGCTATTTCGGAACTTATCAGGAGATGAACAACCCATTGGCTATGCTCTCACTGAATCCTACCAGGAACTGGAGTCACCACTTCATGGCTAAGTTCGGTTTTGACGTACAGTTGTGGGATAACTTGAAATATCACTTCAATTATAATTCCGATTTCTCGTTCTGGGGCAACGAAGGTGCCACTCTCTCTAAGTACCGCCTCTCTGGTAACAATCAGGCAGAGCACACCTCCGCAAGTGTGTATAAAGCACAGAATAACCAGTGGCAGGTTGAGAATACGCTGACTTACGACAAAACCTTCGGAAAGCACTCTATAGCCGTCGTTCTCGGTCAGTCGGCACTGAAGGAAAAGGGAGACGACCTGAGCGCTTGGAGATGGAACATTGTCAATATAGATAAACCCTACTTTAACTACACCACCCCTGTGATGGAGTGGAATGATGATCACACCGACGTACAGGTTCCTTACGGAGTCGGCGGTGGTGTTTGGACTGAGCATCATCTGGCATCTTACTTCGGTCGTCTGTCTTACAACTATGACGAGCGCTATATGTTCCAGGGAACTATTCGTCGTGACGGTTCAAGCCGCTTCGGCCCGAGTTACAAGTGGGGTACTTTCCCATCCTTCTCATTAGGTTGGAATGTCACCAATGAGCCGTATTTCCAGAAAGCGAAGGAGGCTGCCAAACTGTCTAACTTGAAGGTTCGTTTCTCTTGGGGTAAGAATGGTAACGAGGAGATCGGTAATTTCGCCTATACGGTGCTTACTGCGATGGGTAACAATGTGTTCTTCGGCAATCCTGTTACCAAACAGTCGGGTTCAAAGGCTACTGCTATTCCCAACCCAGACCTGAAGTGGGAGGAGAGTGAGCAGACCGACCTCGGTCTTGACCTCGGCTTCTTCAACAATAAGTTGACCTTCACTGTTGACTACTTTATCAAGAAGACCAATGGTATGATTATTACCATGCCAATACCTTCATACGTCGGTGAGACCAAGCCTCTCGGCAACGTGGGTGACATGGAAAACAGCGGTGTTGAATTCGAACTCGGTTACAAGTGGAATATTGCTGACGCACACTTCTCTGTCAAGGCGAATGCCTCTTATCTGAAGAATAAACTGAAGAATCTCGGTAATGACACGGGCTTCCAGAATTACGATACAGTACAGGGTATCAGCGGTGGTGGTACACGTGCTGAGAATGGCAAGCCATTCCCATTCTTCTATGGTTATAAGACTAACGGTATCTTCCAGACATGGGATGAGGTGAATGCCTATGTAAAGGATGGCAAACTCATCCAGCCTAATGCACAGCCTGGTGATGTCCGCTTTGTTGACCTTGACGGTGATGGCGCTATTACCGACGATGACCGTACAGACATCGGTAACGGTACTCCTGACTGGACATTCGGTCTCAACTTGAATGCTGACTGGAAGGGCTTCGACTTCAATATGTTCTTGCAGGGTGTAAGCGGTGCAGACATCTTCGATGCCACCTATCGTACGGATGTGTTCTCTGGCAACTATCCCGCATGGATGCTTTCCCGCTGGACAGGTCCTGGCACATCAAACAAGATCCCTCGCATGGGTGCTAACACCAACAACAACCAGAATATGTCTGACCTCTATGTTTATGATGGCAGTTACCTGCGCTTGAAGAACATCTCATTAGGTTACACCATTCCTGAGCATATCACAAAGTTTGCAGGCATCAGCCGTTTCCGCGTCTATGTGATGGCAGAGAATCTCTTTACTTGGACGAAATATCATGGTTTCGATCCTGAAATTGGTAGCGGTGGAACCTCATTGGGTATTGATAAAGGTGTCTATCCACAGGCACGTACTTGGACTATAGGTTTCAATCTTTCACTCTAAACCTCTAAACAGCAATAAATATGAAAACAAATAGATTTATTTTGATTGGAATGCTCGCATCAGCAGTGGCTTTCACCAGTTGCTCTGACTCATTCCTCGAGGTGGAAAAGCCCGATGGTGACAACCTCGACACCTATTATACTACGCAAGCGCACATTGAGGAGGCAGTGATTGCTGCCTACGACCCCATTCACTGGCATGACTTCGGACTGGGCACATACAACGCACTCAACATTTGTGCAGACATTATGTCTGACGATGTATATGTGGGCGGTGCCAACTACGATGACATGAAGCACTGGCACATGCTGGCTGACTTCGTGGGCAACGGTGACAATACGTTGGGTTCCCTTTGGACCATTGACTACAGCGGTATCAAACGTTGTAACGATGCATTGTTCTACATGGACAACTATGCTACAGGCAAATTGGATGAAAAATATGAGGCATTAGCACGCGCTCAGGTTCGTACTATGCGAGTATATTATTACAATAATCTGTGGCACTACTTTGGAAATATTCCTTTCTATCTGGTGAATCTGGGTGAGCCTCCCTATACGGCTCCGCAGTTGAAGGCTGACGAGGTGTATGATAAGTTGATTGTCGAACTGGAAAATGTATTGGAGTCCAACCTGTTGCCTATGAAGTGGGACAATGCTAATGCAGGTCGCGCTAGTCAAGCAATGGCGATTATGATGTATGCGGAGATGGTTGCGTATCAGAACGATGCTTCCCGCTTCAGCAAAGCCCTCTCTTACTTGAAGACTCTTATTAACAGTGGTCAATATGACTTGTTCCCCGATTTTAAAGGATATTGGGACACTGACAACGAGTGGAACGTTGAGTCAATCTGGGAAATTAACTATGACAAGGACTTAACCGAGCGTGACTGGGGATCTCCCCTTGCCATTGGTGGCATGGTTATTCCGACTTTGATTTCTCCGAACTCATATCCTGGTGATGATGAATGGGGTGCCGGTCAGGATGGCTGGGGCTTCATGCCCGTCCGCAAGTCTGTGAAGACGCTGCTCGCCGGCGACAACCGTCTGGCCGGTACTATATGGGAGCCTACGCTGTCTTACACCAAGCGTAATGCCGACACTGGCCTGTGGTTGCAGAAGTATCGTCCTTACGAGAAGAACAACAAGCCTGCTGTTTCTTCTGCTAACTTGAACTACAAGAACAATTATCGCTACTACCGCTATGCTGAGGCTCTGCTCTATGCTGCTGAGTTTGCTGTGCGTACAGGCACAGACCAAGGCAATGCTGATGCGTGGGTGACCAAGGTTCGCCAGCGTGCAGGATTAGGTCTCGTCAGTGGTGTTACGATTGATCAGATTCTCACTGAGCGCCACAAGGAGTTCATTGGTGAGGGCAAGCGTTACTTCGACCTCGTTCGTGCTGAAGGAATTTCTGGTGTATCAAGCCAGAACAAGGCTACGGGCGTGCTCGTGCCGTTGGATCCCGCATCAGAGGGCGTAGCCTCGGATGCAGCCATCCGTACCCGCGCTTGGACTCCCAACAAAAAGTATATTCCCATTGCACAGAATGAGCTCGACTCTGACTCAGAGTTGAAACAGAATGACGAGTACTTCCAGTAAAATTTAGAAACTTAAAATTAAAGATTATGAAGACATTTAAATATATCATAGCTTCGCTGGTGGCACTACCCTTGTTCTCAGCCTGCTCTCCTGACGAGTTCGATGGTGCTGACTTGAACAAGATTCCTGCTGTCTCAGACTATGAGGACATGATTACTTATGAAGTGGACCAGAGCACTAATACTGCTACATTTGTCTTTAAAGAGACTAATGGCATTACCCCGGTCTGGGTAGTGGATGGTTCAGAGTATAGTACCAACACCACCTTCACAAAGTATTGGCGCAAAAAAGGTGAATATGTCGTACAGTGCTATGTGAAGAACCGCAATGGTATGAGTGTTGGAGCTCTTGACTTTACGGTGAACATTGAAAAGACGAAGATGACCGGTTTCGCCGGATTCGACGTAGATAGTAATGACAATTTGTTCAAGGGTATTGATGTTGCTAATAATTGGAATACTTGGTTTGCTGACGGAGGATGGTCGCCCTTCGAAAAACAGCCTACTTTGAGCAATGTCAATGGTGAATATCGTCTCCATTTTGATGAGGTAGGTCCAGACCGTTGGCAGGGTCAGTTGGCTTTCAACCATATTCCCGTCAAACTTGAGGCTGGCAAGAAGTACGATTTCTCGCTCATTGCCACTTCTAACAAGAAGTTGCCCGGTTTAAAGATTAAGATCTGTAATGGTGTAGAAGGTGCCAGTGACTCTCCCGTATTGATGGATGAGGATTTCGAAGTGTCTGCTGACGAGCCAATCTGTCTCTATGGTACACTGCTTGAAGGATTTGACTGCAATAATGACCTGAAGTTTGTGTTCGACTTCGGCGGTAGTGAGGCTCCCGCAGATGTTATTCTGGAGAACTTTGTGCTGATTGACCACGATAAGAACCCGATTGTGGCTCCCGAAAAGATCATTGCCGTCAACTGGTGTGCTGTGGATTCTCCTGATAACCTCGGTGCCGGATTCAACAAGGTTGGTTCAATGGGCTTCTGGTGGGCAGATGCTGGCTGGGGTCAGGTTGGTGATCCTGGTTTCTCGTTTGCCGATGGCGTATATACCATCACTGCTGTAGAGAATGGCGGTGGTGAGTGGCAAGGCCAGAGCAGCATCAACAATGTGGACATCGACATGCAGGAAGATCTCTTCTATGACATCAAGTGTAAGGTTGTATCCAGTGCTGAAGTTGGACGCTATACCGTTAAGGTTTGCCAGCAGGACGATGATGACAATGCACTGTTCTACAAGGGAGACCTGAAACTGAACGAGGGTGAGAACATCGTTGAGTTCACTAAGTTGAAGATGAGTAAGGGTGCTGCCAGCACCATGAAGTGGATATTCGACTTCGGCGGTACTCCAGCAGGCACTGAGTTGAAACTGAGTGACTTCATTCTTCAGAAGCACAATCCGAAATAATTGGTTTGAGCTAATATAAAATTCATCAGCGGGCAGACTTGACCCTTTGTGGTCTGCCCGCTGTTTTTCCCTTTAAAAAACAGTATTTGCTTATGTATAAAGAAAAGTGTAGATTTTTTCTGAACATTCTGATGTTGCTGTCATTTATGTTCGTAGCCTGTGGTGGTGACGATTCGGACGATAATGGCGGTAATGGAGGTGGAAGTGGATCGGCTACCATCACAGTGTCTCAAAAGGACTTGTCTGTTCCTGCCATTGGTGGCAACTATACTATCAATGTTACGCAGACTGGCCGTGAGTGGAATGCCACTCCTTCGACGGACTGGATAAAGGTGACGGTCAGCGGCTCTACTTCGCAGACGGGAACTATTGCTGTTGTTGTTTCTGCCAACAATGGTGGCGAGCGCACTGGTACGATAACTGTAAAGTCAGGAACAACGCGTGAGATTATTACGGTGACGCAAGGCGTTGCTCTGCATGTGTCTAAGACTGATGTGTATTCAAACTCCAAGGGTGAGGAACAGACCGTAGAGATTTACAGTGGTAGTGACTGGACGGCTACGGCGAACGATGCTTGGATTACTACGGAGAAAATCGGCAATACGCTGATCATCAATACTGCCGCTAACGATGCTACGATGAAGCGTACCGGTTCTGTGGATGTGACTACAGACACGGAGAAGGTGACCATTACCGTTACCCAAGAGTCGGCAGAGGACCGTGAGATGAATATCCCTGATGGCTACCGTTTAGTATGGCACGATGAGTTCTCTGAGGGCAATCAACTCAATAGTAAAGACTGGGAATGGGAAAACCAAAACTCCGGTTGGGTGAACCACGAACTTGAGAACTATCGTCCTGGTACTCAAACTATCGATGGCATGCATACTACGGAAATCATCGATGGAAAACTCAACATAAACTGTTTCAAGGGTAGTGACGGTAAAATCTATTCCGGTAGAGTCAATGCCAAGAACAATGGCGCTGGCTGGCAGTATGGTTATATGGAGGCGCGTATTATGCTGCCTAAAGGCAAAGGTACATGGCCTGCATTCTGGATGATGCCTATCTCTGTTGACTGGGCGAATGAAGGATGGCCTAAGTGTGGAGAAATTGACATTATGGAAGAGGTGGGCTACCATCCCAACTATGTGTCATCAAGTCTGCATGCCGATGGTCATGTGCATACCAATGGCACTCAAGTTACCAAAGAGACTTACATTGATGGTGCGGAAGGTGATTTCCACGTTTATGCAATAGAATGGAGCAAGGAGAAGATTATCACCTATGTTGATAATGTTAAACTTCTCGAATATGCCTCTGACGGTACAATTAGGAATTACCCTTACGACAAGGCTTTCCATATCATTCTCAACCTTGCCTGGGGTGGCGACTGGGGTGGTGCCAACGGCACCGACGAGTCGGTACTTCCTGTCACTATGAAGGTGGATTACGTCCGCGTATTCCAGAAGAAATAATCGGATATTACGTGCCGGGTGTTTCGGCATGATGAATGTATATTCCACCTCCCGTCTTGCGATGGGAGGTGGATTTTTTTGCGGTGAAGTCTTTGGTGAGGGCGGTTTTCGGGGGCATGAGGGCCAAACCTGCGTAAACAAAGGGAGGTTGGCGCAAAACGTGATGGCGGTTTTCTGAAAAAAGTGAGGTTTTTGCGTAGTATAAATCTTGTCG
>CAJONQ010000094.1 GCA_905235835.1 uncultured Prevotella sp.
CCATATTTGCAGCGGATTAATAAAATGTAGCCATCATGATAATCGAACGTGAAAAGGAACCGTGAAAAATATCCTATACGGCTCAGGGATATAGTTCATCTTCTCCATGGACTTTGACCTTATTTCCTGAACACGGCAAAGATGTTATAGCTGATGCCGTTGTCGTATGCATCTTCACCCTCACGGGCCTTCACCCATCGAACGACTCTGATCGTTATGGGTAGAGCAATAATTTCATAGACCGTTTTCAGCACCAGTTGCGAGAGCATCATCAGCGGTAGCTCATCATTGGACAGAACCCCATAGAATGCCAGAGGGAAAAAGATGAGGGAATCAACTCCTTCGCCCCAAACGGTGCTCATGATAGCCCTAAGAGGGAAACGCCTGCCCTTGTCGGAAATCTTCATCCGACTCATCACGTATGCATTTACAAAACTTCCTGCTATAAAGGACACGAATGACGCCAAAGCTATTCGCGGCGTTAATCCAAAGATAGCATGGAAACCGGCTTCGTTCTCCCAATAAGGTGCGCCGGGAATGGCATCGGCCAAAGACGCTATGGCCATGAAACAGAAGTTGGTGATGAACCCCGTCCATATCAGAATGCTGGCACGCCTGTAGCCCCACACCTCACACACTACGTCGTTAACGATGTAGGATATTGGGAAAATAAGCAGACCGCCCGTCAGATGCAACGGCCCAAATACCATTTGTTTCGTTTCAAGGATATTGGAAGCGATTAGGCACACTGTGAAGACGATGCCAAACTCCATGAACAGCACTGACACCATCGTCCTTCTATTCTCTGCGTCACTCATAGGTCTCATGTTTTAATATACATACACTACTGCTTGATGAAATGCGGATAGTCTGGCTCCCCTAATGTGTGGGCGTATTCAAAACCCTCGTAAGAGAAGGCAAGAAGATCTTCTGTCTTGGTGATACGATTCTGAATGATGAACCTCGCCATTGCTCCACGACAAGTCTTGGCCCAAACGGCCTGTATTTTCAAGTCGTTTCCTCTACGGACATAAAACAGGGACTGTATGATCCTTATCTCCCTGCGGATGCGCTGCCAATCAAACAGGTGCTGGTATTCCTCTGTGGCAAGGTGTATCAGGATACCGTCATCAGCCTTCACACTGTCTATCAGTAAATCTGTCAGGCGATTCTTCCAAAATCCAAACATATTCTGCCCTTCCCCGCTTGGCAGTTCTACATTCCCTTCCATCCTGTACGGAAGAATCCCGTCCAAAGGACGGAGCAGGCCATATAGGAAAGACGTTATCCACAGCGTTCTCTGTGAATAATTAAAATCATCAACAGTCAAGGTCTCTGCCTTCAGATGCTTGTAAGCCTGACCGTGATAAGCAAGGATAGCTGGCCGTTTGTACTTTCCATCGAAAAATTGCATGAATCTCAATTTGTTATGGGCGGCTATCTGATGACTACAACCCAGCATTTCTGCAATCGTTTCAGTAGAGTATTGAACCATATCTTTTGCAAAAGCCTGGGCCTCATCTTCGAAACGAGGTAATGACAAGCCAATGTGGGGTGCTAGCTCCAATCTGTCATTCATCATCTTTGCGGAAGCAAGAATTATCTGCATAATACTATTTATATCTCTATTGTTTCTCCATCCCTGCTGATATTCCCAAAAGGTATATGCTTTTCATTTGTAAACTCTTTCATTCGCCATGAGGATTCAAAACCGCAGGCCACGAAGTGCATAAGGACAAACATACTGACTTTGAAACGCTCTATGAACTGACAGGCACCAACTGTATATCCGTTCCCTATCCGTCCGTCAATCGGGAACATCATTATGTCGAAACTATCAGCCATCTTGCGAATGTCCTTTAGTTCCCCAAGATACCGCCTCTCATGGGTTATTGAGTCTATGTCCTCCTCAAACCTTCGTTGTAGATAGTCCATCTGTCTTTATTATACTATTCGGCTGCAAAAGTACTCAATTTTCACTAGATAATTTCCTAAATGACAAACATTCATTTACTGCGTGGTAAAAATTCATCGATTTTTTGTAATTTTGTGGTGAAAATCGCGATTAAGCGAGAATAGGATGAAAGGGAAAAGAGAATAATCCAGAAAAAGGTCAAGTGAGACTCTTATGCTCATGCCATAGGAGTAAGACGGATTCTGCGTATCAAGTAATATTCTTAAAGAAAGACTGATGGACTACCTACCTAAAGACCCTGCCATACTGGTTTCGAGTGTAAACATGCTTCTCAGAGACGAAGAGTTTGACAGCCTCGAATCACTATGTTATGCTTTCGGCAGAGAACCGAAAGAGTTGAGGAACTACTTGCTTGACAATGGCTTTGCTTGGAGTGAGCAGCAGAAACAGTTCAGACCAATAGGCTACGACGCATGATTATCCGATGCCAGTCCTAACTTCAACAAAGAAGCGAGAAACTACATGTCACCAGACTCACAGATCTTGCCAAACCAATATTAGACATGAATAAGGTAAGAATCACAGCCATACGACAAACTGTCTACCCCGACCTGATGGCAAAATATGAAAACCCCATCGAACATGCCTGCGATGTGGAAGAAGGGCAACAATGGGTATCAATTGACGGACAGCTACCCGACGGGATGTGTCCGTCCGCATGGTCTTCTATGCGAGAATTCGTGGAGTTGCTTGCCAAAGGCGAAGGTAATTTCTACAACGGCTGGATGAAGAACCCCATGAGCGCGATGATTAGTTGCAACGACGGCTTCCGCCCGTTTAGTTTCTATATTGAAGTAATTGACGATTGCGGGGATAGTCCATAGCGGAGACCCGCTTACGATGAAGGATATTTGCGCCCTCGCCATTAAGGGATGTCACGGGTAAGCATTCTGCGATAGTCCACTGGCGACATTCCCACCACCTCTTGCACACGCCGTTGGAGGGTGCGTACATTGCCGATGCCCGATTCCTCTGCGATAGCGGCGATGCTCCACATGGGCTTCTCGCGCAGCATACGGAGTGCGGCAAGTACGCGAAGATTGTCGATATAGGCTTCAGGGGTGCGATAGATGGTCTGATGTCGGAAGAGACGGGCAAGCCTTTCCTTGCTTACTCCGAGAAGATGTGCCAATTCGGCGGAATCGAATTCAGGCTTAAGATGTAAATGTTCGGACTCCACCTTGATTTCTATGAGTGCCATAAGCTGGGCGTCGTCCTGCAGGTCAGCGTTTCGCTGTCTTTCGATGTTGGCGTTGAGTATTTCACGTGCCACCTCGGTGCGTCTTCTCATCTCGTTGTCCTCCTCGAGCCGTTCAGAGAGGTCGAGGTTACGGCTCACGAGGCGCAACATTTCATCTCTGAGGCGTCCGTTTTCCTTTTTCAGCGTCTCAATCTCCGCTTGAAGATTTTGTATAATTTCGTCCTTTGTCATACGGCTTATGGTCCAATTCAGGTATCAGACAAATGTGAAGAGATTTGTGAAGCCTATTTCATCGAAGATGCGTTTCAGGTCGCTATTTAGACCTTTGATGCGTACGGCACTGCCTTTTGCCTTGGCATTTTTGAGCACACAGAGGAAGAGCCTCAGACCACTCGAAGAGATGTAAGAGAGTTCCGTACAGTCGAGAATGATGTCATGCCCCTCACAATCATTAAGCACCTCCATTTCTTTACCCGTCTGTGTAGCAGCGTTTGTGTCGAGCCTCCCCTCAAAAGCCATCACGAAATCATTATTTTCTAAAGAGAACGTAGTTTTCATACCATTAAATGCACAATTTGATGGCAAATTTACAAAATATCCTGAAATTGAGAAACAAAAGTGCAATATTCTTCTGAATTGAGTTGTTCATGATGGGGTTCACTTCATTGATGCCTTTTTTAACTCTCTACGCCTCCCTGATGAGTGACAGAAGGCCAAGGGCTTCCGACAGAACCCCTTGGCCTTATCGCCTTAACCCTTATGGGTTAGGGACAACGGCTACATAATCGGCACATCGCATGCGATTAGGAAGCACTATCTGTTGTAGAATACTTTCTTCCCGTCCACAATATATACTCCACGAGAGATTTGACTCGGGTCTGTAATCCTTCGCCCAGACAGGTCGTAGATATACTTCGGCGTATCGGACTCCGTATGGCGGATATGTGCTATGCCGTCGGCCCTCTGCAAATAGAAAGAGCGCTCCACAGTGGGACTCCACCCCTGTAGCGTCTGAGCGATGACTTTCAGTGTCACCCATCCTTCTTTATCAGGAAGTGACTCTATGATATTGTCACCGTCATTATACAATATAGATGAAGTTGTGCGTACACCACCGGACGAATTAACCCACGACACGGGGTCTAATCCGTCAGTCGTATAATAGACAAAAGTTCTCCCGTTCAGCGTCAGCACATCGTCCGCGAAGAGCGTATCCACTGAATTGTTCTGCTCACCATTAATCAAGAACGTGGGCGGTTGGGTCTTGGGATACCATCCTTTATCAACTAATTGTTGAAGGAAAATCGCTGTTCTCTTCGGGAAATATTCCGTCAGAAGTTTATTCCGTTGGGTCATATAGTGCTCGTCAGGGGTATATAACTCACCTTTCGATGAGTATTGATGCACGTCGCGGCGGTAGTCTCCCCATCGGGCCGACTCTGCATAGAGAGCCAACGAGATATCGTTATACAAGCTATCCCACAACTCCACCACAGGCTTCTCTGTGAGAAGTCCGCCTTCGGCAACCAATAGTTGATAGGCACGGTCAATGTAGCGACGACGAAAGACAGCATTCTGTATGAGATACCTGAAGATGTGTGTGGTACACTTATTGTTGTATATATCCAACACATTCTGGTCTGTATGCCTAAAAATGATTTCTGCATCCCAGCAGAGGAATTGGAAGCCTTTGTCTGCACGCTTACGATTGCGGATTGCCGTCCAGTTATGGTAATCCCAATCTTCATTACCACAATACTGATTTATCAGCATATAGTCGATGAAATTGTCCACGTCCAAAAGAGGTTCGTTGACCCCGTCCTTACCCGTTAGTTGGAAATAGTATCTGTTGTCTTCCGATTTTTCAGCCAGACTAAGCATCTCATTCCATTTTTCAAGCGTACCATCCGATGCTTCCAAACGTTGACCACCATTGTCTTCGGTGACTTTCACTACATCATAATCCCCACTATCCCCGCCGAAATGGGTCTTACAGAAATCATCGTTGATGCGTTCAGAGATACTATACAGTCCCCAGTACATGCCGTTTATGAATAGGTGAACATAGATGCCGTTGCTGGACGGACGCCCCATTTTCCGTTGAATGAGCCGAGCCCACATCTCTTTGATGTACTGACTCTCTCCTCTCCATGTGCCTTGGTAAATCCAACTGTCATTAAACATTCCACGAATAATGATGCTATTAAATTTCTCCACCTCACCATCCCCGTAGAACGGGTAAATGAGTTTGCTGGGGCCATAGTCACTCTTAAACTTCAGGCGCAGGGAGTGCTTGGGGTTCTTCTCGGGATTACGGCTGGTACCTCCGTGAATGGTCACGGCACAATCTACTTGCAAGTCATGTGCCTTTTCCCCTCCGAACAATTCGACCGAGACTGGCCGTTCCCATCCTCGCCCAGGATAATTGCTGACGGGTGCTCCGGTGAAGATATAAATGCCTCCCGTTTTTTCGTCTTCCACAGTATTAAAAAAGTTTCCCTTGTCCGTAACCAAAGACAGGACGGGCAAACTGTACAGTCCCTCCACTATTTTCTGGGCAAAAACAGGATCTGAGGTCAGTTCCGGATCCATCTCATAATCCGCAGGTGCCTTTCCGTTCATGCCAGTATAGTTTCCCCACTGAGTGGGATATCCCTTTGGATTGTTCGGCTGGGAGAGAACTGAATTAGGATAAATATAGGAGCAAGTGGTCACCGTGGAATATAACGTATCGGCACGATACTCAGCAGCACGCAGGATAGTTGTAGAATTAATGAGAAATGCCTTCTGAAAGAGGGTGCTGTTTTTCGTGGGCACACTGCCATCCGTCGTATAATATATCTTTGAGCCTGGACCACCGCCTGTTATATTTAGGAAAAAGGGCGACTGATATAGTCCGTGAGGTTTATTGAAAACGGGCTGTGCAGACACACCTTGAAACACAGATAAAAAGGTGCATTGGGCAAGTACCAAGGCTCCAACGGCAACTAATCTTTTATACATCAACCGTATTTTTAAGTTCATCAACTCTTTAAGTTCACATTTGGCGTCAGATCATGAAGAGCTAACAAAAGAATTGCTCCCTTAAGGGAAAATGGTAGCGTCAGGATTACTCCCGACGCTACCACTAAAGAGGATCTAATACATGATTATTTTACTAACACTTTCTTTCCATTGATGACGTAGATGCCCTTCGACAACTTGCCATTGTTGATACTACGGCCTTGCAGGTCATACACCTTGTTCTGAGTATTAGTTTCAGAAGCGGCAACAGCATCGAGACCTGTCGTGTAACTACCATCCTCGTTCTTAACCACAATGCCATGTGTAGGATCAAATACAGGATGCAAGTCCTCTCCAAGGTTCTGATACCAACTGATTTCGCTCTGGTCGCCGTTGAGGAGATAACAAAGTTCACCGCTCTCGGCCCAACCTTCCTCGATGATGGTCACGTTGCTCTGAGTACCAAACTTGCTGTAATTGTTCGTGAATGGGCTGTTCGATGCAGAGCGGATGAGATAGTTATCCTCATTGCCCAGACCACTGATAACCTCGCCGGTTCCCCAGCAGTTTTCATAGGAGCCACCATCACCTGCGTAACCAACTAACAAAGCAGAGTTGGAACTTGCGGAAACATTACCTGTCATGTAACAGTTCTTCAGACGTGGATAAGCGGCATTATCCTGATTGTTACCGAGGATACCACCACCGTTCTTTCCACTGAGGATTACATCACCTTCCATGCCCAGGTTCTCCAGATAAACGTCACCCTTATCACCCTTGATGGCACCTACAATACCGCAATAATTACCGCTTGCCTGCAGCTGGCAGGTTGCATCGAGCACAATGCCACGGATAACGGCAGGAGTCTGGATGACTCCAAAGAGTCCTCCATAATCACCGGCATGAGAAGCCTTAAGGTTGGAAATCTTATGTCCCTGTCCGTCGAATGTACCTGCATATCTGTTGGCATCACTTCCTATGGACTCGAAGTTTTCGCTGTATTCAGCCATGTCGATATCATTTACCAGGACAGCCTTTGCCTTCAAATCACCACCTTGAACCAAAGAACTGAATACAGAGAGATGGAGACCGTTTTCGATCTGATATACACCACCAACCATTTTGGGTATGAAGGAGATGTCTACACCTGCCTTCTCAAAATCAGCCATATCCGCTGTTGCGGTACCATCGGTGTATGCCTGAGCCAGTTCGTCTGCGAAGTCATAAATCTTATCAAGTTCTTCTTCGGTAACGATGCCGTCAAGCGAGGATACCAGATTTACAAGGCTCATAGCTGCATCCATCACACCTACGAATACTTTCTTGTTATCGTAAACTTGCTGGAACAAGTCGGAGAAATGCTCAATGAGGGCATACTGCTCCTCTACGCCAGACGTGGTAGCCACGGCTGCGATTGCCTGTGACAATTCGGCACGGAGCTCGTTGCTGAAGTTAGGATATTCAGCATAGT
>CAJONQ010000095.1 GCA_905235835.1 uncultured Prevotella sp.
GCTACGATTCTGCCCACGACTGGGCTTGGTGGCGCAAGCAGATAGTCTATTTCATGGATCATCTGCTTGCAGAGGAAACGGTGGAATACATTATCTGATATCGATACCTTCTTGCATATCGATGAGAGCATCATAGGTTGTGGTGGTCAGATATTTCTGGCAGTCGATGAAAAGAAACTGTGGTTGATTGAATTGTGAATTAAAGGGTAAACTCTATGGTAACTAATGAGACCGAACAAGACCGACAATTCCGAATAGACGGTGAGGGAATGGATCAACAATAAACGGGTATCATTCTGCCAGCGAGTCAGCAAAATGATACCCGAAAGATATGGTCAGTCACAGGGATTAATCCTGTATCAGGCACTCACCAGTCATGTCGGCAGGCTGCTCCAAGCCCATGATATGGAGGATAGAGGGAGCCACGTCAGCAAGACGACCGTCCTTCACCGTCGCCGAGTTGTTGTTGGTGACATAGATGAAGGGAACGGGGTTCAGCGAGTGAGCCGTGTTCGGGGTGCCGTCAGAATTGATCGCATTATCAGCATTACCGTGGTCGGCAATGATGATCGCCTCATAGTCGTTAGCCTTTACAGCCTCGATGACATCCTGTACACAATGGTCGACAGCCCATACAGCCTTGGCGATGGCGTTATAGACACCCGTGTGTCCCACCATGTCACCATTGGCGAAGTTCACCACGATGAAGTCATACTTGTTCTCATTGATGGCAGCCACCAACTTATCCTTCACCTCGTAGGCAGACATCTCCGGCTTCAGGTCGTAAGTGGCGACCTTTGGAGAAGGAACCAGGATACGGTCCTCACCCTCGTAGGGTTGCTCACGACCACCATTGAAGAAGAAGGTGACGTGTGCGTATTTCTCTGTCTCGGCAGTATGCAGCTGCTTCTTGCCCTGACGAGAGAGATACTCTCCTAAGGTGTCCTCCACATTCTCTTTCGGGAAGAGGATATGTACGCCAGTGAAAGAAGCGTCGTATGGGGTCATGCAATAATACTGCAGTCCGGGAATCGTCTTCATACCCTGCTCAGGCATATCCTGCTGGGTCAGTACGATGGTCAGCTCCTTGGCACGGTCGTTACGGAAGTTGATGAAGATAATCACGTCACCCTCCTCAATCTGACCGTTCACAGCCGTGTTATGAATCGGTTTGATGAACTCATCGGTCACACCCTCGTCATAACTCTCCTGCATGGCAGCCACCATATCAGCACTCTGCTTACCCTCACCCTTGACGAGCAAGTCGTAAGCCTCCTTGACACGCTCCCAGCGCTTGTCACGGTCCATCGCATAGAAACGTCCTACGATAGAGGCGATAGCAGCATCATTCTCAGCACATACCTTGCTGACCTGTTCGATGAAGCCCTTACCGCTCTTCGGGTCCGTATCACGACCGTCCATGAAACAGTGTACGAAAGTCTGGTTCTTCAGACCATAGTGCTTACCCACCTCAATGAGTTTGAAGAGATGATCCAGAGAAGAGTGCACACCACCGTCAGAAGTCAGACCCATCAGGTGCAGTTTCTTGTTATGCTCCTTGGCATAGGTATAGGCAGCCTTCACCTGTGCGTTCTCTACGATAGAGTTGTCCTTGCAGGCACGGTTAATCTTCACCAAGTCCTGATAGACGATACGTCCTGCACCGATATTCAGATGCCCTACCTCAGAGTTACCCATCTGTCCGTCAGGCAGACCCACGTCCTCACCAGAAGCCTGTAACTGAGAGTGAGCCGAGACGGCTGTCAGATAATCCAAATACGGAGTCGGCGTGTTATAAATCACGTCACCCTTACCATGCTTACCGATTCCCCATCCATCGAGAATCATGAGTAATGCTTTCTTTGCCATAATCTTATCTTTTTAATACCTTAATTATTTATAATATTGGGTGCAAAGGTACGAATAAGTGAGTAAAGAACAAAATAAATGCATTTATTTTTTCTTTCGAGCGAAAGTACCTTCGATGAAGTCAAAGGTACACTTTTTTCCCAAACTACAGACAATAGAAGTAAAAATGTGACATTAAATTTGGTTACTTGCACAAAAAGACGTATCTTTGCAAAATAACTAAATACATTACTAAGATGATGAAAAGATTACTATTACTTGGCATGGTAGCCAGTCTAACAGCAACAACGATGACAGCACAACCCAAATTGAGAGCCGACAATATCGACGAGGTACTGAAGGCAATGACTCTGGAGGAGAAAGCGAAATTATTAGTAGGTGGAGCCAATAACTTCTTCGGTACCGGAGCCGTAGTTGGTGGTGAGGCAGACCTGGTGGCTGGAGCCGCAGGAACATCACCGGCAATACCCCGTTTGGGTATTCCTGCCACTGTTCTCACTGACGGTCCTGCAGGAGTGCGTATCGACCCTACCCGTAAGGGGACTTCCAAGACATACTATGCCACAGCATTCCCCATCGGCAGTTGTCTTGCCTCCACATGGAACACGGAACTGGTATCGAAAGTGGGAGAGGCAATAGGTAATGAGACCAAGGAGTATCGCTGTGACGTCATCTTAGGTCCCGGTATGAACCTGCATCGTAATCCACTATGCGGTCGTAACTTTGAGTATTATTCAGAAGACCCGTTATTGACGGGTAAGATAGCTGCCGCCTATATCAATGGTGTTCAGAGTCAGGGGGCTGGTGTGAGTGCCAAGCACTTTGCCGTCAACTCTCAGGAGACAGACCGCACCAGTGTTGACGAGCGTGTCAGTCAGCGTGCGGCTCGTGAGCTTTACCTTCGTGGTTTTGAGATCGCCGTCCGTGAGAGTAACCCTTGGACGATCATGGCTTCCTATAATCAGATTAACGGGACATACTCCATGGGTAACCACGACCTGCTGACGAGTATCTTGCGTGACGACTGGGGATATAAGGGCATCGTGATGACTGACTGGATTGGTATCCGCAAGGGACTGACTACCATCTCTGAGGTTCATGCGGGTAACGACCTGATGGAACCCGGACAGCCGGCTCAGGTGGAGGAGATCATCAAAGGTGTCAAGGATGGTCAACTCGACATCGCAGATGTTGACCGAAATGTTCGTCGTATGCTGGAGTATATCGTGAAGACACCCAGTTTCCACCAGTACCCAGCCTCGAATAATCCAGACTTCAAGGCACATGCGGCAATCACCCGTCAGAGTGCTGCCGAAGGTATTGTGATGTTAAAGAACAATGGTGCGTTGCCTTGGAAGAAAGACGCTGTTAAGACCGTCGCCCTCTTTGGTGAGAAATCCTACGACTTCCTGTCGGGTGGCACAGGTTCCGGGTGTGTTCATCCACCTTATGTGGTAGACATGCTCGAGGGTCTGAAGAACGCAGGTATCAGCTCCTCCGAGACCCTGACGGACATCTATCGTAAATACATCGCATTTGCCAAAGTGAAGTTCCAGGCAGAGCGTCATCCTGCCAAATGGTATCAGATGGAATACTTCGGACAGCAGAAATATCCGGAGATCAGTATCGATCCTGTCTGTATCCAAAAGGAGGTGACGAATGCCGACGCAGCCATCATCACCATAGCCCGTCAGGCAGGAGAGGGTGTTGACCGTGATATCGACACGGAGTTTAATCTGATTCCCGAGGAGCGAAGCCTGATCATTGATGTCTGCAACGCATTCCATGCCGCTGGTAAACCAGTCATCGTCATCATCAACTCCGGCAGTGTCATCGAGACAGCCTCCTGGAGTAGTTATCCTGATGCTGTCTTCTGTGCATGGCAACCAGGTATGGAGGGTGGTAACTCCATCGCCGACCTGTTGACGGGTAAGGTCAATCCTTCCGGCAAGCTCACCATGACATGGCCTGTCGCTGCTACAGACCATCCCTCTACCAAGAACTTCCCGGGAAACGTGGACTTCTATACCTTTAAGGAGATGTCTGGACAGAAAATGCCAATCTCCGGCTATGACTATACCAATCACGAGGAGGATATCTATGTAGGTTACCGCTACTTCGACTCCTTCGACAAGAATGTCGCTTATCCTTTCGGTTACGGTCTGAGCTACACGACCTTTGAGTATAGCAAGCCTGCTGTGAAGGTGAGTGGTGACAATATCACCGTAAGTGTGACGGTGAAGAATAGTGGCACGGTGGCTGGTAAGGAGATCGCACAGGTTTATGTCGCAGCGCCGAAGGGTACGATAGAGAAGCCCCAGCATGAGTTGAAGGGATTCGCCAAGACCCGTGAGCTGAAACCAGGAGAGAGTCAGACGCTGACCATCCAGATGGCAAAGCGTGACCTCGCTTCTTTCGATGAGGCTAACAGCCGTTGGATCGTGGAGGCAGGACAGTACTCCTTCGAGATCGGAGCATCGAGCCGTGACATCAGAGGAAAAGTCAGCGCTAACCTGACGACGTATACCGAGCAGGTAAGCAACGTGCTGGCTCCCCAACAGAAGTTGAATCTCTTGAAGAGACAATAAGAAGAAAACCATACTAGCACAACTATTATGAAATACTTATGTCATCAACTATTTCTGGTAGCCTGTCTTCTCTATGGGATGGGGTGCCAGGCTGGCACGGGTCATCTCTATACGCCCGACAAGTTGTCGAGTGGGTTGATCATCTGTATCTGTCAGGATCATTATGGTTATATATGGATAGGTACGGAGTTCGGACTGAATAAGTTTGACGGCTATCGCTATACGACATACCATCATAACAATCAGGACTCTACGTCGATATCAGACAACGAGATCGCCTCCTTGTTTGTGGACAAGAGCGGCAACCTATGGGTGGGAGGCTCAAAGGGTCTTGCACGGTATGACTACGAGCACGACCAATTCAAGCGATACAAATTCCCAGACCATCGCACACCGCGTGTCAGTTCCTTGATAGAGTCAGCGACAGGTGACCTGTTGATAGGAACGGCAGGTTATGGACTTTTCTCCCTGAAGAAGGGAAGTGACGATATTCATTATGAGGAACTGTTCTGCCAGCGACATATAGACGATTTCTGCAGTCGTATCCATATCGACCGTAACGGAAATCTCTGGCGTAGCAGTCATATCCCCACCATCACCCGTTATACGGTGAAGGGTAATAAGACAGCAGCATTACGTGACTATCAGTCAGAATGCGGACAGCCCATGAGCTATATCGAGTACTCCAAGGACGAGATGCTGATTATCTGTATGTACGGCATCATGAGCTACAACTATCAGACGGAGGAGTTGCGGCGTGCGGATGTCGACCTTTCTCTGCTGGACCCTAATGTCAGTATCGAGGAAGCGAATATGGACAATGAGGGGAATATCTATATCGCTACGGCAGGATGTGGTGTGCTGCTGCTCCCTAAAGGCGGAAGGAGCCTGCAGCGCATAGAGTATGCGAATGCCAGTATCGACCTGTCGTCTGCGAATATCGTGGATGTCATGGAAGACAAGAACCAGAACTTATGGGTGGCATGTTATAACAAGGGACTGCTGCTCATCTCCAAGCAGAAAGCTTCCTTCAACTCATGGAGCTTCTCCAACCAGCATTATATCACGGGTGGTAATGTGGCGTCTATCGTGCCTGGGGAGAATGATGACATCTGGTGTACCTTACAGAATAATGGTATTTACCGTTTCGACCAGACAGGACATATCCTGGGACATCCCGCATCACCAGGAGGTACCCGTGTGATGTACCGTGATAAGCTGGGACAGTACTGGTTGACGACAGAGAATACGCTCTATAGGTTTAATCCCTCGACAGAGAAAATCATCATGGAGAAGTCGTTCGACGGACGAGGACTGAACTGTATGGTGGATGACGGACAAGGGCGACTCTATATCTGTGTCTTTGGTATGGGACTATGTATCTACGACACCAATACCCACGAGTCACAGATGGTCAGTATGCAACAGACCAACCGCAGTGGAGGCTATCTCTGTAATGACTGGATCAAGGCGATGACCTTTGACTCACGGGGTATGTTATGGATAGCGACCACCAACGGCACGTCGATGATGAATCCTAACGGACAGATCTTCAACAGTCGCGGATGGAACGCCATACTGGAAGGCCTGCAATGCCATGCTATTTGTGAGACGAAGGATGGGGATATGCTGATTGGTACCGAAGCGGGTCTGTACCGTTACAACTGGAAGACGAATAAGGTGAAGGAGGACGCGAATGCCCATGTCCTGAGAGACAAGATGATCTGCTCGATGGTCAGGGACAGTCAGGGTGATATATGGATCTCCACCACCAATGGCATCTGGCAGTATACAGACAAACGGAAACAGCTGATCGGTCATATCGGTGGTAGCGGACTGATGTCGAAAGAATATATCATGGGTGCCGCCCTCCATCGCCATGACGACCAGATATTCTTTGGTACGGCAGACGGTATCACCACCTTCCGACCTCAGGATATCAATAACCAGACGGCTCACTTGGGGAAGGTATACCTGACCCGTTTCTTCTGCAATGGGAAGACCTTGAATCCTCTGGAGGACTATTTCCAGTTGGAATATGCCGACAACACGTTTACGCTGGAGTTCTCTTTGCTGGACTACCAGAATACGGATAATATCGTGTTCCAGTATCGGGTGAATGGCAGTAAGACATGGATGCAGACGAATGAGGGTGCCAACCAGATTACGTTCACACAGTTGCCGCCGGGACAGTATTACGTGGAGGTCAGGGCTACGAGCAACGGGATTGTCAGTGAGGATGTGCGACTGCTCCATATCACCGTGCTGCAACCTTGGTATAAGTCGTGGTGGGCATACCTGATCTACCTCAGTATCATCGCAGGCTTCCTGGGGTTGATCATCTTCAATGTGGAACGTCAGCGCCGTCGTGACCTGGAGGAGACGAAGATGCGATTCCTGATTAATGCGACACATGATATCCGCTCCCCGCTGACACTGATCATGGGTCCTCTGGAGAAATTAAAGAAGCGATTGGATGACCCGGTAAACCAAGCCGATCTGAATACGATAGACAAGAACGCCCAGCGGCTCATGTTGCTGGTGAACCAGATTCTGGACGAACGGAAGATCGACAAGCACCAGATGAAGCTGTCGTGTGTGAAAACCGACCTGAATGAGTTTATCCGTGGTATCTATAAGATTTACGAGTATAACGCACAACAGCGGAATATCTCCTATAACTATGAGTACCCCTCAGAGCCTGTGACGGCATGGATAGACCGCATCCAGTTTGACAAGGTCATCTCCAACCTCCTGTCGAATGCGTTTAAATATACCTATGACCATGGTGAGATCACTGTCCGGTTGACGACCGCTCCCGATAAGGAGCATGCCATCATCGAGGTGATAGACAATGGTATGGGGTTCGAGGATAATAACACAGAGCGTTTCTTCGAGCGGTTCTATCAGGGCAGGAAATCCACTGACCTGCATATCGATGGTACAGGAATAGGACTGAACCTCTGTCGTGCGCTGACAAAGATGCATGGCGGTAAGATCAGTGCGGCAAACCGTACTGACGGAAACAGTGGCGCCGTCCTGACCGTGGAGCTGCCCTTGGGGAATAAACATCTCAAGCCAGAGGAGATAGAGGAGAATCCACAACCGATGAAGCTGAAAGGACAGAAGTTGGCAAAGCAGCAGGCGTCAAAGAATCTCAAGATCCTGGTAGTCGAGATGCGAATATAGGAGCGTATATCAAACACGAGCTTAGGGAGTGGTACCGTTTTGAGTATGCCGCCAATGGCAAGGAAGCGTTGAAGATGATACTCTCCAATTCTTTCGACTTGGTGATTACGGATGTGATGATGCCGGAGATGGATGGTATCACCTTGCTCAGAAGTATCAAGTCGAATACCAATGTCAGCGATATCCCTGTCATCTTGCTGACCTCGAAGTCGGAGGTGTCTTTCCGACTGGAGGGACTGAAGAAGGGTGCTGACGCTTTCCTCGCCAAGCCGTTCTCGATGGAGGAGTTACATATCCTGATTGACAACCTGGTGGATAATGTACGTCGTGTGAAAGGAAAATATGAGGTACAGCAGATCAAGAAGGATAAGATGGACGAGGTGGAGATGAAGGGAAACGATGACTTATTCCTTGAGAGGGTGATACAAAAGATTAACGAGAATATCGCCAATCCTAAGTTCACCATCGAAGACCTGGCACAGCAAGTAGGTATCAGCCGAACCCATCTGCACCGGCAGATGAAACGACTGGCTGGCATCAACTGCAGCGAGTTCATCAAGAATATCCGTCTGGAGCAGGCGGCACGTCTTATCAAGGAGAATAAGGTGAATGTGGCTCAGGTAGCATTTGCCGTAGGGTTTAACAACCAGACGCATTTCTCCACGCAGTTTAAGAAGTATTTCGGTATGACACCTAAAGAATATGTTAAGATGTATGCGGGAAGCACCGCACAGAATGAGACTAACAAATCAGAGTAACGATATGAGAAAACTATTATTGACCATTTTGGCGATTGTCAGTGTGACATGGGCTCAGGCAGAGGACGGACACAGCCTGTGGCTGAGGTATGAGCCTTCTAATACGGCACAGGTGGAGAGTCCTGCGGGATCACCTACCGTCACGATAGCCAAAGAGGAGCTGCAGAGGTATTACCAGGGCTCGCATGTCATGCTGCGTCTCGACCCGTCCATGCCAGACAATGAGGGATATGTCATCAGTGGCAATGACGACCAGCTGACCATTACCGCACATCGTGATATCGGATTGCTCTATGGTGCCTATGAGGTACTGCGGTTGCAGGCTACGGACATGCCCATCAAAGACGAGCAGCAGGAGCCTAAGTTCAAGCTGCGTCTGCTTAACCACTGGGACAACCTCGACGGCTCTATAGAGCGTGGCTATGCGGGAGAGAGTATCTTCGAGTGGTTTAAACTGAATGAGCAACTTATCCGTGAGTATGCCCGTGCCAATGCGTCTGTCGGCATCAACGGCTCCGTACTTAATAATGTCAATGCTTCTCCGAAGATGCTGACAAAGCCGTATCTGAAGGAGGTGAAGAATATTGCTGATATCCTACGTCCCTATGGCATCCGTGTCTTCCTCTCCATCAATTTCGCCACCCCGATGGCTCTCGGACACACGGTGACGGCTGACCCCAAGGATGCGAGTGTCCGTAAGTGGTGGAGGAATAAAGCGAGGGAGATCTATAAGTTGATTCCTGACTTCGGCGGTTTCCTCGTGAAAGCGAATAGTGAGGGGCAACCGGGGCCCGGTGACTATCATCGCTCGCATGCCGATGGTGCTAATATGTTGGCGGAGGCTTTGGAGCCTTATCAAGGTATCGTCATGTGGCGCTGCTTCGTCTATGGTGCCAACCATAAGGGGGAGGACCGTGTGAAGCAAGCCGTCTCTGAGTTCCAGCCACTGGACGGTAAGTTCCATAAGAATGTCATCCTGCAGACGAAGAACGGTCCGCTCGACTTCCAGCCTCGTGAGCCCTATAGCCCTGTCTTCGACCAAGTTAGCAAGACTCCTAATATGGTGGAGCTACAGATCACTCAGGAGTATCTGGGACAGTCGCTCCATCTGGTTTACCTCGCTCCCATGTGGAAGGAGTTCTTCCAGTTTGTGGAACCCGACTGGTTGGCTGGTATCGCTGGCGTGGCGAATATCGGAAAGGATGCCAACTGGTGCGGACACCATTTCTCACAGGCTAACTGGTATGCTTTCGGACGTCTTGCGTGGAACCCCTCCCTGTCGTCAGACCAGATTGCCCGTGAGTGGTTGGAGCAGACCTTCTCCATCGACGAGAACTTCGTGTTCCTCATGTCTACCGTCATGGAGGAGAGTCGGGAGACCTGTGTCAACTATATGATGCCGCTCGGCTTGCACCATATCTTCAAGTTCGACCACCACTATGGTCCGGAGCCTGACGGCTTCAAAGCGGAGTATCCCTTGGAGTGGTGTCCCGTCTACTATCACAAGGCAGACAAGGATGGTATCGGCTTCGACCGCTCATCTACGGGAACGGATGCCGTGAGCCAGTATCGCGAGCCTTATGCCTCTATATATGATAAGGTGGAGACGTGTCCTGAGAACCTGCTGTTGTGGTTCCACCATGTCCCCTGGGACTATAAGATGAAAGACGGATCCACCCTCTGGGAGTCGTTGCAGTATCACTATAACCAGGGTGTCATCATGACGGAGACGTACCAGAACCTGTGGCACAATAAGATGAGGGCGTATGTCGACGAACAGCGTTGGCGTGAGGTCGACGAGCGGTTGAAGATACAGGTGGAGAACGCCAAGGAGTGGCGTGATGTCTGTCTCAACTATTTCGGACAGTTCGCCAAGAAATAACAACAATACATTCAGTTACCGACTGACCAGTATTCAGTTGCCGACTGAAGGGCAATCAGTTACCGACTGCCCTCTGTTTTTACCGATTGAAGCCCGTACCTTCGACCCACGAAGGTACGGGCATCGCAACGAGGAGGCGGTGACGGTGACGGTGACGGTTACAGTTTTCCAAAAATGAGAATCCTCAAAAGCGAATAAACCCATATATTTATATTATTATATATATAATATATATATTATATATATAATAAAAGTTATAGTCAATCTTTTCAGTACGATTTCACTAAAACTGTAACCGTCAC
>CAJONQ010000096.1 GCA_905235835.1 uncultured Prevotella sp.
GAAGGCATCGACATCGAAAAGATCGGTTTCACCTTCGATGTGAACAATCCCCAGTTGAACCGTTTCGTAAACTGGGTTCTCACCGACGGACAGCAGTACCTCCACGAATACGGTCTGCTCGTTCTCTCTCAGAAAGAACTCGCCGCCCAGCAGCGCAATATCCGCCTGCAGGACATCGCTCAGAAATAATTTAAAGGAACCGCGCTCGGGTTTACAGAGCGTTGCTTGTTTAATCGTGTTCACCTCTCACAGTTTCCCGCAAGGGGACTGTGACTGGGGTGATACACACAAAGTCTATGTGTTGTTGTGAAAAATTTAATTAGAATTTTATTGTTGGCTCTGCTGCCACTGTCAATATCGGCACAGACCACCATTACGGGTACCATTACCGATGCCCGTACGGGAGATCCCCTTATCGGTGCCACGTTGGTACCGAAGAATTCAAAGGAATTAGGTGCAGTCACGGATTTGGACGGAAAGTTCACCCTCACCACAAAGGTGAAATTGCCCCTGACGCTCAGCGTGCAGTTTGTGGGCTACCGTTCGCAGGATGTGGATGTATATGATAACGAGGAACCGCTGGATATCCAGTTGGTGGAACGCGGAAATCAACTCAACGAGGTGGTTGTCGTGGGTTATGGTACCCAGAAGCGCACCCAGTTGACGGGTAGTGTGGCTACTGTGAACACGGACATATTTGAAAACTATCCCACCCCCACCATCGATGCCGCCCTCGGAGGCTCAGTGACGGGAGTAGACGTAACCACAAGCGGACAGCCAGGCGCGGGAAGCACCATCCGCATCCGTGGAGGTAACTCGGTCAATGCCAGCAACAACCCGCTCTACGTTATTGATGGATTTATCTACTACAATGATGCATCTACGCAAACGACAGGTATTGGTGACATCGAAAGTTCACTTGACCCCCTCTCGTTTATAAACCCCAGCGACATTGAACGCATTGAGGTGCTGAAAGACGTTTCTGCTACGGCTATCTATGGTTCGCGTGGTGCCAACGGTGTGATTATCATCACGACAAAGAAGGGTGACTATAACAAAACCGATATCCGCTACAAGACTACACTCTCAATCAACACACCCTCTAAGAAACTTGATCTCCTCAACGCACGCGACTGGGCGCAGATGGAAGCAGACTATTTTGGTAATCGGGGCAACTACACCAGTGATGAAATTGCCGCGTTGGGTAAGGGTACGGACTGGCAGGATGAAGTGCTCCGCACTACTGTTAGCCAAATTCACGAATTGAGTGTGAGTGGTGGTACAAACAAAACGAGATTCCTTCTGTCGGGTAACTATACCGACCTGCAGGGTATTGTGCTCAACTCTGACTTCACGCGTTACAACCTGCGGGCTAACCTCGAGCATGAAATATCAAAGCAGTTCCAGTTAAGTCTTTCATCGACTGTTGGTAAGACAACGCAGAACGCTCTCAGTACAACACAGCCCGTCAACTACCAGTCATCACCATATTCGGCAGGTATCACAAACTCCCTCACTTACGCGCTTTTCATGCCACCCGTGGTGCCCGTTTATAATGCCGATGGCTCTTACAATTACAATAACCCCTACGAGAACGCCTATTTCAAACTTAACGGTATTTCGGCTAATCCTGTGTCTGACCTGAAGAATACTACAGCAGAGAGCATCAACAATTATGTCCTGCTCAACGCATCGCTTAAATACAACATCATAGAAGGATTGGTGGCAAAAGTAGCCTTAGGTGCCAACCTCAACAATATCACGCAGAACTATTACGCGCCCTCTTACACAGCACTCGGTCTGAATGAAGGAGGCGTGGGTAGTATTGGACACCGACAGAACCAGACAGTGCAGACGGAGTGGACGCTAGACTATACAAAGAATCTGACAGATGCTCACTTCCTCAATGCTCTCATCGGTTATACTACACAAAACACTCGTACCAATTTTAACACAAGTACCACCTCGCACTATGTCAACGAAGATCTTGGCTACAACAACCTAAGTGCCGGATCTCAAGTCTATACACCCAACTCTGGACAGAGTAAGTCCACGCTCAACTCCATCATTGCACGTGTGAACTACACATTGCTTGATCGTTACAATCTTACGGCAACTTTCCGTGCTGACCACTCCAGCCGATTCTCCAAAAAACACAGATGGGGCTACTTCCCCTCTGTCGGACTCTCGTGGAATATCGACAAGGAAGCATTCCTTGCTTCTGCCCACTGGCTCTCTCATCTAAAACTGCGCACAAGTTTAGGTACAGTCGGTAATCAGGAAATTGCAGACTACGAGTACGCTACTTCTTATACAACCAGTTCTTACGGAGGTCAAACTGCCTATACAAAAAAGAACCTTGGAAATGAGAATCTGAAGTGGGAAACCACTGCCAGTTACAATGTGGGAATAGATGTAGGCTTCTTAAAAGGAGATCTCAACTTTGTCATTGATTACTATTACAAGAAGACCTCCGACCTGCTACTTTATCAACCCGTCAATTCCTCCACAGGCGTGACTCAGCAGTTGCAGAACGTAGGAAACGTGGTGAACAAAGGTGTCGAGTTCGGTGTTGATGCCAATATCATCGATCGTAGGAAACTCAAATTATCACTGGCTGCCAACATCACCCACAATAAGAACGAACTTACCTATATGGGCAGTACAAAGAAGTTCGTCAGCGGACAGTTACAGGAGAGCATACTGCAAGAAGGTGAGGCTGTAGGCTCACTTTATGGAGTTATCTTTGATGGGGTAGATGTCCAGACTGGTAAGGCTATCTTGCGTGATATCAGTGGACCCAATGGAGAACCTGATGGAAGTGTCAGTACCTACGATCAGATTGTTCTTGGCAGTCAGCAGCCCGACTTCTTCTACGGTATCTCCTCCACGCTGAAGTGGAAAGACTTTGATGCAAGCATTTCCTTTAAAGGCTCACATGGGGCTGAAGTTGCTAATTTGCTGCGACGTTATTTGGAGAATCCCTCTGGTAGTTATAATGCTCCTGTCGCCATGAAGAATAGTTGGACACCTGCCAACCCTTATACCAATGTACCGGCCATTACTGGCTATGCCGCCACTCCCTATCTGGACAGCCGCTATGTTGAGGATGCCAGTTATCTGAAACTTCAAAATTTGATGGTGGGCTACACCTTCAAGTTCCGTCAAACTATCCAGAGCATTAGGGTCTTCGGAAGTGCACAGAACCTTTTCACTCTCACGCATTACAAAGGCTATGACCCTGAACTTACCACGGGCGTGGATATGGGTGCTTACCCCAAGAGTCGCACCTTCTCTTTTGGCGTGGAAGTGAATTTGTAACTGCTATTTCTCACCTATAACTCTCGAATTTAGGTGGTATCTACCATATCCGCGGTATCTATTTACCACATCAAAGGGATTGCAGTATCCGCTAAAAGTTCATAACTTTGTGGCGGAAAAAATATTAGACAAACAATAATTGACATACAAATAATTAAACAATTTTAAAAAAAGGAGAAAATAAAATGAGAAAGAAGTTTTTTTATTCAACCCTCTTGATCGCTGCACTGGGCTCTGCCTTTACATCGTGCAGCAGCGACAACGATGAAGGCGGAAACCTTGTACAGGAACTCCAGAATTTTGATGAGGCTGAAGCCCTTATTCGTGGAGCTTATCGTCCGTATCAAACACTGAGTTCTACATTTACCTCTATGGTGGATACTCCTACAGAATTGGGAACATCATACCTGGGTGCAGAAGAAGATAACGTGACCCGAATGGTGACATTGGATTACGATAAGTACACTGAAACCACGTATAGCAAGAAGACATTCAATGCCCTCTATAGCGGTATCGGCACAGTGAACGATGCTATTGAGCAGGTACAGAAGTCGACAAAACTCACAGATGCCCAGAAAAAACTTGTTATTGGCGAGGCTAAGTTCTCTCGAGGCCTCTTCTACTCTTGGCTTACAGTGCTGTGGGGAGAGGTACCCTTGCGTCTTACTACTGCTGAGGCTAACAACACTGAGCGAGCCAGTATTGATGCTGTTTACACTCAAGTAGTGAAAGACCTGACAGAGGCTGCCGAGGTGTTGCCTACCAAGCCGTCATCACCCATTAACCCCAGTAAGGGAGCAGCCTATGCTCTGCTTACCCGCGTCTATTTGCAGTGGGCCAGTGTGCCACTCAACTTTGAGGAGGTGAAGGCTATCCAGTCTTCTCGCGTTGATCCTGCTCCCAAGGCGTGGAATAAGGATTATCTGAACAAGGTTATCGAGTATGCTGATAAGGTGGATCAGTTAAACGTCTATAGCCTTCAACCTAAGTTTGAGGACCTCTTCGGCATTGCTAATGAGAGCAAGGGACCCGAGCAAATTTTCACCATCTTCCATGAAGGTGATGGCATCGACCAGCAGGGTAACCACCAGAATCACTGTGCTTGGACCTATCCCTTCCAGGAGACGTCTGAAATCAATCACATTCAGCCTATCCACACATTCGAAAACTGGCCAAATGATGACCCACGTAAGGCATTCTCTATCGTGACTGAAATAACCGACCCGCGCGATGGTACTAAGCACACCTATCTGCCCCCTGTAACTCTTCCCGTCTATGGCAAAGGTGTTGACCGTAGTACTTCTGAATCCGTCTATACAACTCAGTTATACAACTATGTTGACCGCATCGAAATCCGCTATGCTGAAGTGCTCCTCAATAAGGCCGAAGCACTTGTACAGTTGGGCCGTAATAGTGATGCTGAAGGTCCTCTTAACCTGATTCGTGAACGTGGATTTAAGGGTGACAAATCTCACAATATTAGCAACCCTACACTCGAAGATATCCAAAAGGAATGGGAGTATGAGTTTGTTTATGAGCAGCGTCACTGGCAGAACCTTACTCGTTGGAAGAATCTTATTGCAACTGTGCTGACTGTGAAGGATTTCGAACACTTTGATGACTCTTATGCTACGGCAGGCAATATCGGCAGAGACGGTAATGTGGTCAACTCTTACTTCGCTCGTATACACCGTTTCCTCAAGGCTAAGTATGAGCACATCAATGGTCATTTCTATCGCTTCCCCATCCCGAGCGGAACCCAGAATGAAGACCTTGGTATCAAACCTCAGAATCCTGGCTATACGGACTAAACTATCCCAACAGCAATACGTATGAAAGTACTACATAAAATGCTGTTTGTAGGATTTCTGGCAACATCTCCTATGGCTCTTAGGGCGATAGGAGGTGTTGATCTTTCAGAAGTTCGCAAGCAAGTGGAATTACAAGACAGTTATGTCCGCGATATCCGGCGACACTTCCATCTTCACCCCGAACTGAGTGGCAAGGAGGTGGAAACCGCCAAGTATCTGAAGGCCGAATTAAAGAAACTGGGTGGCATAAGCATCCACGATGTGCCTGGTAGCACGGGTTTCTACGCTATCCTCGATACTAAACGCGAGGGCAAGACTATAGGACTGCGCACCGACATTGATGGACTCCCCATTGAGGAGAGCCCCACCAATGGAGAAGGCAAGCAAAAGAAGTGGGTAAGCCAAAACAAGGGTGTCACTCAGGGCTGCGGACACGATGGACACATGGCCATCATCCTCGGTACTGCCCGCATCCTTTCCAATCTGCGCAACCAGTTGCATGGTCGTGTCGTCTTTATCTTCGAGGAGGGCGAGGAGAGTAACAGCGGCATCCGCCCCATGATAGCGGCATTGCAGGCAGATGGCATTAAGCTCGATGTCATTTATGGCAATCATGTAGCAAGCAATGTACCCAGTGGTCAGATCTTCGTAAAGGAAGGCCCCATCATGGCAGGTATGGCTACACTGGCGTATAATATCGTGGGCAGAGGTGGTCACGTGTCACGTCCCGATAAGTCTGTCAATCCTGTATTTGCTGCCGCTAACGTGCTTACTGCTATCTCCATCGCATGGAACAACCAGCGCGATTTGGAAAAACTCGTTACGCTCGGAGTGACCCAACTGGAAGGAGGGCAAGTCTATAACGTCATCCCCAACAGTGTCTTTATTGGGGGATCGCTGCGTTTCTTCGACCGCGCGGCAGGAGAGCATGCCCTGCAGTTGGTCAAGAACGTGTCGGAAAACGTGGCTGCAGCTCATGGCTGTACTGTGGACTACACTGACAGGATGAAAGTAGACCTTCCACCTGTGAGCAACGACACTACTTACACCCGCCATGCTCGGCAGGAATTGGAGGCACTTTATCCAGGACACGTTACTGATGATCCGCAGTACGTATGGTACGGCTCCGAGACCTTTGCACTCTATAGCCAACTTGCCCCTACAGTCTTCACCCTTGTGGGGGTGAATAGCAAAGAGGTGGGTAGCACAGCCCAGCATCATAACGACAAGTTTGACCTTGATGAGGATGCCCTTCAGTATGGTGTGGGAGCTATGACTCAGTTCGTTGTAAGCCTTTCGCGCTGAGATACTATGCGCTTTTGTTATAGGCCGACCTCAATTTGCACAGAGGAGTGAGGCGTTCTGCTCACTACAAATACAGTCATAGAATTTAACTGGCTCGAAAGTAGAATAGGTAAGTGAAAATTTTATTGTAAACCCATAAAAACTAAAAAAGATGAAAAAGAAATTCTTATTTTTTGAGGGAACTGCTTTCTTGGCACTCTCTCTATGTGTGAGTCTCTCTGCTTGTGGCAGTGATGACGATGATGCTCCTGAGGTAAAGGATGGAAGTTATGCCCCTGCTGGGGTCGTAGCGGTTGACCTCGGTTTACCAAGTGGTACCAAATGGGCAAATGTCAATCTTGGCGCTTCAAAACCGGAGGATACTGGTGACTATTTTGCATGGGGTGAGATTGTCGGCTACAGTTTGGAGTCTTCGGGAGAACATTTTGCATGGAGTAATTATCAATGGGGCAATGGTGATGAGTCGTCATTGACGAAGTATGGTTTCGAAAACAAATATGGCAAATTTGGTGTTGAAGATAACCTTACTATTCTGAGTCTTGAAGATGATGCTGCCCATGTAATTTGGGGTGGAAACTGGCATATCCCGACATCAGATGACATAAAAGAATTGGTGGAAAAATGTACTTGGACTTGGGTGAAACATGGCGATACTAATGGCTATGAAATAAAAGGAGCTAACGGTAAGTCCATATTTATTCCAGCAGCTGGGGAACGTTCTGGAAATGAACACAGATTCCTGAATACTGGAGGTCGTATTTGGACTTCTACACTTGCTTCTGATGATCCGAGGCATGCGCAGTATCTTCTTTTTTACGGAGGTGAGCATTCGTTGAAGGATTTCAACAGGTATTATGGCTTGACTATTCGTCCTGTTACCAAATGAATCGTCTAATGGGGATGTGCTAAATTGGTCCATCCCCATTATTTTGAATACAACGTCTCGTTGATAGTAAATATTCATAGTGACATTCTTTTAGTCGCTTCGCTTTGTGAGAGCGCTTCGAGATAATATGAAAAATCATAGTTTAATAAAAAAAATTTTGTTGTCTCGCTATTTTGTACTACCTTTGCATTCGGGGCATGTGTTCCCCCGTAAAATTGTGAAGGCATGAAA
>CAJONQ010000097.1 GCA_905235835.1 uncultured Prevotella sp.
AAAAAGGACTCCTGTGACTATACCTTACAGGAGAGTGAGCGATTGGGATTCTGCTTTCCAACCCATGGTTGGCAACCACCCCGCATCGTCCGTGAGTTCATCCGCAAGGCGATATTCCATTCCACCTCTTATATATATGCACTGACCACCTGTGGTGATAACATGGGACATGCCATGCGTATCTTCAACAAAGAACTTGGACGACAAGGTCTTCATACAGATGCTGCTTTTGCGGTAGTGATGCCTGAGTCGAATGTCTGCTTCTCCTTCTTGCATCTGGACACTCCAGAACGTGTTCATCAGAAGATAGAAAGTGCCAAAGAACGTATACTGCATATCTGTGAGGTAATCGGTAATCGTCAGCGTGGTGTGGAGGAACTCGTCAAGGGAGCCATTCCCTACACCTATACCTATGTTATTGGTGGCTATTACAACAAGCATCTCATCACCGACCGGCATTTCTGGGTGGAAGAAGAGGCTTGTATCCATTGTGGGCTTTGTGCCAAACTTTGTCCTGTAGACGATATCGAGGGCACCCCACCCCAATGGAAACACGACGGTTCCTGTACCAACTGTCTTGCTTGTTACCACCATTGTCCCAAGCATGCCATCCATTGGGGTAAGATGAAACGAGGACAGTACGTGATGGTTGACATGGAGTCAAACAGTCGGTTGACTTAGAGTCAAACGATCGGTTGACTGGAGTCAGCAGATCGGTTGACTGGAGTCAGCAACCGATTAGGATGCTTCTAACACTTGCGAAGGATGGCACTTCGCATCGATTACATAGGCTCTTACAACTGCGAAGGATGGTCTATACGATTCTAAGATACATAATTCTTGGGGGATTAGCACGATGATTCCAATTATTTTCGTAACTTCTGACTTTGTCGAAGTTACTCCGTCTCGGAAATGAAAAGAAAAGCAAACTTTCCTTTTGCATTTCTCTCGATTTTTCGTAACTTTGCACTCGGATTAACAAAAAACTAAAGACAATGAAACTAAAATCAACTATGTTTGTCTCGTGCATGCTCCTTGCCGGCACAACGGCACATGCGCAACTGGTTATCAACGAACTGATGCAATCGAATATTGATTGTATCATGGATGACCTTAACGATTTCCCTGACTCTTGGGTAGAACTGTATAATAGTGGAACAACGGCTGTCAACCTCAACGGTTATAAATTAGGGAACAATGACAAAGAGTCAAAGGCTTGGCAACTGCCTAACAGGACGATTGGGCCAAAACAGTTTGTCACCATCTATTGCGACAAGGAGGAGAAAAACCTGCATACCGACTTCCGTCTGGAGTCGGGAAAGGGCTGCGAGGTGTATCTCTTCAAAGGGGGAGAAGTCGTCGATCAGGTGACTGGCTTGAAGAAACAACCTGCTCCTAATATCGCTTATGGTCGAAAGACTGACGGCAGTGACTCATGGGGCTACCAGGCTGAGCCGACTCCTGGAAAGACCAACTGCGGTAAGACGGTGAAGGACATCTTAGGAGAACCTGTATTCAGTGAGAAAGGCGGCGTGTTCACCGCAGCCAGTACACACACACTGACACTCTCCCTGCCAGAAGGGACACCTGCTGGAGCCGTCATCCGATACACAACCAATGGTTCTGAGCCAACGAAGACGAGTACAGTCTACACCACCCCTATTACATTCAGTAGCAACCGTACTATCCGTGCCACGATATTCTGCGATGGGTATATGTCTCCTCGCTCAACCGTCCATTCGTATATCTTCTTTACGAATCGTCAACTGACCTTACCCGTCGTGTCGATTGTGACAGACAATAAATACTTGAATGACCCAAAGATTGGTATCTATGTGGATGGCAATTATCAGAGCAGCAAAAAGAACTACGAGTTCGACTGGCGCAGACCTATCAACTTCGAGTATTTCGAGAATGGCAATGAGGAGAGCCGGTTGAACCAACTTTGTGAGACTCGTATTATGGGAGGTGCTACCCGTAGCAATCCCCTCAAGTCGCTTGCTCTCTATGCAAACAAGCGGTTTGGGGAGAAGCGACTAGAATACGAGTTCTTCCCTGACCAGCGTCCTGGTATCACAGACTTCAAGTCGATAGCCTTACGCAATGCTGGTAATGACTTCGACTATCTCTATATGCGTGACGCTATCATCCAACGGAACATGGCTGAGCATGCAGACCTCGACTGGCAGTCATGGCGACCAGTTATTGTCTATATCAATGGCATTTATAAAGGCATCCAGAACATCCGCGACCGCTCCAATGAGGATAACATCTATACCTATTATGATGGGGTGGAGGATGTCGACATGTTCGAGAACTGGAATGAGCTGAAGGAAGGCGACTGGGACAACTACAATGCCTTCAAGGCTTTCTATGCCGAGCATGGTCATACACTTGCCGAGTATGAGCAATGGATGGATTGTGGGGAGTTTGCCAACCTCATGATTATGAACCTCTATTATAATAATCAGGACTTCCCTGGTAACAATATCGTGATGTGGCGCCCTAAGACAGAAGGTGGCAGATGGCGCTGGATAGCCAAGGACACAGACTTCGGCTTAGGACTCTACGGCTCTTCGGCATCCTACAATTCTATAGAATGGCTTCATAACCCCAACTATGACGCTAATCGTAATTGGGCTAATCAATATGAACACACCAGATTGTTCCGCAGACTGATGGAAGACCCCAACTTCTTCAATATGTTCATCGACCGCTGCGCTGTCTATATGGGTGACTTCCTTAACGAGAAAGGTACTCGCGAAGTGTGGGATCCGATGTATGACATGATCAAATTCGAATATCCCAACCATCGTAAGCTCTTCAATCAATGGTGGCCTAACTACGATGAAGAACTTAACAATGCCCGCAACTGGGTCAAAGCTCGTACGGACATCTTCTATAAACAGATAGCGGACTACTATCATTTAGGAACACCTACTACGATGACCATCAATAAAGGTATGGATGACCTTGGGAATATCCAGTTCACCATAAACGATATTCCTTTGAGCAAGGGTGTCTTCGAGGGTAAGTTCTTTGGAGGACGCAATGTCAGTCTGAACGCAACTCCCGCTGATGGTAAGATAGTAACAGGATGGGATATCACTACGGTGTCTACTGGTGGAACAGTTACACAATCACATGTTGACGGTGCTTCCTATACCTTCACGATGCCGACAGGTGGTAACGTCATCATTAAGGCTGTACTGGGTATTACTGCTATTCAGACCGTCAAGCAGGATGCAAAGGTTAACGGTAATGTATGGTATGACCTGCATGGGCATCGTCTGTCGGGTCAACCAGTCCAACGGGGTATTTATATCAACGACGGGAAGAAGGTCTTCACCAAATAACAACAAAGAAAGAGAGGGATGAGTCAAATGACCCATCCCTCTTTCTTTTATTAGTATAACTGACAGCCTTAGTTATTCACACTACCACCTACGATATCAAGCAGCTCGTTGGTAATAGCCTGCTGACGACTCTTGTTATATTGCAAGTTAAGCTGGCGTAACAACTCATCGGCATTATCCGTTGCCGTCTGCATGGCTACCATACGGGCAGCATGCTCAGAGGCGACACTGTCAAGCAATGCCGTATAAAGCATCAGATGTGCCATCTTCGGCAGTAACTGCGACAGTACCGTGTTCATATCAGGCTCCACCAGGAAGTTGTCGTTCAACGGCTTGGTCTCGTCCTCTTTGTATTCACGCTGGCGATGATTCTTCTTCAAGTAGTCCTGTGCTTTCTTCGTCACTATATTAGTTGTCAGGTCACGCTCATGGTCACGATCCAACTCACTCTCCAAATCAATGGGGAGGAAAGTCTTTGAGGTGAGAATCTGTGAACCTGCTGACTTAAAGTGATGATAGATAAGCTCTACCTTGTCAATCTCGCCATCGGCAAAGCGACGGCCTAAGTCCATTGCCATCTCGATACATTGATGAGCATTGGGATGATCTATCATGTCGGCATAGTTGCCCATGACATTATATCCCAACTTCTGTGCCTTCTCTGCCACCTTACGACCAATGGGATAGACATCGATATTCTCACGTCCTATCTCCTGAGACAATCCGTCAACGGCATGCTGCATTAATTTAATAATGTTAGCGTTAAAACCGCCACATAATGACGAGTTGCTGGAGAAAATAACCAGAGCGACACGCTTCACGGGACGCTCCTGGTCGTAGATGGTCTGTGCCTCTGCCTCTGCTGCCAGGAATGACTTCAGGATATGCTCCAGCATCGTCTCATAAGGTAGCATGTTCTGAATTGCCACCTGAGCATGATGGAGTTTCGACGAAGCCACCATCTTCATTGCACTCGTAATCTTACGGGTGCTCTGAACACTGGCAATACGTCCTTTAATTTCCTTCAGACTGGGCATAGGCTATTAGGCTTTATAAGTACCGGCAATATCTGCCATCACCTCCTCAATCTTCTTTGTCGTCTCATCGTCAATCTTACCAGCGGCAAGTGTCTCGATGACCTGTGGAGCCGATGTACGTAACTTATCGAGGAAAGCATTCTGACACTCACGAACCTTGTCGATGGGTACCTCACGCATCAATCCATGCACACCACAATACAGGATTGCCACCTGCTCACCTACGGGCATCGGGCTATACTGTGGCTGAATCAGCAACTGGTTATTCTTACGACCACGGTCAAGGGTCATTGCCGTCACAGCATCCATATCACTGGAGAACTTAGAGAATGCCTCCAACTCACGATACTGTGCCTGGTCAATCTTCAAGGTACCAGCCACCTTCTTCATAGACTTGATCTGTGCGGATCCACCTACACGGGATACAGAGATACCAACATTAATAGCAGGACGGAATCCTTGGTTAAAGAGGTCACTCTCCAAGAATATCTGACCGTCGGTAATAGAAATCACGTTGGTCGGGATATAAGCGGATACGTCACCAGCCTGTGTCTCGATGATAGGCAGGGCAGTCAAAGAACCACCACCCTTCACATGACCCTTCATGCACTCCGGCAGGTCGTTCATCTGCTCGGCAACTTCCTGCTGCTCGTTCATCTTAGCGGCACGCTCCAACAGACGAGAGTGCAGATAGAACACATCACCAGGATATGCCTCACGTCCAGAAGGACGACGCAGAATCAACGATACCTCACGATAAGCGACAGCCTGTTTAGAGAGGTCATCATACACCACAAGGGCAGCAAAACCACGGTCACGGAAATACTCACCGATAGCAGCACCAGCAAACGGAGCATAATACTGCATCGCTGCAGGATCAGCAGCCGTAGCGGCTACCACGATGGTATAAGGCATAGCACCGTGCTCCTTCAGAGTCTGAACAAGAGTAGCTACGGTAGATGCCTTCTGACCGATGGCAACATAAATACAATAAACTGGTTTTCCTGCCTCAAAGAAACTCTTCTGGTTGATAATGGTATCAACGGCAATAGCGGTCTTACCCGTCTGACGGTCACCAATAATCAACTCACGCTGTCCACGACCAATAGGTATCATGGAGTCGACAGCCTTTAGTCCTGTCTGAAGCGGTTCCTTCACAGGCTGACGGTAAATCACACCAGGAGCCTTGCGGTCGAGCGGCATCTCAAAAGAGTCCGTAAGGTCGATATCACCCATACCGTCGACAGCCTGTCCCAATGGATTGATGACACGTCCGAGTATGTTGTCATTGACACGGATAGAAGCGATACGCTTAGTACGCTTGACCACCTGTCCCTCCTTGATACCGGCAGTCGGACCAAGAAGCACACAACCGACGTTGTCTTCCTCCAGGTTCATCACGATAGCCATCGTGCCGTTCTCGAACTCCAGCAATTCATTGGCTTCAGCATTACGGAGACCATAGATACGAGCCACACCATCACTCACGGTGAGTACGGTGCCAACCTCATCAAACTTCTCCTCGCTGGAAATGCCCTTCAACTGGTCGAGTAATACCTGGGAAACTTCGCTTGGTTTAATTTTATCTGACATTGTTTTTTACTTTTTTAGTGTGTTGAGAATGTTGTTGAGTCTGGTCTTGACACTGGCATCCATACGATAGGTGTCATATTCAAGGATGAAGCCACCGATGATATCGGGATTCACCTCGGTCTCAAACTCCACTGTTCCATTAGTCTTACTCTCCACCATCTGACGCATCTTCTGCTCTGTCTGAGCTGACACACGTGCCGCAGTGGTGAGTTTTCCACGGATGACGTTCTTCTGCTTGCGATAAAGTGTGATATAGGAGTTCGCCATGAACTGCATCACGTTCTCGCGATCTTCATTCAGTACAAGTTGGATGAAACTCTTAGTTAGCGCACTGGGCTTCTCACCAGCAGCTGTCTGCAACAGAGTCTGTTTCTTGTCCTTCGAGAGCATAGGATTGTCTATCGTCTGACGCAGCTGCGGTACTTCCAGATAACTCTTGGCTACAGTCATCATCTCCTGATAGACGGTGTCCTCCAGTTTCTGGTCAATAGCACTCTTAAGCAGCGCCCTTGCATATCTAACAGATATTACTCCGATATCCATACGCAGACTCCTTGATTAATTAGCAGAAACATCATCCAGCATACGGTCGATCAAATCCATCTGCGCCTTATCGCTCTGAAGGTTCTGACGAAGTACCTTCTCGGCAATCTCAACGCTGAGCGTAGCTACTTGCTTACGGATATCAGCAATGGCAGCTTTCTTCTCCTGCTCGATGGCGGCTTTCGCATCATCCAACAAGCGGGCACCCTCTGCCCTCGCCTTCTCCTGCGCTTTCTCTACGATGGCATCACGAGTCTCGGCAGCTTCCTTGAGGATTTGTGCCTGCTTCTCACGAGCCTCCTGTAAGATGGATTCACCTTCTTTCTGTATATTGGCAAGTTTCTCATTTGCCTCATGTGCCTTCTTCAGTGAGTCATCAATGAAAGCTTTACGCTCTGCCACCATATTAGTGATAACAGGAAAACCAAACTTCCAGAGAATGAACAGCACTACCAAGAACGTCAGAGACATCCAGAATAGCAAACCAGTACTCGGAATTAATAAATCCATACGCTGAATATTAACCTTTTAACGTTTTTACCTTTAACCTTTGCATTAGATGCAGAGGAATGCGATAACGGCAGCGAACAATGCAACACCCTCAATAAGGGCTGCGGCAACAATCATGTTCGTGAACAATTTGTTCATCACTTCTGGCTGACGAGCCATGGCATCCATAGCCTGACCACCAATCTTACCAATACCAAGACCTGCGCCAATTGCTGCGAGACCTGCGCCAACTGCGGCACCTAACTTTGCAACACCTTCTGCTGCTAATAATGCTGTAATCATAATTTTAAAGTTTTAAATTGTTATTGTTATACTCATGTTCGGGTTCTACTCGAGCCAGTCCAATAAAGACTGCGGAGAGCATAGTAAACACCATCGCCTGAATGAAACATACCAGACACTCCAGACACATCATAAAGATGCTCATAATAACACTCAGTGCTGACATGGAGAGTTGGACGGCTATCGCCTGACTTGCTACCAAGAAGATGATACAGGTGATTGCCACAGCAATCGCATGACCTGCCATCATATTGGCAAAAAGACGGATCATCAAGGCAAACGGCTTTGTGAAGATACCCACAAACTCTATGACTGGAATAATAGGAATAGGTGCCTTCAGCCAAGTAGGAACCTCAGGCCAGAAGATATCCTTCCAATAGTGTTTGTTACCAGAGAACTGCACGATGATAAACGTGCATAGGGCAAGGAAAAATGTCACGGCGATATTACCAGTTACATTACCAGACCCTGGAGGGAATGGTATCAAGCCCATCACATTACAGGTGAAGATGAAGAAGAAACAGGTAAGGAGGTAAGGAGTATATTTCTCATACCCTTTACCAACACCAGGCTTAATAATCTCATCCACCACATACATCACCATCATCTCGATAAAACCGACGAAGCCACCAGGAGCGGCATCTGACGCTTTGCGCTTCTTGTACCAGCGAGCACTGAACAAAATACAGCAAAGCAAGAGAGCCACATTGATGAACATCACGGCAACGGTCTTGGTGATAGAGAGGTCGAGAACAGGTTCACCATTCTCAACAATCTTACCTGCATGGTCACCTTCTGTGGCAATAGCAAGACCATAAGGTCCTTGACGGAGGCCAGCCGCATCAGGATGATGCTCAAACTGTGAGGAGCAGAACACATGCCAGCCTGTGGAGCTATTCACGATAATAGGAAGTGGAATAACCAACGACTTCCCTTCGCCATAGTCTGTCACATGCCAGTCGTGTGAGTCCTTGATATGCTCAAGTACCACCTCCTTGGCTGAGAAATCTTCCGCCTTCATCACTGGTGCCATCACCAAGGCTAGCAGTGCCATACAAAGCAGTCTTTTCGTGTGATTCATTATTTTCATTTAATGTCTTAATTTCAGTGTAACTACCATCATCACTATATACATTATTATAAATATAATAGCAAAACGGATGGTGTCTTCTCTATTCTCGGTGAAGAATACGTAGAGTGCCACGACTGTACCGACGAGCAACATACGTATCGTTGCCATTATCAGATAGAAATGGGGTAAGTGCTCGGGTGAGTGCTTTTTGACAATATCGTAGCCCTTCACATAGGCAAATCCCAATAGGAAGAAGAATAGGACAGAGAGAAAGACCTCTAGTATCATTCTGACTTCTCGACACAAAGAGAAACCTCATTCTTCTGTACTTCTACAAACCCTCCCAATATCGGCAACTGTTGTCCATCATACTCCACAACACCTTTCTGAAGAGTGGAAATGATAGGAGCATGGTTAGTCAGTATCTCAAACTGACCTTGTGTGCCAGGAACGACAACACGCTCAACATCACCGGTATATTCTATCTTCTCGGGCGAAACTATCTTCAACTTTAACATAGGCTTTATCCTTTAGCAGCTTCCAACAGTTTCTTTGCCTTCGCCTTTGCATCCTCAATGGTTCCTACATTCAGGAAAGCCTGCTCTGGCAGGTCGTCCACCTCACCATCAAGAATAGCATTGAAGCCCTTGATAGTCTCTTCAATTGGAACCATAACTCCTGGCAGACCCGTGAACTGTTCTGCAACAGAGAACGGCTGACTGAGGAAACGCTGTACACGACGTGCACGGTTCACTGTCAGTTTATCCTCATCAGAGAGCTCATCCATACCCAGAATAGCAATGATATCCTGCAACTCCTTGTAACGCTGCAGAATCTCCTTCACACGCTGAGCACACTCATAATGGTCTTTACCAACAACCAATGGGTCAAGAATACGAGAAGTAGAGCCCAGTGGATCTACAGCAGGATAGATACCCAGCTCAGCGATCTTACGGTCGAGCACTGTGGTAGCATCCAAGTGAGTAAATGTCGTTGCAGGTGCCGGGTCGGTCAAGTCATCTGCGGGCACATACACAGCCTGCACTGAGGTGATAGAACCTTTCTTCGTTGAAGTGATACGCTCCTGCATGGCACCCATCTCAGAAGCAAGTGTCGGCTGATAACCTACGGCTGAAGGCATACGTCCTAACAGAGCGGAAACCTCAGAACCTGCCTGTGTGAAACGGAAGATGTTATCAATGAAGAAAAGAATATCAGCAGCACCTCCATCCTTACCACCGCCATCACGGAAGCCTTCAGCAACAGTCAGACCTGAGAGGGCAACAGATGCACGTGCACCGGGTGGCTCATTCATCTGACCATAGACCAAGGTTGCTTGGCTCTTCTTCATTTCCTCAGGATCAACCAAAGAGAGATCCCATTTACCCTGTGCCATGGCTTCCTTAAACTTCTCGCCATAACGGATAACGCCAGACTCAATCATTTCACGAATCAGGTCATTACCCTCACGGGTACGCTCTCCTACTCCAGCGAAAACAGAGAATCCGTTGTGTCCCTTGGCAATGTTGTTAATCAGCTCCATGATAAGCACGGTCTTACCTACACCAGCACCACCGAACAATCCAATCTTACCACCTTTCAAATAAGGCTCCAACAAGTCGATAACCTTAATACCGGTAGCAAGTACTTCCTTGGTCGTGGAAAGTTCCTCAAACTTAGGAGCTTCGCGGTGGATAGGATAAGCACCATCCATGTCGAGTTGTTTCATACCGTCGATTGGCTGACCGATTACATTCAGCATTCGACCTTTAATTTGTTCACCTGAAGGCATCAGAATAGGCGACCCCATTGGCTTTGCCTCCAATCCTCGCTGTAGTCCGTCGGTATTATCCATAGCAACACAACGCACAGTGTCCTCACCGATGTGCTGCTGAACCTCTACCACCAACTGCGAGCCGTCTGGGCGCTGAACTGTCAGCGCCTCATGAATTTTGGGGAGCACTTTCTCTGCATCCTGTCCTTCAGTGTTGAAATAAACATCAATCACAGGACCGATGATCTGAGAAATGCGTCCATTAATTTTAGACATAAGCTGTTTGAATATTTAAAGTTGTTTGTTTTTACAGTTATAGCCTTGCAAAGATAACAAATAATTTCAAATAAAAAAAACATTTCCGAACTTTTATTCAAAATATTTCATTTTTATCGTGTTTTAGAACATTTTACTTTTTAGATTAAATTGATTTCCATCCACAAGACAACGAGTCCAACCAGCCAACCTATAGCTACTTTAGGAGTTAAGTTCTTCAAATACCATCCTAAACGCACATGTTCCATCCTCATTAGGGCGACACCACTGGTAGAACCAACACAAAGTAGGCATCCGCCAGCTGCTGTACAGAATGCAATGATCTCCCAATAGGCTCCATTGGGTGCCATGTCTCCAACTTCGGCAATAGGATAAAGCATGATATTACTTACTGCAACTGTAAAAGTATCAATGAGAGAGCTCAAGAATCCTGAGACGATTCCTATAAGCCATATATTATGCACATTTTCATCAAACCATGATGCGATATCACCAAAAACGCCAGTCTCTACGACAACACCCATACCCATCATAATACCCATCACAAAGAGCATTTGCTGAATAGCACCATATTGTATAGCACGGGGAATACGACGTTGAGCCATCTGGTCGGCATTCATCAATTTATGATTGAAAGCCTCATTAACTACCCATAAAACACTCAACACACATAGAGCACCCAAGAACGGAGCCAATTTGGTAATATTATGGAATGTGGGAATAAACCATAAGCCTCCGATACCAACTACTAACATCACAAAACGCTGCCAGCGATTCAAACGTGTATCGTCACCACGATATGGTGAAGTACTCCAACTACAATCTAAACGGTCAGGCAACTGGCAGTTGATAAGGATGGTAGGTATAACCCATGCCAGCAATGATGGAATAGCAAGATACGCAGAGAAATGTGTAGCTGTCACTGCACCATCCCCCCAAAGAATGAGTCCCGTAGGGTCTCCTATCACCGTAAAGCATCCGCCACAATTAGCAGCAAGAACAATAGCAGAGCCTACCAACATACGCTGTCGTCCACTTTGCACAATATTATGCATGATGACTAGCATCATTGTGGTTGTCGTTAGATTATCCAGATTTGCAGAAATAATATATGTAGCAATGGTGATAGTCCATAATAATCGTTTTGAGTTACGTGTACGAATCCATTCGGTGATAAAATCAAAGCAACCGTTATTATTCAGCAACTCGATAATAGACATGGTTGCAAGCAAGAACATCACGATAGCCGCAGCTTTACCAACATATTTTAAAAATATATTATCATATATAAAATATTTGACCATGTCACTGGTTGGCTGTGTTCCTGCTAAATAGTCCAAATAATCTTCAGGATGCTGTTGCATGACAAAATCCGTACCATAGCATACATATACTACCCAGCCGGCAGTACCAAGGAACATAGCAATAGCTGCTTTATTAACACCAGTCAAATGCCCTGTGGCTATCAGCAGGTATGAAGCAATTAGTAATAATACTATAATGAGCGTCATTCAACAAATTGTTTTGATTTCCGACTACAAAGATAAAGAATTTTCGCCAAACTACAATGTTTATCGTTATTTTTTTCTATCTCTATCATCTAAGACGCGAAATTTTGCACGTCTCTTGATAATTTCATCCAAAGATAAACTAACCGTCAGTGCTTCCATCTTATCATGACGGCACTGTCCTATTCTTCTTCCTATAGGGTCTATCACACAACTCGCACCTATGTAATGAGAGTATTCATCGTCGCCAACCCTATTAACCCCCACTAAATAGGCTTGATTTTCAATAGCCCTGGCTCGAGTCAGGATTTGCCATGCAGACTGACGAGATTGAGGCCAGTTGGCAACAACAACTATCATGTCATATTCAAGACCATCAGAATAACGACTCCAACATGGGAAACGGAGATCATAACAAGTCAGCAATAAAATACGAAAGCCCTCATATTCAACAACAGTATGTTGATCTCCTGCCGTATAAGACTGATGCTCGCCTCCATAAGTAAAAAGATGATGTTTGTCGTAAAACGCCTCTCTCTGATGGCGACCGTCTACGAAATATTGCCTATTACGATATGAGCCGTCTGACAGGCGCACTGCCAAACTGCCACAAATGGCGCAACATCTCTCTTTGGCAATTTGACGCATCCACTGTAGAGCGACATTGTCATTTTCGTCATGAGCAACACCTTCGGGCATAGTGGCAAATCCTGTACTCCACATCTCTGGAAGTATATACAAATCACTACTCTTACAAGTATCTAACAAAGCATCAGCACGTCTTATATTCATCAAGGGATTACCCCATTCGATATCAGTCTGTAAGAGCGTGATTTCCATGTAGTTATTTCTATTTGTCTCCATAAATTGTTTTCATCTAAATGCAAAATTAGTAAATTAAATTAGAAAACAATAGATTTTTTATCTTTTTATGACTTTTCATTTTGTTTTATTTGTTCATTTCACAAAAAATACTTATTTTTGCACTCGTGAATGGATTAGCTCGACATTTGGAAGTGCTCCTCTTGAGCAATGATTGTGTGGCAGTGCCTGACTTTGGAGGCTTTGTTACACATTATGTTTCCGCACATATTGACGATGCTGACGGGCTATTTCTTCCTCCTGTTCGAACAATAGGGTTTAACCCTCAGCTCAGGATGAACGACTCCCTATTAGCACAGTCATACGTCGAGGCTTATGACATCAGCTACCCAGAAGCCCTTCGACAAATAGAACAGGAGGTAAACCAAATCAGGCATCAGATATTGTATGAAGGATCTTATCAGCTGGAAGGTATCGGAACTTTGATGTCTAATGATGAGGGGAATTATTACTTTGAGCCTTGTGAGTCTGGGGTTCTTACACCCAACTTGTACGGATTAGGCTCTTTTGATTTCCCGATGCTCAAACCGGTAGCAAGTAGTCCAGCAAAGACGGTCATGGAAAAACTTCCAGAGCCCGAAGAGAATCTAACAGATGTCACAGATCAGCCACTCATTGAGCTAATTGATTCTGAAGACGAAGAAGAGCATGCCATCCACATCAAGATGTCATGGATTCGAAACACAGTAGCTGTTGCTGCTGCCATTGTGTTGTTCTTTATGATGACAACACCTATTGCCAATAGTAATCTGGGGTCAAATACGATGAGTGCGCTACAAAACCATCTCATTAACAAACTGATACCCATTGACTCCAACATGCCGACAGTAACTCCTGTGCTTCCTTCTAAAACTGATTCGACAGTAAAAGCGAAGGTAGAAGAGGTGGAGGCTGTTGATTCTGTTAAATCGATGATTCCAACAATTACCAACCCCTATTGTCTCGTACTTGCCAGTCAAGTAAGACGTGACAATGCTGAGGTTTTCGCAAAGAAAATGCGCGACAGAGGTTTCAAAGATACAGAAATAAACATCCACAACAATATAGTACGCGTAGTATATGGTCATTTTGAGTCTGAAAATGCAGCATATATAGAATTACATAAGTTGCGTTTTGAAGAGGATTTTGAGGAGGCATGGGTGTACAAAAGAAAAGCTGAAGGATGAAACGCGTAAGATGTCCAAAATGTGATAATTATATAACATTTGACGAGACAAAGTACGAGCCCGGTCAGTCACTTGTTTTCCAATGCCCTGAATGTGGAAAGCAATTTGGTATCCGTATTGGAGTATCCAAATTAAGAGACACGCAAAAGAAAGAAAACGAGACATATAACGCTCAGTTCTCCAATCTTAACACTGAATGCGGTAGTATAGTCGTTATAGAGAATGTTTTCCATTTCAAACAGGAATTACCATTGCAAATGGGAGATAATGTCATTGGAAAATACCAAAAAGGAAACCCCATTAACACTCCTTTTGAGACCGTTGACCCCAGCGTAGACCTTAATCACTGTACCATCAATGTTAGTCGCAATAAACGTAATGAGTTATGCTATACGCTTTTCGATAACAACAGCAACACTGGAACATTTGTAGACAATGTCGAGTTAAAACCCAAAGAGCGACGAAGAATAGAAGATGGTACATTATTCACCTTAGGAGCTACCAGCATTATTCTCCGTACAAATCCAACAGATTAAATACACATTATTTATAAATAGATGTCAAATTAGGGGCGGAAATTTGGATGTGTAACAAATTATTCGTACCTTTGCATCCTATTATGGAAGAAACGATAACTATGTATATGGATAATAGAAACAGGTCGTTTTCGATGATTGCCGACGTTGAAGGTGATTACAGCGACCTCCATCAAGTGGAAATCCCCGATTCACTCCCGATACTTGCCGTTCGTACTTTTCCCCGGCGTAGTCACTCCTGTGCTGATTGGTCGAGATTCAAGTATGAAGGTAGTACGTCAGGCGGAAAAAGAAGATTTAATGATTGGCGTATTCTGTCAACGTGACCCAGAGACAGAACAACCGATCCGTGCTGACTTGTATGACATTGGTGTTTACGCCAAAGTGCTAAAACTTCTTACTTTACCGAACGGTAATGTAACAGCAATCATTCAGGGATTAGGACGAATCAAATTGTTGGAACTTCTGAAGTATAAGCCTTTCCTGGTTGGTCATGTTGAGATGGCACCAGAAATAGAGCCATGATACAGAGTTTAATACTGCTATTGATGACTTGCGCAATCAAACATCTGAGTATATCAAGCTAAATGATGATATCCCAGAAGAGGCTTCATTTGCTATTAGAAATGTAAGCAATAATATTCTGGCATTGAACTTCATCTGCTCCAACCTACCCTTCTCTGTCAAGGAGAAGATCAAGTTGTTGATGATGTCCTCTATTAAGGAGCGACTCTTCAATACGATGAAGATTGTGAATCGCGAGGTTGAGCTTCAAATGTTGAAACTTGACATTCGTAATAAGACTCGTGATGATATTGACGAGCAACAGCGTAATTACTTCCTGCAGCAACAAATTAAGAATTTGCAAGCAGAGATGGGTAATGAGAGTTCTCCTGAAAAGAAAGAGCTATTAGAGAAGGCTGCCAACAAACAATGGAGCGAGGATGTCGAGCGTATCTTCTTTCGTGAAGTTGACAAGCTCGACCAACTGAATCCTCAAAGTCCAGATTTCAATATTCAGCTCACCTATTTGCAAACATTGGTATCACTGCCTTGGAATGAATGCACGGAGGATGACCTTCGTCTGGATCGTGCTCAAAAGATCTTAGACCGTGACCACTATGGCATGGAAAAAGTAAAGGAACGTATTCTTGAATATATAGCTGTCCTTTCTCTCCGTGGCGACCTCAAATCCCCTATTCTCTGCCTATATGGTCCTCCGGGAGTCGGAAAGACAAGTTTAGGAAAGTCGATTGCTGATGCACTGAATCGTAAATATGTACGTGTTTCATTAGGTGGTCTTCATGATGAGGCAGAGATCCGTGGACACCGTCGCACCTATATTGGAGCGATGCCTGGACGTATCATCAAGAATATCCAGAAGGCTGGTTCCAGCAATCCTGTGTTTATCCTCGATGAGATTGACAAAGTCACACAGAACACACACAATGGTGATCCGGCATCGGCAATGTTGGAGGTGTTAGACCCTGAACAGAATAATGCTTTCCACGATAACTACCTGGATGTAGACTACGATCTGTCGAAAGTCTTGTTTATTGCAACGGCAAACAACCTCGGCACGATTCCCAAGCCTTTGCTGGACCGTATGGAGATTATTGAGGTTAGTGGATATATCACAGAAGAGAAATACGAGATTGCCAAACGTCATCTGATTCCCAAAGAGAAAGAGAATACGGGATTAAATGACAAGGGCTTGACTTTCCACAAAGCTGCGATTGAGAAGATCATCGAGCAATATACCCGTGAAAGTGGTGTACGTCAATTGGAGAAGCAAATCAATAAAGCACTCCGAAAGATGGCTTTCCAGAAAGCGAAAGACGGGGAGCTTCCATTCCTGAAGATTACTCCTACCGAGTTAGAGGGTTTGTTGGGAAAACCACCTTTCTATCGTGACATCTATCAAGGTAATAATTATGCAGGTGTCGTAACTGGTTTGGCATGGACGAGTGTGGGAGGAGAAATCCTCTTCATCGAGACCTCTTTGTCTAAAGGCAAAGGCTCCAAACTTACATTAACCGGTAATCTTGGTGACGTGATGAAGGAAAGTGCCATTCTTGCATTGGAATATGTAAAGGCACATGCCGAGATACTGCATATTGACTATCGCATCTTCGACAATTGGAACATTCATATCCATGTACCAGAAGGTGCCACTCCAAAAGACGGACCTTCTGCTGGTATCACTATCGCCACCTCTATCGCCTCGGCACTTACCCAGCGAAAAGTCCGTAAGAACACTGCCATGACTGGTGAGATTACCCTCCGTGGTAAAGTCCTTCCTGTTGGCGGTATCAAGGAGAAGATATTAGCTGCAAAGCGTGCTGGAATCACAGACATTGTGATGTGCCGTGACAATCAGAAGGACATCGAGGAGATACCCGAGATGTATCTGAAAGGTGTCCAATTCCATTATGTGGAAAATGTACAAGATGTATGGGATTTTGCTTTGACAGATGAGATAGTAGCCAATCCCCTCAAGTTTGAGATAGAAGAAGAGAAGAAAGAGAAATGACATTTGAACTGCAACATACAGACTCAGCAAGTGATGCCCGTACGGGACTCATCACTACTGACCACGGACAAATCAAAACTCCTATCTTCATGCCCGTTGGCACTTGCGGCAGTGTTAAAGGGGTTCATTTCTCTGAACTTCGTGAGCAGGTAAAAGCCCAAATCATTTTAGGTAACACCTACCATTTGTATCTTCGTCCAGGTCTTGACATCTTACGGAAAGCCGGTGGACTGCATCAGTTTAACACGTGGGACCGTCCTATTCTCACAGACTCCGGAGGCTTTCAGGTCTTTTCTTTGACAGGTATTCGGAAATTGCGTGAGGAGGGTTGTGAGTTTCGTAGTCATATCGATGGATCCAAACACATCTTCACTCCTGAGAATGTGATGGACACAGAGCGCATCATTGGTGCCGATATTATGATGGCACTTGACGAATGTCCTCCCGGACAGAGCGACTATCAATATGCCAAGAACTCGTTGGGACTGACACAACGCTGGTTGGACCGTTGCATCAAACGGTTTAATGAGACAGAACCACTTTACGGCTACCACCAGAGCCTGTTCCCTATTGTACAGGGATGCACCTATAAGGACTTACGTCAGGAAGCGGCAAAGCATGTGGCAGACAAAGGGGCTGACGGAAATGCCATTGGAGGACTTGCCGTTGGCGAGCCTACTGAGGTGATGTATGAGATGATCGAGGTCGTCAACGAGATATTACCTAAAGACAAGCCCCGCTACCTGATGGGTGTTGGCACACCACAGAATATTCTGGAGGCTATCGAGCGTGGTGTGGATATGTTCGACTGTGTCATGCCAACTCGCAATGGACGCAATGCCATGTTATTCACCTATCACGGTACGATGAATATGCGCAATCAGAAATGGGAAGACGACTTCTCCCCTATTGACCCTGAGGGTTGTGATATTGACCGCATCCATTCAAAGGCATATCTTCATCATCTGTTTAAGGCACAGGAACTACTTGCCATGCAGATTGCATCCATTCATAATCTTGCTTTCTACCTGCGACTGGTTACTGATGCCCGTCAACATATTGAGCAAGGTGACTTTGTACAATGGAAACGCTCGGTTATTGAAGATTTAGGAAGAAGGGTATAATTAGTAATGAAGGAGAAATTGATAGATATTATCAGAATGATTAGGTTGTTGTGGAAACGACTACCATGGGATCGCCTTGAGCCTTTAAAGAAATACAATCCTTTCCAATATGTCAAGCGGATGGATTGGTATATCATTAAGAAGTTCATTGGTACGTATATCTATTCCATCATCCTGATCATCTCCATCTCTATTGTCTTCGATGTCAACGAGAACCTGGCGAAGTTCACGACTTATCATGCACCGTTGAGAGCAATCGTGTTCGACTATTACATGAATTTCGTCCCTTATTTCGCCAACCTCTTCTCACCATTGTTTGTGTTTATCGCTGTCATCTTCTTTACCTCCAAGCTTGCCGGCAACTCCGAGATTATCGCCATGCTCGCCTGTGGCATGAGTTTTAAGCGACTCTTACGTCCTTATCTTATATCCGCCGCTCTTATTGCTGTCCTGAACTTTTATCTTGGAGCCTATGTTATTCCCAAGGGAACAGTCGTGCGACATGATTTCGAGTCACTCTATAAGAACAACAAAAAGAACACCACGGCGACGAATATCCAGCTGATGGTTGACAAAGGAACGGTCGCCTATATCTCACAATATGATGATATCCGAAAGACGGGCTATGGATTCTCCCTCTATAAATTTGATAAGAAGAAACTGGTTAGTCACATGACGGCAAGTGTCATTCAATACGACACGATCAGTGACTCGCGTTATCACTGGAAGGCTCGTAGCTATAAAATCCGTGAGCTAAAGGGTATGCGTGAGAAGATATCAAGCGGCTCTGAGATTGACACCTTAATACAGATGGAGCCGATGGACCTTATTTTCTCGAAAGGACAACAAGAGACATTTACCTCCCCCGAACTAAAACGTTACATTTCCAAACAACAGGAACGTGGTTCGAGTAATGTGGTACAGTATGAAGTGGAGTATCACAAGCGAATAGCAACCTCTTTTGCATCCTTTATCCTGACCATCATCGGTGTGTCATTGTCTTCCCGTAAGCGAAAAGGAGGCATGGGTATGTACTTAGGTATCGGACTGGCTTTGTCTTTCTCCTATATCCTGTTGCAGACCATCAGCTCCACCTTTGCCATAAATGCCGATACCCCACCCATGCTGGCTGCATGGATTCCTAATATATTATATGCGATTATCGCTTACTTCTGTTATAGGCAAGCACCCAACTAAATGAACTTTGAAGAAACATATTTAAATGATAATATCCTCGATGCTCTTTATGATATGCGCTTCGAGGAGATGACTCCCATTCAAGAGAAATGTATTCCTGAGATTCTTGACGGACATGACTTGATTGGTATAGCACAGACAGGAACAGGAAAAACGGCTGCTTATCTGTTGCCTATCCTGAGTTTACTGGACGATGGTGGTTTCCCGAAAGATGCCATCAACTGTATTGTGATGGCTCCTACTCGTGAGCTTGCCCAACAAATCGATCAGGCAATGCAGGGTTTCGGCTATTACCTTGATGGTGTGTCAAGTGTGGCTGTCTATGGTGGTAATGACGGAACTCGTTTTGACCAAGAGATGCGTGGACTGAAGATGGGTGCTGATGTGATTATCGCTACACCAGGAAGACTACTCTCTCATATACGGATGGGACACGTAGACCTCTCCCGACTGTCTTTCTTCGTTCTCGATGAAGCAGACCGTATGCTCGACATGGGCTTCTCTGATGATATCCTGCAGATTGCCAAGTTGTTGCCGAAGGATCACCAGACCATCATGTTCTCTGCTACGATGCCGAATAAGATACAACAACTCGCGCGTACCTTATTATATAATCCTATAGAGGTTAAGATTGCGGTCAGCAAACCTGCGGAGAAAATCCAACAGTCGGCGTATGTGTGTTACGAGCCACAGAAGTTAGGAATTATCCGCCATCTGTTTAAGGCTGGAGAGCTGAAACGTGTCATTATCTTCTCTGGTAAGAAAGACAAGGTGAAAGATATCACACGGGAATTACAGAAAATGCACATCAACTGTGCACCCATGCACAGTGACCTTAGCCAACAGGAACGGGACGATGTCATGTATCGTTTCAAAGCAGGGAAAGTGGATGTATTGGTAGCTACAGATATTGTCGCTCGTGGTATCGATATTGATGACATCCTAATGGTCATCAACTATGACGTACCTCGGGATGCCGAGGACTATGTACATCGTATCGGACGCACAGCACGAGCACAGCGTGACGGTGTCGCCATCACCTTCGTCTCTGACAATGATATGAAGTATTTCTCTGACATCGAACGTTTCTTGGAGAAAGATATTACAAAGAACACACTTCCTGAAGGACTTGGGGATGCTCCAGAATACAAGCCTGCAGCTCCACGGAAGTCAACACGTGGGCGTGGAGGAAGGAAGCGTGGTGGTAAAGGAAACCAACACAAGAGACGTAACGGCAACCATCATCAAGGCAAAAGGAATAAAAAACAAGAATAACAATCGTTTGCGCACATAATTTATGAATTTTCCTTAAACAAATTCGAATTGTGTGGGTACACAAGTAATTTATCGAAAAATAATAGGTGAAAAGTTTTGTCAGTATTAAAAATTGTTGTACTTTTGCATCAGTTATCCTGAAAACAATCTTTTTACCTTAAAAGGACTAATACCTATTGAAGATATGAAGCGATTGCCTGTGAGGGTCATCGCTTTGTTTTTTCTCTCGGTTATTTCAATTATTATTCGTACCTTTGCGCCCGATTTAGTCCGTGGTGGCTCAGTTAAGACGTGGCACAATGCCATGCGCCATGCGGAAAAACCCGTTTAAACAATAACAAAACAATGTACGCAATTGTAGAAATTAACGGTCAGCAGTTTAAGGCAGAGCAGGGAAAGAAGTTCTTTGTCAACCACATGAAAGATGTGGAGGCAGGTAAGACTGTTGAATTTGACAAGGTACTGCTTGTCGACAATGATGGTTCAGTACAGGTAGGTGCGCCCACCGTAAGTGGTGCAAAAGTTGTGTGTGAGGTGATCAATCCCCTCGTAAAGGGTGAGAAGGTAATTGTCTTCAAGATGAAGCGCCGCAAGGACTCTCGTAAGAAGAATGGTCATCGCCAGCAGTACACACAGGTAGAAGTTAAATCAGTAATCGCTTAAAAACGTAGGAGGAACAAGAAATGGCACATAAAAAAGGTGTAGGTAGTTCTAAGAACGGCCGTGAGTCAGCAGCACAGCGACTCGGCATTAAGATTTTCGGTGGCCAGAAGGTTGTTGCAGGCAACATTATTGTTCGCCAGCGTGGCTCTAAGCACAACCCCGGTAACAATGTTGGTATGGGTAAGGACGATACCCTCTATGCGCTCGTTGATGGAACTGTTCAGTTCCACAAGGGAAAGCGTGACAAGAGTGTAGTATCAGTAATCCCTGAGGCATAACACCGACGAGAACAACAAAAGATAATTTATTCCAAACAAACACAGAATCCCAAATCTCCTCACGAGGTTTGGGATTTCTGCTTTTATTAACCGCTCTACATAATATTAAATATGCAGATAACATCGTTCTCTTGAAAGTTCGTATATTGTGCCCATC
>CAJONQ010000098.1 GCA_905235835.1 uncultured Prevotella sp.
GGTGACTGTGGCTTTGGCTTCCAGAAGCCAGGCTACTACAAGGACTTGTATATGCAGCTCAGTGGCCGACTGTCAAAGGCTAACAACTGGCTTGTGTTCATCCGGGGAAATCACGATAACCCGGCATACTTTGACGGCCAGCAGGTGAACTACAAGCGATGGAAGGCCGTGCCCGACTATTCCATCCTGAAGGCCTGCGGTCACACCATCCTCTGCGTCGGTGGTGCAGTCTCAGTTGATAGAAACTGGCGAAGGTATGAAAACTATATAGACTACGGATTTGGTGATCTGAATCCGTTCGTCTATTGGCCCGACGAAAAGCCTGTCTATGACGAGGCAAGGCTGGAGGCCATCGATAAGGTATGCGCTATCGATACGGTCATCACACATACGGCACCGTCCTTCTGCGAGAAACAGTCACGGGCCGATATTCAGGACTGGCTGGTGAAGGATAAGGATCTGCTGCAGGACATCAAGGAAGAGCGGAAAGTTATGGATAACATACAAGCCTACCTATATGCACACAGTCATCCCGTCGATCAGTGGTACTACGGTCACTTTCATGAGTCCTGGCACAGCGAGATTGAGGGAGTGAGATATAACATGCTCGACTGTCTGGAACTGCGGGAGATTAGGTAGAAAACGTAACGAAATCAAAAGTGTATGAATACAGATTATCATTGCCATATATTGCCAGGCTTAGATGACGGGGCACAGACGGTAAAGGAAGCGGTGTTCCTCTCCCGGAAGCTGGTGGAATGGGGATATGAGCGGGCTATCTGCACCCCTCATTCATCCTATCGCTACCGAAACAACCCATCCTCAGTGCTGCCAGCCTATATCGCATTGCTCAATGCCTTGGAGAAGGAAGGGATAGAACTTCAGTTGTTCCCGTCGATGGAATACAGGATTATTCCCGAAGTGTGGCCGATAGACAAGTTTCTGCTGGAACCTTGGGACGGGAACCACCTACTGATAGAGTTTCCCATCAGGAGCCGGGAGCCATTCGGGAACCTTTACCCGACAGAAGAGGTGAAGCGGCTCCTTGATGATGGTTTCAAGCCAGTACTGGCACACCCGGAGCGATACCTCTATATGGATATGGAGGAACTGTCAAGACTGCGTGACCTCGGCTGTGAGTTCCAGATGAACCTTTCTTCCCCTCATGGCTTCTATGACGAGGAAACGACCAGAAGGGCAAGAGCCATGCAGGAAGAGGACTGGTACAGTTACACAGGTACCGACCTCCACAATAAGCGATATACGGATTTCTACGATGGAATATTAAAAAATTGACACAGGCCGAAAGGCCATAGAAAAGCGATCTTTGAATTATTGATAATATAGGGGAATGTCGGCACTTGAGCCTTGGCCTCTGGTGGCCATGAGCGTAGCGGTTCCCCACATTCTGGTACTGCTAATACCTGCGCTTTTGGCGTGTCGGCGTAAGCCATTTCGTTGTTAGGTACCAGATTTCGCCTGGCATGCGGCACGTTGCGGTGCCAGGTTCTTCTAATCGTCGAAGGACGTGATAACGGTTCTTGCATTTGTTTCTTCTGGAGTAATATCTCCATTTGCGATATTTGCAGGTTGAGACGTCGAACTTAGGGGGCGTTCAGTAGAACGAGCATCTATGACACGTGAAGACGATTACTTTTTGGAGAAGCTGAATAGGTATTCACAGGTGCTTCGGCACGTCTGCGAGGGTCTGAGGAAGGAACTACTTCCGATAACGACTTGAAAACAGCTCTCCAAATTTCTAAACTGCCTTGCTGGCGCAGACCTGACTGGCCAGGTCCCCGTAGTAATACGGCAATTTGTGGTGTTCGAGTCCCACCGGAGCAAGGCGTGAGCCGCAGCCTTTCATGCCTGCGCTTTATCAGGCCAATGTCTGGTAGCGGCTCTTTCTAAAGAAACAGTCAGTGATGGCCGTGAGGTCATACTGTCATGATGCCGCCCATCAGGGCGAATGGCGATAATTGTCAAGGGCTGCTGTCTGTAGCAGACGGCGGTCCTTTTTGTGTTCCTTTGAGCGCAGTCCGTTATATTTGATATTTGAAAGTCTTGAAAACGTAATATTTCACCTACGTCCAACTTTTATTTGTCTGGATGGTCTCATCATCCGTACTGCGGCACCGAGACACCTACCATAGAATGATTTCAGATCCTCGTCATCCTTTTTCTTCGGTAGGTCATTGTTGCCACCTCCACCACCACACCCTTCAGATACCGTTGTGGCAGCATCCAAATACCCAAATATCAGACATACGGCTGCAGATGCTGTACTTTCCGCTGCCTCTGCAACTGTCATTTCAAGATCCTTGGCAAATGATGATACATATGGAGTAGCCTCTTTGACAAGGTCATATCCGCTTTTTGCGATAGATTTTATGATCCCCTCGACAGACGATTCTATAGCTTCAGCCCTGGTAGCGACAGGAATGTCCCTGAATGAACAAGCATATTTAAGTAGCCTCATTATATCATCCAACCGTTGTTCCGGGTCATTCCTGAGAACACCCAACACGCTTTTCTTCTGCTCGGCAGTCATATAGTTTTTGTCGAGAGCCGAGTCAGTCAGGATGTTCTTGGCTTTCGTTACACCTGGCCATGCAAACTCCAGCATATCCTCAGTAGCCTTGGTTCTTTCAGCGGTTTCCTTCAATTCCTTAACCTGGCTGACATCATTAACGCCTTCACGCTCCAGTTCCCTTATTTTAACCGTATCACTTGCAGCCTTGGCCGCTTCCCGCCTGACGGCTTTATAAAGATCACCCTGTGCTCTGGCTATATCTTTTTTCTGTTTCAGGCCGACGGTCTGAATGAGGATGGTAGTCATATCCGTCATGACAGCTTTCATTCTTTCGTTCCGTTCTTCCTTTGTCACGGGTTTCCAGACGCTGCCTTTATCCATAATTATCTTCTCCAGCTCTTCTTCGACAACTCTTTGAAGTTCTTTAAGAGGCATTGGAGAAGTAGTTCTTGGATGATCCTTTATAGGTGAGACAAGCATCTTTCTTATTTCATCTGTGATAACCATTGAAACATCAGGCAGGGATTGTATGTAAGCATCAACTCGCTCTGACACCAACCCATTTACCTTCGCCAAAATATCGACATCCCCTTGGATGACCTCCTTTTTTGTCTGGATGTCCGCGAGGTTTTTCCTTGCTGTCTGGATATTTTCTTCAACACCATTCAGTTCCGACTCCCTCATTTTCACTTTTTCTTTCAGTCCATCAAAATCCCTCTGGACGTTATCGAGAGCATTGACATTATGGATTATGTCACTCTGCTGTTCAGTAATAGTTTGCCGTTGTTGTTCTATAATCCGTTTATTCTCGGCCTTGGCATTTTCCTGTTCATGAAACTCCTTAACTGCGACATTCTTAGCATCGACGTACTTTCTTTCTTCTTCCTTGGCCTGTTCTGTATTTTCTCGGATTATTTGGAGTTCATTGTTTTGTTGTGCCAGTTTTTCGCTTCTCATTTTAATGAGTGCATTATAGCTGGCGATAGTTGTTGTCTGAGACTTGATGGTGTTATTCTGTTCTGTCACCTTTTTGTCCACTTCATCCAAAACCTTCTCTCCTTGGTTCAGCTTCCAACGCTGGGCCTTGGTTAAGTGCTTCCTTTTTGCTCGCTCCTCTGGAGGAAGGAGTGCTATAACGTCACCTCGTTCAAATCCCCATTTTTTTCCTACCTGTTCATAGAAGTCATCATGGAGTTCGGACAACTTCTGACTGCGTTCTTCCAGCTTGCCCCCGAAGAAAGTTGCATAGCTGACCGTCCAAACTGTACCGCGCTCGTTCTTGCGATATTCCTGCTTCTTGTCATCAGACAACACATCGTATTTCTTATCGGAGATCTTAACAACCTCACCGACATGTTTCCCCTTTTTATAAGTTGCAGGGATGGTGTTGCCGTCTCCGTCAAGTTTCGGCACCATCTTTCCTTCCTTCATTTCCATTTCGATTTTGTGGTAGCCGCTAACATTTCCGCGCTGCTTCATGACAGCCGTCGGCACGATGTTACAGTGAACATGTGGTTCTGTTTCGTCGAGGTGGACTTCAAAGCCAACGATATTTTCCTTACCGTATTTTGCACATGCGAAATTGTAAACGTCCAGTGCCCATTCTTCAATGCTGCCTTTTCCTGTTGTTCTTTTCACATCCCAATTTTGCCATCGTTCAGGATTACGTGTATAGTCAACATTCTGGTCACCGAATGCAATTTTCTGCATCTTCTCTGTGCTGCCAGACAATATGAGTTCAACATATGTATGCTGCTGATTAGTGGCACCATCCTTATATTGAGAGAAGTCAAGACCTTTAAGAATATTGTGATATCGATTATAAAGGGAAACCTTCTGTTTACCCAATGGCATGATCTGGCCGTTGGCAATTTCAAAGTTGAGATTATGGCGTGACCAGTCATAGTTATTGAACTGTGACTCATTTTTCCGGCGATATGACTCTTCCGTCCATCCACGCCTCTCATTTTCTCGCGCTTCGCCGGAAGAGAGGCTTTTTCCCCTTCCAGCATGTGCAACACCTTTTGCCATAATCTACCTATTTTCGTTCAACATCATTAACGGGTCCAGGGTGTTATCCTGGTCAGAGTCCTTAGAGGTCGAGACCTCTGAGCGGAGGGTCAAGGGAGGGGGTCACTCCCTTGCGAGGTTCCATAGGGCGAGGAGCCCTTGGTGGGGAATCCAATGGGGAAACCCCGTTGGCCTAATGGGATTTTAAGGAGTTGTCCCGAAGGGCAATTTCGAGAAAATCCCTAATTAGGTTCTGTGTTATTCATAATAACACTTCTGCCCGCAAAGTTACGGATTTCTGTCGGGACGTGCAAGGAACTGTCAGAAGATTTACGGTTTATTAACGAAGCGTTTCGGTTCGTCGCTGGATGCGACGTTTTTCTTCCAGTGAGTCACCGCAATATGAATTGCCGACTTACCGCAAAATATTCAAGTAATACATAGAAACTTGATTTGCTATTATACCGCAATTAGAATTGAGGTATTACCGCAATATTTATTATTATTAAATATCCATAATATTTATTATTACACCTCCTATATATAATATAATATTAGTAACTTTGTCTCAGTATTCAATCGCAAAAGTTATGAACAAGGATAGCAAAGAAATTAAAGTGCCTTGTAGCAAGTTGCTGAAAGACTATAACACCAAACATCTCAGGTCCATTTCCGACATGAGTGTGAACGAAGTATTTATGTCACTGAGTGCGAATGGTGGAATTATAACCAAGAAGTGTTCCGCATGTAATAACTTGATATCTGAACTAATTCAGAAGATAGGAAACTTCAAGCCATCCTCACCGATGACCGTCGAAGAGCAGACCAAGCTACAGAACTTGCAGACACTTTGGCTGTCCCAACTCAATGACCTAATTACCGCAATATCTGTTCCCATTAAGCCGACGTATTTGCGTGACACTGTTACGCAGAGACTGAAAGCAAAGAACAGCATTCTTGTGTGTCAGAATATTCACCTTGAATGGTATCTGGAGCAGCACCAGGACAGTCCACTTGACCCCGACAAGATTGCCGATGCCATTATCGAGCATGATAGCTGGGACTGGAGCCAAGTCCCACACCTCAGACGCAACAGTGCCTATTATATTACCGCCGACATTAAAGATGACCAAGTGACGGATTCTGACGGCACTTTACCGAAGAAGCAATCCCGCGTCAAAGGAAAGTATGACAATATTCTGAACGCGATAGAGTTCATTGAGTCATTCCCTGCCACTAATGACGTTGAAACCCTTGATGCCAGACTCAAGAACGACATCAAGATTGCCGATGAGGTACTGGCATGGCGAGAGAGGGATGCTGACACTTACGACTACCGGCAGCAGTTCCAGATGTTCCTCAACCGCCTCCAGACATTGCCAGACTCAGCAAAGCAGATCACCTTTGCTGACATCGACGAGAAGGCAATAAAGAAACTGGCGAAAGGGAAACCTACAGCAAAGAAGAAGGCCAAGTCACAGCAGACCAAGAAAGTCTGCAATGCCAGTACTGGTATGTCGCAGGCGGAAACCAGTAGTATGCCGTTGCAGACGGCTGACGGTGACGGCCAAGCAGAACCCCAGAAAGAGGTTACACCTTCTTACGGAGGTGGTGCGCCGGAACCAATAGCATCAGAAACCGTAACTATACCATCGCGTTCAGAGCTGGATCGTCAGTCGATTGCTCAGCAGAACCATACAGAGCTGACTTCCTATCTGGAGAATATTGCCATCAAAAGCGACTATCTCAAAGTCAACATCAGAGAAGAGCGAAATATTGGATATATCCAAAAATTCGCCAACCGTGAGGACTTCAGGGAGGTTTTCGATACGCTGAAGCATCATACCGTCAACGAAAGGTTTGTTCCTGCCAGGACTGTCATGCAGTTCATAAGGAACGTTGCCAATCACAATATCCTGGACTGGGGAGCACCGGCACCAGCGCAAGGTTAACCAGGCAACGACCATGGGGAAGCTGCCCACGCCATAGCAGACTGCGCCCGGCTCAACGGCCCTCAAAGTAGAACCGTTTCTTAGAGATGGCCTTCACCATGGAGTCGTAGGTGACGAGATCTGCCGGATGCAGAGTGTCCCAGAAGAACCGAAGCCGGAAGGAGTCCTGCGTATCATCGCCCTTTAGAAGATTGCACGCTCGGCAAGCTGGCAGGAGGTTGTCGAGTTCGCTGGTACCACCACGCGACTTGGCCACCACATGGTCACGGTTATTTGTTTGTGACGCTGATGTTTTGAAGTTATCGGCTGAGAGGAACTTTAGTCTTTCTTCTTTTGAAGCCTTTCTTTACCTGAGTCAGCCGTGTGTTTCAATATTTTCAGTCGTCATCGACTTCGGATCGCTTTGAGTCTTTTTCTTTGCCATCCAAAAGGAGCGAACCCATCAGAGGACAAAAGGCAAGGAATTACGGGAGAAATTTTGCGGAATACCCAGATTTCAATCTGTGGAAGGCTGCTGCAAAATATGTCCTGGAATAGCCTGCGGTACTTGCCGTTGTACGGGTTTGCCCTACCTTTGCAAAGGAAAATGGCTCGCCGAAAGCGTTCCGAACCGCTCGGTGAAAATACACGCAAACTGACGAAGGTAAAATCAGGAAAGGCTTCCCCCTTTGTTCAAGTTCCGGCACCCAGTGACGGCGTATTTTATCACTATTTTTTATTATCCACTTTTTAGTGGCAAAGATACAGACACTATGCGTGTACGCAAAAATGTACACAAAAGTTTGGCTGTTTGGATAATTATGCTTATCTTTGCACCCGGAACCAAACATTTTGAATTATGGCAGCATTGACAATGAGAGACTTTAGAAGCAACCTGGCCACCTCGTTTGACCGGGTTGACAGTGGTGAACGTGTCTATATCCGCAGGAACAGCAAGCTCTACACGCTTGTGTCCGTCGAGGAT
>CAJONQ010000099.1 GCA_905235835.1 uncultured Prevotella sp.
AAAACGTATCGAAGTATGATAACAACACTGCTTATAGGTTTGTTGATTCCGCTGCTGGGCACCATGCTCGGCTCCGCCTTCGTCTTTTTGATGAAGGACGAGATGCCTTTGCGCCTGCAGAAATCTTTGTTAGGGTTTGCATCAGGTGTGATGGTGGCCGCTTCCGTCTGGTCGTTGCTCATCCCCGCCATGGAGATGGAAGAGTCGAAAGGAGCATGGTCGATGATGCCTGCAGCCATCGGTTTCCTGTTGGGAATGGGGTTCCTGCTACTTATCGATGAGCTTACGCCCCACCTGCATATCGGTACCGATAAGCCTGAAGGAATGCACTCGCACCTCTCCAAGACCGTCATGCTGGCTTTGGCCGTTACTATTCACAACCTACCCGAAGGAATGGCTGTGGGCGTAGTGTTTGCAGGAGCAGAGAATGGAATAACGAACATCTCGTTGACCAGCGCTATTGCCGTATCATTAGGTATTGCTATCCAGAACGTACCCGAGGGCGCCATTATTTCCATGCCCATGCGGGCAGCAGGTAATTCCAGATGGAAGTCGTTTTTCTTAGGTTCTCTTAGTGGAGCCGTAGAGCCCATCGGAGCCTTGGCCGTTCTGTTACTCGCCTCGCTGCTCATGCCCGTCCTGCCCTATATGCTTACCTTTGCTGCAGGAGCCATGTTCTACGTCGTTGTCGAAGAACTCATTCCCGAAGCCTCCAGCGGTCAGCACTCCAACCTCAGCACCATCGGCTTTGCCATTGGCTTTGTCCTCATGATGGTACTCGACGTGGTTTTAGGGTAAAGACATTTCCCATTCACCGCGATGCACCAACGGCCTGAAAGGCCAATACACCCATAGCCCAGGGCAACGCCCTGGGTAAAACCGTCGCGCCATCCTCGCCCTGCAGGGGCAAAAGCAAAATTTGTGAGATTTGCAAAGAAATGTAATTTTTTTCACTGATACTCAACAACACGTTTCGCAAAACGACTCCCAATCACGAAAATCCGATTTGCCCCATTTGCCCACCATAACACATTGCCCCACTGCAAATTAGCTGAGGATGTGCCTATTTTGACACACCCTCAAAGTTTTTCGTTTAGGCTGGCACAAAATAGAGTTTCTTTGAACATCTTTAACTATCATACTTGGATTGAGTATGAAAATCATACTCGAATTAATATCTATAATCTATCCAATCGCGCAATTACCAGTTCTTCATACGCCTGTTTCTGATCTTCGCTGAGGAAGGAATCTTTTATGAACTGTTGCCATTTTGGAAACACCTTATGAAGCCCTGCAACAAGACGCTGTACAACATTTTCTTCCAGTCCCATTGTCTTTGCAGCATTAAGGAAGTCTGTCAAACGGAGTTTCGTTTTCTTTCCCGCAAGAGTAAGTGCCAATTCCTCCTTGTCCTTCGGATTGGCAATGGCAACATTCAGTAGGTCATAAACTGGTGTCAGTTGATAACCTTCCATAGGTCGGTAGAGTGAGAAGTTCTTCAGGTGCATGTCGTTGTTGCCAGTAACAAAACAGAAGAGTAGCAACTGCATGTAATTCGTAAGGTCGAGTTTTGGTGTGTTGCTGTACTGCAAGATAGTCTTTGCTATCTGCTCATGCGATCCTTTGTATTTGTATTCCGTAGGGTGCAATGTGAGTTGGCACATGTCTTCCATGTCTATCTTCTCACCATTTTCGGTGCGGTCAATACGCTTTGTGATATATCCCAGTTTCCCATCAGCCAAACGGATAAGACTATGAGGTACCACACTAATCTTTGCCGCTTCCGCAAGGTGCATCGTTAAGTCCTCATTTTCGGGCAACTGCTCGTAACTTTCCGTTTGTGGCTTGAAGATATAATCTCCCCAAAGTCCTACGATAGTCAGTCGGCTACAGCCATCGTGCTTGTCGAGGTTCAGAGACAATTTGGGTTGAACGCCTGTCAGAGATGTTTGAGCACGAATTACCTGCTCGGCTAATTGGTCTTGTACTCCAGCAAGGGCACATCCTTTGTCCCAAAGAATTTTCGGGCACATCTTGGATGAAAGTCTTTCTGCCCCTCTTCCAATTCTTTATAGCAATACAGGCATTTACACATTGTCGCCTCCTTCCTTGTTTATGGGTACTACACTGACAGAACCTATACACTCCTTACAGCATAACAGCAGTAGCGACATACGGTCAAGAATGCTGATGTCAGTATTGCGAAGTGCAACGTCAAGCAGCCATCCTTCTGGTATCAACCCGTCAAAGAACGGAAACAATACAGGACTTACGAACGTCTCCGTTTGTAATGGGAGTGTTAGACTTACAGGTAGCGCATCTCCATGTTTGAGGTATGCTTCATCATAACAGAAACGGTATTCGCCACCATCTTCTGTCAAGATGCCAGCAAGGACTTCCTTTCGATATATCTCTGCTTGTCTCATTGCTTTTTAGTTGCTGTAAGTTCGTAGTTAAATAGATCAAGTAACTGGTTGACCTTATCCATTCTTAACGTCGGCTTCCCCTGTTCCAAATTGCGTACAAAGCACAAGCCTACGCCAGACTTCATAGCCAGATCTTCTTGTGTAAGGCCATATTCCTTGCGCAAATCCTTTACCACCATCGATAATTTTGTCTTTTCCATATAAATTATATTCTTTCGAATGCAAAATTACAATATTATTATTAAATTACATGCTTTCTGATATAAAAAGTGTGATATTTAACACTTTTATATGCTTTCTGCTATAGTTTTTCCGTTTCTTCGGTGATTTGTGGCGATTTCATTCGGTCATTTGTTGAATTGCCGTTTTATGGCTCTATTTATAATTTTTTGAGATTTTAAAAATCACATGTAGTATTTCCGTCTATCCGTAACTCCTTAATTCCGTCCTTCCTCCGAACTCACACTTCCATCAGCCATTTCCAAACAGGCACCACGGGTATTCCCTCTTCCGTGCCCTCCTCATCATACGTAATCAGCAGGCACTTCCAGTCCTCGTGTGCCTTGGCATATTTCACCAGTGGCGGCACCTCCCTGTTGTAAGTGGTCTCCTCCTTGATGCTATACGACACTTGGATGGCTAGCTTCTCGTCAGGCACAATGAAGTCTATCTCCTTCTCCGCATTCAGGAAAAACACATTCTCCTTGCCTAACCGTCTGCACAGTTCCACCGCTACCATATTCTCCATCAGCGACGTTTCTGAATTCATCAGGAACAGGTTCAACAAACCGTTATCGATAAAGTAATACTTCTTCTGAGTCTCCTTCTCCGTCAACTTTCCTACCTCGTTCTCCATGGGCAGTATCAGCCAACTATCAGCTGCATATCGCGCATAGTCTATCGTAGTAGGCACACTGATGGGTGACCCCGTTGCCACTATCACGTTCTTTAACCTGTTATACGATAGCGGTTGTTTCACACTCTCTGCCATCTTCTTGATCAGAATGTTCAGCACCCTATCATTCTTAATGTTGTTTCGTGCACAGATGTCACCCAGATATATCTTCTGGTACAAGCTTGAAAGCATTGCCCGTTTGTTCTTAAACGACAGGATCTCTGGCAGACCGCCGTAATAGAAATACTCATTCAGATGCCGCTTTACGTCACTTCTCTGGATAGTGTCATATTCCCAATGCTCCCCCAGTTCCACCTGCTGCGCTGTCAGATACTCTTTGAATGAATATGGATATGCATCATAGATAAAGAACCGTCCACCCAGCGTAGTTGCCACATCCTTGCTCAACATCTTCGCATTGCTGCCAGTCACGTAAACACGATATTTAGCATCAGCCAGTCTGCGCACAAACTTATCCCAGTGAGGAATGTTCTGCACCTCGTCCAAAAACACCACTGGCTTCTTACCATACAGTTCCAGATGGGTCTCCAGCAGACTGTTGAAGTCTTCCGTCTGAAATTCCGCCAGACGCTCATCCTCAAAGTCTACAAACAGAATCTCGTCCCACCCCTTTCCTGCTGCCTGTAGCTGACGCACACGCTGATACAGCAGGTACGACTTACCCGCATGTCTCACGCCTACTATCACATAATTGCCGTTCTCTTCGAATTCTACGGGACGGTTCACAATCACCGCTTCATCCACCTCGCGTTGCTTACTAATCAGGCATTGTTTGATGACATCTTTACTGATACTCATATAAAATGCATTTTATAAGAATTGCACAAATTTATAAAGCTTGGTTTGCAAAGTTATCTATTTTTTATAAACCAAAGTTAATAAATCTCGATTATTTACAATATTTTCACACTTTTTTGTCACAACGAAATGTTAAAAGTTGCAAGTTTGTCGACAAAAGTTTTGCAGTTACCAATTATTCTTTTTACCTTTGCAGCGAACTATTGACTATAGACTATATTTGAGATGTTTGCGCACACACGTAATTAAAGACGCAATAAGCTGATAATGAACATGTTTAATATTTAACAATTACACTAATGATGAACAAAAAGTATTTGATGAACGGCTTCGCCGCATTGGCTCTTGTCGCTGGCTTCAGCAGCTGTGTCAAGGATGTGGACGGCATAAGCCAGGCAGAGCAAGATGCTTCTGCAAAAGAGAACGCTGAGCTACAGCTGGGTCTGAATATTCCTGATGGGCAGACGTGGGACATGAGTACACAAATAACTGCGAATGTCAGTGTTGACGAGAAGGCTGGCGAGACTTATCGTGTAACTGTTTACTCTAACAATCCTCTTGCTGATGGCAAGGGTGTATTCTTGACAAGGGGAACTATTAACAATGGTGAGACATTCACAGGTAAGTTTACTTGCGGTTCTGGTGTGAAGAGCCTTTATGTAGGTCTGACAGACTCAAAGGGTTACACTGTCTACAAACAGGCTGCTATTGAGAATGACAAATTGAATCTCAACTTTGGAGGTTCAAGTTCTGCATCTAGGAGATCTTACACTATTAAAGGCGATACTTATAGCCAGTTCACCTTCCCCACACAGGAAGAGTTGACCGCAGCTTACCCAACAACAGTTCCTGATGATGCAGACGAAATTGCAGACTTAACTTCAATGGATAAGTATAAGACAGCGGAATATGATAATGGCAATCTTTATTATATATATTCAGTTAACGGTGCTGGTCATAACTACAAAGTAACAAAGACTGGAGAAGTTTCTATCGGTGGTACATGGGCCAACAAGACAGAAGGTGCATATAACGTTTATGTTAATGTAGATGGTAATATTACTTTAAAGACCAACGGTGTCATCAGTATGAACCTTTACATTTTGAAAGGTAATGTAACTTTGGATTATAACTTTGCCCCATACTCTGGTATTTTCTCTGTTGGTTCGAGAGCTACTGTAAACGATCCTCGCCAGAACATAACAGAACAACCAGAATCATCTATTGACGGCATCAAAGTTTTCAATAGAGGAACATACAATGCTCCTAATACTTATTATTTTGAGTTACAAAATAAAGTATACTTCTATAATGAAGGTACAGTTTCTGTGACAAAAGATTTAATTTTCAATGCCGGTGCTGGAAATCCTTCATATTTCTATAATATTGGTGACGACAGCAAACTTACTGCTTCTTCTGTTACATTTAACTCTACCTGTAATTTCATCACCAATGGTACTGTAAATATTTCTGGAGAGACAAAGGTTACCAAAGACGAAGTCACATGGGTTAACAATGGTAAGTATACTACAAATACAATGTTATTTAGTTCAAAGAACGGAACTTTCTACAACTACTGCCAACTCATTGTAAAAGACGTTTGCAAATTCCTTGACGGTGAGTTTAACATGATGGAGGATAGTTATGCTGAATTCAAGTATGGTATGTTTGACAATTTTATTGTCAATATGGCTAATAACTCTGGCATTCAGATTACAAACGGATCTAAATGGGAGCGACAGGCCCAAGGAACCTTCCAAGGTTTCAAGGCTGTTGACGATGATGCAGTTTGTTATGTTCGTCTGGGTGGTAACCAATATGTACCTTCTCACAATGGTGCGGCATTCCATCTGCAAGGCAAACACCTTACCGCTGCCATCTCTAACATGAAGTTCTACAACTATTATAATGGCGGATTCATGAATTACTCATCATTTGATGGTCCAAATTTCTGGGATGAGACTAACGCAGAAACATTAAAGGGTGATAAGGATGGTCGTATCACATGGGATATCCACAATGCCAGCGTTGCCAACATTGAGAGTGCTACATTTGCAGAAATCAAGAAGGGGCAGTGCTCAGCTGCATGGGAAGAGAAAGAATATGAGACATATGAGGAGCCGCAGGTTTACACCTATGCATTCGAAGACCAGAAGGTGAATGGCGACTACGATATGAACGACGTAGTGCTGAAGATTTCTTACCATGCAGTAAGAGACGAAGAGGGTAGAATCACAGAGATTCAACAGAACAAGCTTGATGTGAAGATGGTTGCCGCTGGTGCTACCTTCAACCTTGAGGCTTATGTTGGCGACCACAAACTGTTCGACAATGAGGTTCATGCTGCGTTTGGTGTTGATCCTAGTCTAATGGTGAACACAGGTAGAAACACAGCTAGTATTATTCCTGAGGATTTAGGCATAGATGCACCAGCAGGTTGGGATGGTGATTTCAAGAACTTGGATGTAAAGATTCATGTTCTGATTTCAGAGCCATATTGGATAGAATATCTGACAGATAAGGAAAAGGTTTCTCCTTATGCTATCATGATTCCTAACGACTGGAGATGGCCTACAGAGCGTACTTGCGTAACTGAAGCATATCCTGGTAAGAATACTGCTAATGCAGGTGAGCCTGTAGTCTTTGATGATGAATATTCATTCAGAAAGTGGGCAGAGACTCCAAATGCTGACCGCACAGATGCTATGAAGTCTTGGTTCAACTACTATCTGGAAGGTAAGACCATGACAAATGCCAGCACTACTGCAACAACTGAATAATTGAGTACATCAAATACTTAATAAGAATAATATTTTGAAAAGCGGGGCATCTATGCGAATAGGTGTCCCGCTTTTTTTTGTTTACCACGTAATTTTTGTTTTTAATACACAGCTCCCTCAGCGGGATACTTGTACCAGTCACGAGCTTGCGTCTGGTCGAGGATCCATTCCCCAAAAGAATGACCGTTCGTCTGGTAGGCACCTGACACGAGGGAGTTCTTGCGCATGCCGATCGGTTCTCCCTCAAGAGGCCAGCGGAACTTTGTGTAAGGAATGGCGAGAGCCCATGCGAAACCGTTGTTATAGCTGGTGGCAGCACCATTATAGTATTTAAATAGGATCTCAGTCAGCTTGTAGGGGTTGGTGTGTACCTCCCAGAAGTTCTCCCCGGCAGTACCATACTGCACGATGATGAAGGGGTCGAGCTCTGCAAGTGTGAAGTTACGAGCATCGAACTCATTTTCAAAGGTAAAGGTATAGGTGACCGTCTTCGCAGGCTGTTTGGCACCGTTATTGGTACTGTTAGCATCCTCTATGGTGTTGAAGAAACGACGATAGACAGTGCCGTCGGAAGCGAGGTGGAACATAGCGAGGTGGGCATCGTCGAAGAGGTTGATGACGAACTCACCGTTAAGTGACTTCTGGAAGTCTGTCCACTCCCCGGAGAAGTACTTTCGCGGATGCTCAGGAGCGTTCATGAAAGTCGATTCCTGATTACGCTCCACCTTGTCTCTCACCTGGTCATACCGTCTGTCAACCCATCGGATGGCGGCACCTATCTGTGCAGGTGTAGAAGAAGTACCTATCCAGCCCACTGCGTTAAGGGTGACATGCACATCAACGGTTGTCTCCCCCGTGAGTTCCTTCGTCATGCTTATCACCACATCATTATAATCCCAGTCGCCGGGGTTTGGATAGTCCGCCTCGAACCCATATACCAACTTCTGGGGGACGACCACTCGGGGGGTACCCGTAGGAATGGTATTGTCCAGATTTATCTCGCCCCCGATCTTACCATTCGTCAGAGAGACGTAGTTGCCATACCTGTCAAGAACGGCGACATAGACGGATGAGATATGGGAGGGAGCCAGATACGTCATATTCTTGCTGATTAACGAGGTGGTGAATGACTCAGCGAGTATCTCCACGTTCGTCTCGGCAAAGGGATTGCCCGAGAGGATCAGCAACTTATTAGCATCGGCTACATTGCCCTTGATGAAGGTATTGGTCACACTGGTGAGCGACCAGTTATGTGATTCATCAATCTGATCCACAGGGAAGGTACCCTCCAGCTGGTCCTCGTAACCATAATAATCGAAATCGTTACGTATGCAACTGCTTGAAATGATGGCAGTTGCCAATAATATAAATAAGGTGTATAATACGTTCTTTCTCATGTTATTGTTGCTTTTGGGGTGTAAAATTACAAAAAAGGTTGGAACTTTAAACTATTTCACAGACAAAATCTTGATTTGTGCAAACGTTTCCGTTGAATTTTATAATATTTAACATACTGTATTAGATTATTCTAAAAAAAACACTGTATTTTTGCAATGTCAGAAAATCTAGACAAAAGAAAAACAACAATTAAGTTTAAATAATCATTAAAATTCGGAAAGATGAAAAAGTTATTTTTAATGGGTTTCGTAGCCCTTGGACTCGCTAGCTGTGTTAGCGACAAGGAAGTGACTCCGTTGACAGAAGAGCAGAAGACTACTCAGCAGTTTGAGAATCTGTTCGTAGGTACTTTCGGTCAGCCAGCAGCAGATCAGAATTGGGTGTATAATACACCAATTATTAACCCTGATGGTATGCGTAGTACTTCTTCTAATGGTAACCAGTGGGGTGAGAGCTGGTATGTACCCAAACCACTGCATGCTGATCAGAAGGCAATTGTTACTGCCTACTTTACTAATGTAGAGGATCCACAGGGTGTGTCTATTGATTATAAGAATTTCTTCTGCCAGCACGTAAGTTCTACTGCTCGTGGTAAGTCAAACATGGACTTCTTCTATTGTGGTACAGATCAGGACCATCGGGATCACGTAGGCAACTATAATGCTGGTGATGAGGGTAATTATGGTAATGTGTTTGGTGGAGAGCTGAAAGGTCTGCCAACAGACGATTGGAACACTCGTAAGGTTTATTATGGTGACAAGATCCAGTTGCAGGTGGAGACAAGCACTGCCAATTTCGGTTATCATAACTCATATGATAGTCAGTACAGAAATCTCTATGTTATTATTCCTGGTGATGAGATTATGACTTGGGCAAAGAATAACAAGCCAGAGTTAATCACTGCTAATGCTGATGTTTCTGGTATGCATTTCCTTGGCTTTGACTATGAGCATCATAAACAAAAGAGTAATACTGAAAGAGATGATGTTGAGCCAGATAAATACTATAATGACTGGGTTATCCGCATTACTCCAGGTATTAAGAAGCCACAAGGTGGTCGTATCATTGCCGAGGACCTCGGTGCTCTTGAGAGTGGTGCTGACCTCGATTACAACGATGTTGTATTTGACGTAGAATTTACTTCAGATGGTGCCCGCATCGTTCTGTTGAATGCTGGTGGTACTCTGCCTCTGTTCGTTGGTGGCAAGGAGGTTCATGAGGCTTATGGTGTTTCTACAAGCACAATGGTTATCAACGATCCTACAAATCTTAATCCAGATACTGACATTAAGGAATTCAACATCAAAGGTAGCTTCAATAATAATCCGTTGAACATTCCTGTAACAGTTACTAAGACTGTAAATGGTACAAAGACAACCATTACTCTTCAGGCTACAAAGGGTAATCCTGCCGAGAAGATTCAGGTAGACCGTTACTACATGTGGACTGCAGAGCGTGAGGGTATTGCTTCTAAGTATTCCAAGTTCTCTGACTGGGTAAAGGATTCAAATGTGAAGTGGTATTAATTCGAGCATAAAAATAAGTTAGCTAAGGTTGAATAATTGAGAGGGTGCCTGCATCACGCAGGCACCTTTTTTTGTTCTTTACTCACTTATTCGTACCTTTGAGACTGCGTCTCGAAAGTACTCTCGTTCGGAAAATTGCAAATAAATTTGGCATTTTACTCACTTATTCGTACCTTT
>CAJONQ010000100.1 GCA_905235835.1 uncultured Prevotella sp.
CGAGGAATTTTGGTTCCTCGCCCTTTTATTTGTATATTTGCAGTCAGTTATGAGACAACGAATACTGTTTATCTGTCTTGGGAACATCTGCCGCTCACCGGCAGCAGAGGGTATTTTCCAACACTTAGTCGACGAGCGTGGACTCACCGACCAGTTCATCATCGACTCTGCGGCCATCGGTCCCTGGCATATCGGAGACCTTCCTGACCCTCGGATGCGTCGTTGTGGAACACGTCATGGCTATCACTTCAACTCACGAGCACGTCAGTTCTCGTCAGACGACTTTGACCGTTTCGACCTGATTATCGGTATGGACCAGGAGAACCTTCGTGCCATCCGTGCCAAAGCACACTCGAAGGACGACGAGCAGAAGATACGGCTCATGGCTGACTACCTGCGCCATCACCCTGACCAGCCCACCATCCCCGACCCCTACTATGGCAGTGACAGGGACTTTGAACTCGTCATCGAACTCTTAGAGGATGCCTGCGAGGGCTTATTAGACAGCCTTTAAGGGACAAAAAACTAACAGTTTGGAAGTTTTTAACAACATTTTGTTAGAAAAAAGCAACCAAGATATGTAATATTTTCGTAACTTTGCAGCATCAAACCTGAACATTAAAATTTTTACAATCAATCATTTAAACAAATAAAGTATTATGGCTTTTACAGAAACAACGACAACGGGTTATGGAACCCGAGTAGGTAACTCTTTCAAGAGTATTGGTACAGGTTTTATCCTTTTGTGTGCCGCTACAGCACTGCTGTGGTGGAACGAGGGACGTGCAGTGAAAACAGCAAAGATGCTCGAGGAGGCAGGCAGTGCCTTTGTCGAGATGCCTAATCCTGCGAAGAAAGATGCCGCTTTGGACGGAGAACTGGTTTGTGGTACGGCAATGGCAACCACAGAGGATTCTCTGTCTGACGGACAGTTTGGCATTGGTGCCAAAGCTATCGCTCTGAAGCGCAAGGTAGAGTACTACCAGTGGATAGAGCACACTTCTGAGACTAAAGAGGACAAACTGGGTGGTAAGGAAGTGACCACCACGACCTATACCTATAGTAAGGAATGGGTCAGCAGCCCCGTAGAGTCTGGTCAGTTCAAGGATCCTGCCTATCAGAAGCTGAACACCGTACTGACTACTTACGAGGACCAAGAGCAGTGGGCAGAGAATGTGGCATTTGGAGCCTATAAGCTGAATGAGAGTCTGATTCACAGCATCCGTTCCAGTGAGGCAATGACCCTCGCTATCAACGAGGACCTGCTGGCTCAGCTCGACAAGAGTGCCAAGACCGCTTATGAGCGTTTCTATGGTGTCAAGCAGCAACCCACTCAGCCCACTCAGCCCACTCAGAACGTGGTACTCTCTGACTCCGCAAAAGCTGTAGCAGACTCTTTGCAGGCTGTCAACGACTCTATCAACAAGGCAATGGCTAATGCTGAGAACAAGAAGGACTTGGAGTATGTACACCAGGCTGGCAACGTGCTCTATTTCGGACGTGTTCCTGGTTCTCCTGAGGTTGGTGACGTCCGTGTGACCTTCGAGAAGATCGTTCCTGCCAAGGTAACAGTGATGGCTGTCGTTGACGGTGATACCTTCAAGCCCTTCAAGGCTAAGAACGGCAAGCGTTTCGAGACCCTTGTCATGGGTAAGAAGACTGGTGATGAGATTATTGAGGACGCTCAGGATGCCAACAGCATGTGGACATGGGTATTGCGTATCCTCGGTATCTTCCTGGTTGTAACAGCATTGAAGATGATCTTCGGTTTCCTGAGCATGATTCTGAAAGTGGTTCCTTTCCTCTCCAGTATCATGGGCTTCGGCATTGGCATCATCTGCTGGGTTATCGGTGTGGCATGGTCACTGATCATCATTGCTATCGCATGGATTTTCTATCGTCCTATATTGGGTATCATCCTGCTCGCCATCGCAGGTTTCTTGGTATGGGTATTCGCCTTCAAGGGCAAGGACAAACTGAAGGAACTTGCCGCTAACGCCAAGGCTAAGGCTGCCACACAGGCTGCTCCCGTAGCACCTGCAGAGCCTGCCGCTCCTACTCCAACCAATAATCCAGAAGTATAATGAGACGTATTACATTATCTATTATTCTGTGCCTGTTTGCCTGTCTTGGTATACAGGCACAGAACGCTGAATCTTCTTCCCAGAAGAAAGTTCAGCCTATCCAGATGATTCTGGACTCCGATTTTGGTAGTTCTACGGACGACCTCTTCGCCCTGATGATGCTCCACCATTATATCGATGACGGACTGGTGGACCTGAAGGGTATCATCGTGGACCGTGAGGGAGACAAGAACGCCGGTATCGTAGATATCTTCAATAACTATTACGGACACCCCGACATCCCTGTAGGACTGGAGCGTAACGGGGTGAAGAACCCTCGTTGCTTTATTCCTTATAATGGTATCTGTGACCTGAAGGACGCACAGGGTAATCCGCTCTTCAAGCGTACACTGGATACCAAGAAGCTGCCTGACGGCTACAAGCTCTATCGTAAACTGCTCAGCAAGGCTGAGGACAACTCCATCGTGATTGTTGCCATCGGCTTTGCCACTACCCTCTCACAGCTCTTCGAGTCTGGAGGTGACGAGTACTCAAATCTCAGTGGTCTGGAACTCTTCAAACAGAAGGTAAAGGCTGTGTATATCCAGTCTGGACGTTTCGAGGCTGGTGACAGTCTCAGCGGCTATAATATGCGTGCTGCCTCTAAACAGTCTGCTATCTTCTACAGCAAACTGCCTGAGAAGGTCGACCTCATCATGTCGCCCAGCAATATCGGTGACAAGATGAACTACCCGCCACAGGATGTAGTGGCAGACCTCTCCTATACCGACTGGAACCCCATCAAGGCAGTGTATACCAACTATACCTGTGACACTGGTCAGCGTATGTGGGACACCAACTGTCTGGTAAATGCCGTTCTTGGAGATAACGAATACCACCTCTCTCCCCGTGGCTGGGTGACCTTCGTCGACAAGGGGGAGATGTCGGAGATGCTCTTCAAGCCGGATCCCAATGGTAATGCCCGTTATCAGATGCCTGGTGACAGTTATTACTTCATGGAGAAACTGATGGACATCCGTCGCCATAACCGCATCAACAGATATCCTTCCCGCTATACCATCGAGGCTCCACAGCCTACCCTGCTGAACAGTGCTGCCACAGAATGGGCTAAACCTCGTACGCAGTTACTTATCGACAAGTATCTTGCCACAGCAGGTAACAAACTGGATCCCGATGAGGTCCGTACCGTGTTCCAGCCTATCGGCTACTATGGCGGTAACGTCACGGCTTATCGTGAGGCAGAGAAGGCAGTGGTAGACGAGTTATATACTGTGATGCTCGACCGTGCGGCACGTGCCGGCAAGAACACCATGACCATCATCACTGGTGCTCCTGCCAGCGGTAAGAGTACGGTAGCTCGTAAGCTGAACCTCAAGAACGAGGGACTGGTCTATGACGCAGCCCTCTCTGGTGGTACTGACCGTCTGGATAATGTCATCCAGCGTGCCAAGGCTAAGGGACTTAACAAGATTACCGTTGTTGTGGTTTACAATGATATCCTGACTTGCTTTAAGAACTCCATCAACCGTGGTATGAACAGCAACCGTTTCTGCACCATCGATTACCTCATGCAGTCGTTCGAGGACAGCAAGGGTAAGATTGAGTGGTTGCAGAAGCAGCACCCGGAGATTACCCTCATCCCCGTCAGTTGTGAAGGTAACAACGGAGGTGTGAAGGTGAGTGTTGATGAGGCAAAGAAGTGGAAATATGATGTCTCTGAACAAGAAGTCAATGAGATGCTGACAACAGAACTTGATGTTGTCAACAGCGGAGAACTATGGGAACAGCAACTTCCCTCTCTCGTGGGTAATCTCTCGGCAATTCCTAACCTCAGTGCGAGAAACCAGAAACTCGCCAAGGAGATTAACGACCGTGTAGAGGAACTGCTTCATAACTACAGGAACTAAACACCTCCGATACACATGAACATGAAGTATCAGATATCAAGAGTGGTTGCCGTCACATTGATGGCAACCACTCTTATGGTTTTTACAGGTTGTAAGACCCACCAGCAAGCGACATCCTCAATTGAGTCTCCCCAGCCTACCCTTATCAATACGGAGGCGACACAATGGGCAAAAGCACATACGACCCCCTTGCTTAACAAGTATATGGCAACGGCAGGCAACAAGATTGACCCTGATGAGATGCGCCTTTTGTTCCGTCCTATCGGTTATGACGGAGGTTCTAACACTATCTATTACCGTGACGCGGAGAAATACTTGGTAGACACCCTTTACAGTGCGATGCTCGACAAAGCGGTCAAGGCTGGCAAGACGAGTATCGTCATCTTCACAGGTCCTTCGGCAAGTGGTAAGAGTACGGCAACCAAATCGATGGACTTCTCTCAGAAAGGACTCGTGTATGACGCAGCCTTTAACTCCTACAAGAAACTGGCTGGTGCCATTAAGAAAGCACAACGTGCCGGCATGAAGGACGTACAGGTGATTGCTATCTATAACACGATTCGCAATTGTTTCAAAAACTCTGTTGACAGGGGAAAGGAAAGCAAGCGCTTCATCCATATTCCCTATATGATTGAGTCGTTTGGCAATAATGAGCATAAGATGGAACTGCTGAAGGAGAACTTCCCTGAAGTAGAGTTCCTTTGCTTTGACAAGAGTGACAATGTCATTGCCAAACCAGTTAGCATCGATGAGGCAACGAAATGGGACTTCCATGTGACACAGGATGATATTACATACCTCTTTAATGTGATTCGTGATGAAATTGACAAAGGAGACCTTACGCAACATCAACTTGCCTATATCACGGGAGACATACTATCAATTAAGGGACTGTCAGATTCCAATAAGGCTCTGGCCCAAGAGATTGATAGAAGAATACGTGAGATGGCAAGATAAGATCAACGAAGAACTATGGGAAGAGTCCCCGCAACTGGGGACTGAAGCCTTATAAATGAATGAAGATTTGAAGCAATAAGCATGAAGAAATTACTATTTTTCGCACTCTGCCTGACGGCAGTGATGATCAGTTGCAAGAACAAGGGACAAGCTGGTGAGGCAACCGATACCGACTCTACTGCTATTGACAGTGTACTGGCAGAACTGAACGACACCACTCCCCTGCCTATGTTCCTGTACTATATGAATCCGCAGTATATGCAGATGGTGTACTGGACGGATGTTGAGGAGCCTCAGATGAACAAGGACAACGAGGAATACTACAAAGACATCAAAAAAGCATGGGGTCTGCAGGACATGTTTGCCCGTAATGCGGCAGGCTATACCAAGATGTTGCTTGAGAACGACAAATGGGTCGACATCAAGTTTATCGGAGAACAACTGAAGAACCCTGACGGTGAGGTGATGTATGGTGGTGAACTGCATGGTCGTGCCTCTATTCCCTCTCCAGGTTTGAGATATGCCTTTGTCAATGAGAAGGACATTCCTAAGGGCGACTATTTCGGAGGTATGCAACTGGTGATACACAAAGACTACCTGACTTCCCGCAAACAGTTGAAGATAGAGTCTGTCTCCGTCAGAAAGAACATGCCGAAAGATCTTATTCAGAAAATGGAGCAGAAATATGGTATGAAGGCAGACCATTCGATGGTATGCTCGATGATTGACGGTCGTTACACTCAGGGCTTCATCCAGTTTGCCGGAGAGTACAGGAAGGCACCTAAAAACCCCAACAATGACTATAAGAAAGCGTTGGCATTGGAGGTCATCACTGACGGTGACAGTATCTATACCCAAGAGGTACTGGGCTACTATGATGAAGCGTCCAAGGAATGCACCTGGAATGCTGATGATGGTGGCGAATACTGTCCAACTGGTATCCTTGCGGCCTTCGAGGGACCGAAGGGACTGGAGCTCTGCTATTATCACGGTGCTCCTGAGAGTATCACGGTCGGCATGTTCTTCCCACGTAACGGTAAACTCAATGAGTTGCAGTATGAGTGCTACCATGCGATGATTGACGAGCAGACTCCTCTCTGGAAGAAGGATATTGCTGAGATGCAGAAACAATTCCTCAACAGCATGAAGGGCAACAAGAGTCCACTGGCTAAATACCAGTTCCTCTACCTTGACGATGATAACACGGAGGAAGTCTGGATGCGTACTGAGGATGGAAGACGGGGAGCTGTCTTTACCTTCAAGGACGGGAAGCCCCAGCTGGTTGCCACAGAAGACGAGAAGTCGACACTTACTTTCTGTAAAGAGAATGGAAAGGGATGTGTCAAAGTCACCCATGAGGAGGGTAACTTTACCAGCACGAAACTGTTTATCATCAAAGACAGTAAGGTGGTGGAACGCTTCACCATGGAGGAGTTAGACGGAGAGATCACAGACAGCCAACTCAATGGCAAGTCCATGACGAAATGGGAGGCTGCCGATTATCTCGACAAAACGCCATCTACCGTGTATGCCACCTATGATTATTTCATCGAAATCAAAAAAGAATAGCACATCAAAAAGGCTCCCTAACAGGAGCCTTTTTTAGTGGAGCTGGAGGGAGTCGTCATCGACGCAGTCGCTTTTACAAAGCGCAGCGACTAAAAGAACCCTCACGAGGGTGAGAGTTCTTCCTGCGTAACGAAGTGGAGCTGGAGGGAGTCGTCATCGACGTAGTCGCTTTTACAAAGCGTAGCGACTAAAAGAACCCTCACGAGGGTGAGAGTTCTTCCTGCGTAACGATAGTGGAGCTGGAGGGAGTCGAACCCTCGTCCAAACAGGGAAACCATACGCTTTCTACATGCTTATTCCAGCCTTCATTTTCGTGATGCAGCAAGACCTGAACCACCAACTGCATCCTTATCCTCTAAATCTTCATCACCCAGCCGAGACTTCCGAGTGACTATTCCCGATTTACCTGCACCGCTATACCTTCCTGATTCGGAACAACATCCAGAAGAGCGATGTCTCGTTCCCTCACCTTGTGAGGGAATTAAGCAAATGATCTACTATACTTCGATCAAGCAGCGAGAGCGTAGTTGTTTTCGCCAATTAATTTTCTGACCGAATGGATTATGGAGTATACAGTCTTCACTCCGCATGCTTACGTACCATCTCAGCCCGCTGTCAAATCCAGTCAACCCCA
>CAJONQ010000101.1 GCA_905235835.1 uncultured Prevotella sp.
CGGTATGAAGTTCGGTTCACTCTTCGATGCTAACCAGACAATGGTTTCTAAGATGGGTGATGGCAACTCTCTCGTACAGGTTGTTGCTTGGTACGACAACGAGAACTCTTACACTTCTCAGATGGTTCGTACTATCAAGTACCTCGCAGAGCTCAAATAAGAGAAAGAGAATACTCAACTAAAATATTAGCCGTCCGATTTTGTCGGACGGCTTTTTTTATTTACCTTTGCAGTCATAGAAACTAATAATTGATATAGTGGAAGTAATACAGAGTTTTACGATAGACCATACCCGCTTGAAACCGGGTATCTATATCTCAAGGGACGACAAGCGGTTCAGGACTTTCGACCTCAGAATCACAGAACCTAACAAAGAGCCTGCTGTGGCTCCTGCTGCCATTCATAGTATGGAACACCTGATGGCAACATGGTTTCGCAACTCCAAGGTGAAGGATGATGTGGTGTATGTCGGACCGATGGGTTGTCTGACAGGTATGTATATTGTCATGACGGGTGACTATAGCGTCCAGCAGATGAGAGAGTTGACAATAGAGTGTCTGGAGTGGATACTGACACAGGATGAAGTGCCTGCCACGACTCCAGAGACCTGTGGTAATTACCTGCTTCACGACCTGCCAATGTGCAAGTGGGAGTGTAAACGCTATATGGATCGTTTGCAGCATGACTTCCACTCGGAATATAACCAGTTGACAGTAACACTTGACGACGGTAAGGTGTTTGCCGACGCATAACAGATAGAGAAGAGATGTCGAAACAGATGATCACCATATTAGGTCCGACAGCAAGTGGGAAGACCCCATTGGCAGCGGCACTGGCAAAGGAGATTGGTGGGGAGATTATCTCCGCTGACTCCCGACAGGTGTATCGCCGGATGGATATCGGTACGGGTAAGGACCTTGCCGACTATGACGGTGTGCCCTATCATCTGATAGATATCTGTGAACCAGGAACGAAATACAATCTCTTCCAGTATCAGCAAGACTTCTTTGATGCCTATCAGAGCATCAGAAGTCGTGGGGTGCTCCCTATCCTCTGTGGTGGTACGGGTCTTTATATTGAGGCAGTGTTGAAAGGGTATAAGTTGTCACCGGTTCCTCAGAATCCTGCACTCCGTCAGCAGTTGGAAGGTAAACTGCTGGACGAGTTGACACAACTATTGGTAGAGTTAAAAGCAAAGAACGGCTCGAATATGCATAATAAGACGGATGTGGATTCCTGCCAGCGTGCTATTCGTGCCATAGAGATAGAGACCTACAATATCGAGCATCCTACCCCTCGCAGGGAACTACCTCCTGTAGACTCCTTGATCATTGGAGTCAATATAGACCGGGAACAGCGACGTGAGAAAATCACACGACGGTTGAAGGCAAGACTGGAAGAGGGGATGATTGACGAGGTGAAAGCATTGCTCGACAGTGGTATCCCTGCTGACGACCTGATTTATTATGGATTAGAATATAAATATGTGACAGAATATATCATCGGTAAGACTACCTATGAAGAGATGTTCCAACGTCTTGAGATAGCCATCCATCAGTTTGCCAAGCGACAGATGACGTGGTTCCGGGGAATGGAGCGTCGTGGGTTTACGATACACTGGATAGAGGCGATGCAGCCCATGGAAGAAAAAGTAAAGGAGATCATAGCATTATGGCAGTAGAGGAGACAAGATGGGGAATCTTGTATTGTCCCAAAGGACGATCAAGTAAACAGCGTGAGAAGATACAATCCGTATTGGACGAGCGTCATGTTCAGTATGACTTTGTCCAGAGTGAGACGACGGATAGTGTGGAGCGACTGATGTCGATGCTGATTCATAATGGTTACAAGAGCATCATCGTGATGGGAGGTGACTCTGCCTTGAATGATGCCGTCAACTGTCTGATGAAAGAAGAGAAACAGGTGCGTGACAGTATTGCCTTGGGTGTGATTCCTAATGGTGTGATGAACGACTTTGCCCGCTACTGGGACTTTAAGGAGGGAAACATGGAGCAGACGGTCGACTGGCTCATCAAGCATCGTGTCCGTCCTGTCGACTTGGGCTGTGTCCGTTATACCAATAAGAAAGGAGAGTCATGTCATCGCTATTTCCTGAATTGTATCAATATCGGACTGATAGCTGATGTGATGAACATGCGTCGGCAGGCTCGCTCGCTGCTGGGCTCCCGTACCTTGTCTTTCATTGTCTCTATTTTCTTGATGATCTTCCATCGGATGGATTATAAGATGCATGTGAAAATCAATTCTGATGTGATCAATAGAAAGGTGATGACCATGTGTGTGAGTAGCGGTCCGGGATATGGGCAGACTCCTAATGCCGTTCCCTATAATGGACTATTGGATGTCTCTGTTGTTTACCATACGGGCGTCTGGCAAGTCTTTGCGGGAATATGGTTGCTCATAACTGGTCGCTTCCTGAACCATCGTAGTGTTCATCCCTATCGTACCCGAGAGGTGAGGGTAGAGGAGGCAAAACACGCACTGGTCAGTATTGATGGCAGACTGATGGGTACTCCCGTCGGAGCCTATCAGATTAGTGTAGAGCAAGAGGTGATTAATTTCCTGATACCGGATTAACCGTTCATGGAAGTCTTATGCAGCTTGGCTTCGTCAAGCAATTTGATGTTCTTCCCATCAATGGCTATCAACTTTTCTGAAGCAAATGCTGATAAGGTACGGATGGCATTACTGGTGGTCATATTCGACAAGTTGGCAAGATCCTCACGACTGAGACTAATGGATAGGGTTATCCCGTCTTCTTCAGTACCATACTTGCTCTTCAATCGGAGCAGTGCCTCGGCAAGTCGTCCCCGTATGTGTTTCTGCGTAAGGTTTACAGTCTGTTCGTCAGCATGGCGTAACAGATTCGCCAGTTGCTTGATGAAGTAAATAGCAACCTCGTTATTCTCATGGACGATGTCCATAATGACAGGAAGAGGAATCTTACAAACAACGGCGTTCTCGAATGCTGCCGCAGAGGTGCTATATTGATCTTCAGCGAAACCAGCCCGGTAACCGAAAAAACCTTCAGGCTTTGCCATTCGTACAATCTGAGACCGCCCACCGATACCTTCTTTAAAGATCTTGACTTTTCCTTTAGCAAGACAATACAGATAGGCAGGTGTCTCATCCTCATGATAAATAAACTCATTCTTCTTGAATTTCTCTAAAGAGACATGAGACATTAGGAATAGTCGTTGCTGTCCTGTGAGAAGTTCCCACAGTTCATTAATGGCTTGCCTAACTAATTCCTTTTCTGTTTCTTTTCCAGCTATTACCATGAATGACTCAATCTTTTGTTAGTGGTGCAAAAGTAATAAAAAAGAATAAAATGACAATCATTTTCGAGTTAATAATCTTCGACTTCCGCGAAAATCAAGCTTTTTCACAAAAAATATCTCTTTTTATTTTGTAATCACAATGAAATTGTGTACTTTTGGAAATCGAATTTAAATCTAAAACTAAAACCCTAAAATAGGAACTATGAGTTATTTACGATTAGAAAAAGCTGTAATGACTAACCTGGAGGAGTCGCTCCGTCGTGAATTACTTCGAACAAACCGCTCTGGCGCCTATAGCAGTTCGACGCTGGTTGACTGCAATACGCGTAAGTATCATGGTCTGCTCGTTGTTCCCGTGCCTGAGCTTGACGACGAGAATCATGTATTGTTGTCATCGCTCGACTGTACGGTGATTCAGCACGGTGCTGAGTTTAATCTCGGACTCCATAAGTACCAGGGCAACAATTTCAGCCCGAAGGGTCACAAGTACATCCGTGAGTTTACCTGTGACGTAGTGCCTACCACACTCTATCGTGTCGGTGGCGTGTTATTAAAACGAGAGACTATCTTCCAGTGCTATGAGGATCGTATTCTGATTCGTTATACGTTGGAGGATGCTCATTCTGCTACAACGTTGCGTTTCCGCCCGTTCCTCGCCTTCCGCTCGGTAAGGCAGTTTACGCATGAGAACTCAACGGCATCTCGTGAGTACCATGAGGTGGATAATGGTATCAAGACTTGTATGTATGCCGGCTATCCAGACCTCTACATGCAGTTCAACAAGAAGAATGAGTTCGTGTTCCAGCCCGATTGGTATCGTGGAGTGGAATATCCGAAAGAGCAGGAGCGTGGTTATGCCTCTAACGAAGACCTTTATGTACCTGGCTATTTCGAGGTATCTATTAAGAAAGGGGAGAGTATCATCTTCGCCGCTTCCACAAAGGAAATTAAAAGCAATAGCTTAAAGAGCTTGTTCCAGAAGGAGATTGATGTGCGCCAGCCACGTGATAACTTCTATCATTGTCTGGTTGCCGCTGCCCATCAGTTCCACTTCCGCGATCGCCGTAGCGGCAGCTCTGCTGAAGAGCTTGATGACAGTGACGATCGTTACCTGTTGGCAGGTTATCCTTGGTTCAAGGCTCGTGCTCGTGATACGTTTATAGCACTGCCAGGTCTGACCCTCGCCATCGGTGAGCAGGACTACTTTGAGCATGTGATGAAGACAGCAGAGAAAGGACTCCGTGAGTTTATGGAGGGAAAACCGCTCAGCGTGAAAATCTATGAGATAGAGCATCCTGATGTTCCTCTGTGGGCTGTCTGGGCTATTCAACAGTATGCTAAGGATGCTGGTGTCGAGAAAGGCTACAAGATGTACGGAAAGTTGGTTCGTGATATCGTTGAGTACATCATTAAGGGTGGTAACTCCAATATGCGTCTGGATGATAACGGACTGCTTTATGCTAATGGTCGTGACAAAGCAATTACATGGATGAACTCTACTGCCAATGGACATCCTGTTGTTCCTCGTTCAGGCTATATCGTAGAGTTCAATGCTCTGTGGTATAATGCTCTGAAGTTCTGTGCCTCTTTGGAAGAAGAGTTTGGTGACAAGAAGATTGCCGCTAAACTGGAGAAGCGTGCAGAGCTGTGTAAGACCTCATTTGTGGATACCTTCCTCAACGAGTATGGCTATCTGCTCGACTATGTAGATGGTAACATGATGGATTGGAGCGTTCGCCCGAACATGATCTTCCCTGTTGCCTTCGATTATTCTCCATTATCACAAGATCAGAAGAAGAGTGTGCTGGATGTCTGCACCCGTGAGTTGCTGACTCCGAAGGGACTGCGCTCACTCTCTCCAAAGAGTGGAGGTTATAATCCTATGTATGTCGGTCCACAGACACAGCGTGACTATGCTTACCATCAGGGAACAGCATGGCCTTGGCTGGGCGGTTTCTATATGGAGGCTTGTCTGAAGATTTACAAGCGTACCCGTCTGAGTTTCGTGGAGCGTCAGATGGTTGGATATGAGGATGAGATCAACTATCACGCACTGGGTACTATCAGTGAGTTGTTCGATGGTAACCCTCCTTTCCATGGACGTGGTGCTATGGCATTTGCCATGAATGTCGCTGAGATCCTGCGTACGCTGAAACTGTTGGAGAAATATTCTTATCAAAAGTAAAATAGGAGGAGAAGACTATGAAAGTATTAATGTTTGGATGGGAGTATCCTCCTCATGTATTCGGTGGACTCGCTACCGCTAACTATGGTATTTCACAAGGACTGCATGCTCAGGGTGATATGGATATCACACTCTGTCTGCCAAAGCCCTTTGGTGATGAAGACCGCACGGCTTGTAATATCGTGGCAATGAATGCTGTACCTATAGCATGGCGTGATGTCAGCTACGATTATGTTCGTGACCGTGTCGGTAATATTATGGATCCAGACCTCTATTTTAAGTTGCGTGACCATATCTATGCTGACTTCAATTATATGCACGTCAATGACTTGGGTGCTATGGAGTTTGCTGGTGGTTATCCCGGTAACTTGCATGAGGAGATCAATAACTACTCGATTATTGTTGGTGTCGTAGCTCGTTCTTTCGACTTTGACATCATCCATGCTCATGACTGGTTGACTTATCCAGCTGGTATTCATGCTAAGCAGGTGAGTGGGAAACCACTTTGCATCCATGTACATGCTACCGATTTCGACCGTTCTCGTGGAAAGGTAAACCCAACAGTTTACTCAATAGAGAAGAATGGTATGGACTGGGCAGACTGCATCATGTGTGTGTCTGAGCTGACCCGTCAGACAGTGATTAACCAGTATCATCAGGATCCACGTAAATGCTTTACAGTACACAACGCCGTTTACCCATTGCCCGAGGAGTACCAGGTAATCCCACGTCCTGACCATACCGGTAAGGATAAGGTGGTAACCTTCCTCGGTCGTATCACGATGCAGAAAGGACCTGAGTACTTTGTGGAGGCTGCGAATATGGTTATCCGTCGTACCCGTAACGTCCGTTTCTGTATGGCTGGTTCTGGTGATATGATGGACGCAATGATTCATCTTGCCGCAGAACGTGGCATCGCTGATCGTTTCCACTTCCCTGGCTTTATGCGTGGCAAACAGGTTTATGAGTGCTTGAAGGATTCTGATGTCTATGTGATGCCTTCTGTCTCTGAGCCATTCGGTATCTCTCCATTGGAGGCGATGCAGTGCGGTACACCGTCTATTATCTCGAAACAGTCTGGATGTGCCGAGATTCTCGACAACTGTATCAAGGTTGACTATTGGGACATTCACGCTCTTGCTGATGCTATCTATGCTATCTGTGCTAACGATTCGCTCTTCCAGTATCTGAAAGAGGAGGGAAAGAAAGAGGTTGACCAGATAACATGGGAGAAAGTAGGCGCATGGATCTCCACCCTCTATAAGAGAACCCTTGGTTGGGAACAGTAATTAAATGATAATTGAAAGTTGATAATTGAAAATTGATAATTATGAAAACAATTTGTTTATATTTCGAGATACATCAGATTATTCATCTGAAGCGCTATCGTTTCTTCGATATCGGTACCGATCATTACTACTATGATGATAGCGTAGTATCAGTGACATTGCCGAGCGCAGCTATATGCCTGCCCTGAATACTATCGGTGACATGATTCGTGACAATGGTAAAGCTTTTAAAGTCGCTTTCTCTCTGTCAGGTGTTGGTATTGAGCAGTTGGAGATGCATGCTCCACAAGTATTGGAGAAGTTGCAGGAACTGAACAATACTGGTTGTGTGGAGTTCCTCGCTGAACCTTATTCTCATGGTTTGTCATCTCTTGCCAATGAGGAGACCTTTGCATTGGATGTAAAGAAACAGTGTCAGAAGATTGAGGAATACTTTGGTAAGAAACCAACCGTACTCCGTAACTCATCTCTGATTTATAGTGACGATATCGGTGGACAGGTAGCCGCTATGGGCTTTAAGGGTATGCTGACCGAGGGTGCCAAGCATGTGCTGGGATGGAAATCTCCTCACTATGTTTACAACTGTAATATCGCACCAAACCTGAAACTCTTGCTGCGTGACGTGGAGTTGTCTGACGATATCTCACTGCGCTTTAATAACAGTGATTGGGCAGGTTATCCTCTGTTTGCCGATGCCTATATCGATCGTATTGCTCGTCTGCCGGAAGAGGAGCAGATTATCAATATCTTCATGGAGCTGTCAGCTTTAGGTATTGCTCAGCCACTGAGCAGCAATATCCTTGATTTCTTGAAGGCTCTTCCAGCATGTGCTAAGGAGAAGGGTATCACCTTCTCTACACCTACAGAAATATGTATGAAGGTGAAGAGTGTTGGCAATCTCGACGTGCCCGATACTTTGTCATGGGTTGATGAGGAGCGTGACGTCTCTTGCTGGTTGGGTAATGCCATGCAGCGCGAGGCATTCAACAAGCTCTACAGTGTTGCTGACCGTGTTCGTATTGCTAATGAGCCACGTATCAATCAGGACTGGGACTATCTGCAGGCATCTAATAACTTCCGCTTCATGACCACAAAGCCCAGCAATGTGGGACTCGACCGTGGTATTTACAGTGGACCGTTTGATGCCTTCACCAACTATATGAATATTCTTGGTGACTTCATCAACAGAGTTAATGCCCTCTATCCAGCTGAGATTGACAATGAGGAGTTGAATGCTCTGCTGACAACCATTCGTAATCAGGGTGATGAGATTGAGTATAAGGACGAGGAGATTACTCGTCTGAGAGCTCGTCTTTCTAAGTATGAGGCTCCTGAGGAGGAAAAGCCAGCAAAGAAACCTGCGGCAAAAAAGCCTGCGGCAAAGAAAGCTCCAGCAAAGAAACCAGCTGCTAAGAAGGAAGCTCCCAAAAAGGAAGCAGAAACAAAGAAATAGTTGACAAAAAGAAATCCTCTCTGCAATGGAGAGGATTTCTTTTTTATTGGATATTAACGGTGATCTTCTTTAAATCCTTATCAGCACTGGAAGCCCCCACCATTAGCTCATATTTTCCAGGGACTACACGCATCGTGTTCGTCTTAACGTCCCAACCCTCAAAGCGGTCACGAGGAAAATCAATCTCTAAAGTTTTGCTTTCACCGGCTTTCAGACTGACACGCTTATAGGCTCGTAAAGTTTTCAAAGGTCCGTCTGTATCGGCAGTGTTACGCATATAAACTTGGACAACCTCAGAACCTTCTTTCATACCGGTATTCTTGACCTTTACGCGTACCTTATTATATATATACTCTGGCTCGCCAATTTCAAAGGTGGTGTAGCTCAGTCCATAACCGAAGGGGTAGAGGGGCTCTCCTTTAAAGTAGCGATAAGTGCGATTGGTCATGCGGTAATCAAGGAAGTCAGGCAAGTCATTCACACTCTTATAGAAAGTTATTGGTAACTTACCACATGGGTTAAATGCTCCGAAAAGGACATCAGCCACAGCCTGTCCGCCTTTTTCTCCACCATACCATGCCTGTACGATGGCATCAGCGATAGCATCTTCTGGTGTCAGTGCGATAGCGGAACCAGAGCAATTGACGTAGATAATATGTTTTCCGGCTTTCTTTAGGTTGGCAAGCCATTCACGCTGTACCAGTGGCAGTTCTATGCTGGTGCGGTCACCACCCTTGAAACCGTCTTCACTGACCTTCATCTCCTCACCTTCAAGACGAGGTGAGATACCTCCAACAAAGATGACAATATCCGCATCTTTCAGAGGTGATTGTGGAGCAGTGAGAGGGGAGAGTGCAGTGGGTGACAGATCAATCATATTGATGTCAAACTGTAGCATGGCGTGTCCTGTATGTTGCACATAAACAAGTTGTAAGGGATAGCTGTTGCCAGCCTTAACTTTATAGGTCGGATGAGCGTCACGAACACCATGTCCATTAGTACGGTTGAGCAATGTGTCTCCATTGAAAACCAGCATGGAATAGTCGTCATTAAGCATGTTAAAGGTCACCTCACCATCTTGTTGCGGACGGAATATACCTTCGTATCGGGCAGTGAAATGCTCAAGGTTAACGCCAGGGGCAAAAGCGGTATTACCTCCATTGTCCAAATGGATTGGTTCTGTAAGACGAATCGCCATGGCGGGCAATCCTTCCATTCGCTCATTGTTCCAGTAGTTGGCTTGTAGACCAGGGCGTCCGTCGTCAGTAAATACTTGGTTGAACATGCTTGTAGGAACTTCCTTCCTTGTCCATGTACATCCTTGTACAAAAGGTACGTTAGGCAAGTATTGGCGTATCCCCTGCAGGATAGTGATTGTATGGGTTGGTTGACCGTTATAGTTACCCCACATCATGGTAGAGTCATTGGCGTTAGGTCCCATGACGACAACTTTGGGTTGCTTGGTTTTCAAAGGCAAAATACCATTGTTTTTTAATAGTACAATGCTTTGGCGGGCGGCATCAAGGGCTATCTGTTGATGCTTCTTGCATGCTACGACACTCATTGGTATCTTTGTCCACTCCACCATCTCGTCAGGATCAAAATCACCGAGTTCAAAACGTCCTATCAGCAGACGGCGTAAAGAGGTGTTCAGTTGTTGCTCGGAGATCTTACCAGTCCTCACAGCATCAGGCAAAGACTTATAAACACCACCACACTCCACGTCTGTTCCTGCAATGACGGCTCGTGCAGCGGCATCTTCCTCCGTATCTACAAAATGGTGACGACCAGGTTTGTAGAAGTCATCAATGGCACCACAGTCACTCGTCACGATGCCTTGGAATCCCCATTCGTCACGCAGAATCCGTTGAAGGTAACGGGTATTTCCACAACAAGGCTCTCCGTCGATGGCTTGGTAAGCGCACATAATCTCCTTGACGTCTCCTTCCTTTACCAGTGTCTTGAAAGCGGGAAGATAAGTCTCCCAAAGGTCACGCTCTGGTAATTGTTCAATATTGAACTTATGACGATTCCATTCTGGTCCGCTATGCACAGCAAAGTGCTTGGCGCATGCAAAGAGTTTCTTGTATTTCCTAGAAACCCTAGTACTACTAGATTTACTAGAATACTCCTGCCCCTGCAAACCATTTACTACGGCAAGTCCCATCTGGCTCGTCAGGAATGGGTCTTCTCCGTAGGTCTCTTGTCCGCGTCCCCATCGTGGATCACGGAAGATGTTGATGTTAGGTGTCCAAAAGGATAAGCCTCTGTAGCGTCTGATCTCGTTTTTCTGCCGTGCTTCAGTATTCTTGGCACGTGCTTCATCACTGACGGCGGTGAAAGCTTGGTATACTAAATAATCATTAAAGGTGGCAGCCATTCCTATTGTGATGGGGAAAACTGTGGCTATTCCATTACGTCCTACACCATGTAAAGCCTCACTCCACCAATGAAACTCAGGGATGCCCAGTCGGGGAATGGCTGGTGACACATCCATCATCAGTTTCGTCTTCTCCTCTAACGTCAGTCGTCCTAATAAGTCTTCCGCACGTTCCTCAGCACTAAGTTGTGGGTTCTGGTAAGGTAGCATCTGTGCGCTAACAGAGTTTGTTCCTATTACGAGAAGGAAGAATAGTAATTGCTTTTTCATATTGAGTCTTATCTTAAGTGGTGCTGTTACTGCTTGCCATCTATTTTATCATCGATTGCCTCGATATAGAAACTGAACGGGCGGAAACCGTCATTACAACTGATCATCGCACTCATGGGGTTCTTCATCCAGCCATCAAAGAAGTTTCCTTCTCCTTTGACCAATGACTCTACAAACTCACGCATCGACAACCATGCAGAAGGACACATCCCTTCGGGCTGCTTACCGTCAACGGAGATCCACTGCTGCCCCTCCGTGACATCGCAAGCGTGCTCTATCGGGTTCTCATACTTCGCTATCAGGTCGGGATAGACCGTCTGGCGGACAGCCGTTATTCGTACCTTCATCTACAGATTGCTAATCTCATTATTTCTATTTCTTGTTGCAAAGATACAATATAAAAATAAATATGCAAAGTTTTTTGCAGAAAAACAAATGGACGTGCATTATCGTGTCCGCCCATTGTTGTTATAGAGTAGGGGATGGATTATTCTGGCTTTTCTGTGAGAGATTTTGCGGTTAAATCAAAATCTTGAATGATGGCATCCAGTTTTGGATTAGTATTTTCTACAATAATAGCAGTATAGATAGTTTCGCCCTCTACAATAGCGTGTGCAGTCTTTATTGTATATTTCCCTTCTTCTGCGTATTTTTCAAACCAATGGAGAAAAAGTCTGTTTCTACTGTCTTCTTTTCCGTCTGAAGTATCACAAATATAAAGCAATATTTGTTGATTAGACAGGAAGAACTCATTGATAATAGCAAATATGGTGTCTTTTACCTTAGGGTCGTATGTAGAACCAACTTCATCTAATTTACGAATGATGAATTGATATGTATCACAGTTGCCAAATACAATATCTTCTTTGACAAAACTAATTTCATATCGTATACCCCTCTCTGTCTGAAAAAGGAAATCACCTTCAGAGAGAATAATCTCATAAGGTGATTGATTCAAAATACGTGGTAAAGAAAAGAATATCATAAAGCAACAACTTTACCTTTGATACCTTCTTGTATCCATCTGTCTTCTGTGCGCTTAAGCGCAGATTTCTTATTCTCTATGGCTTTTTTAAAAGCGCTGATAGTTTCTTCTCTTGTCATAATCTTATGAGTTTTTATCTTCTTGCTGCAAATATACTACCTTTTCCCTAAACCACCAAATATTATCGTAGAAAAACAAATGGACGGACATTGTCGTGCCCGCCCATTGTTGTTATAGAGTAGGGGATGGATTACT
>CAJONQ010000102.1 GCA_905235835.1 uncultured Prevotella sp.
GTGACAGATTTCGATAGCACACGCATTTACAGAGGGCGCGATTTGGTGCGTGAAACTATGCCTGAGTGGCGTATTGGTTGCAATGGCGGTCTTTATCGTCGCGAGATCTGGCTTAATATGAGTTGGCCCCCAACACATGAGCCTATATGGGTATATAGCGATGAGGTCGACGAACGCATCTATCAGATACATGCCCATCGTGTGGCATTTGCATCCGCACACTACCTATATCAGATTCACAATAGTTCCATCACTAATAAAGTGTCTCCAAAACTCTTTGAGATATTGAATGCCAATTACCAGTTACTTGATGTCGTAGAAAATGCTTTTAGCAAAAATAGTTTGGAATATCGTAGGGCAAATCAGAAACTATTCAACAACTGGAGGAACATGATGAAGTTCTATGTATGCCACCACAAGGCTTTAACTTCTGCAGAAGATATGATTCGTCAGAATCTTGTAACTACTTTCAACCGCATAGAACCACAGTTACTTTCAAAATGGGAACGTATCAAGTTTCTTAATCTGTGTAGTTTCCCGCTGCTCTTTGCAATCTTTTCTCTGAAATATTCACTGGTTAAAAAAGTCATCCAACATATAGCGCCATGTTAGTTAAAAAATAATTGCATGTTCTACATTCTCAACTTTCAGAGGTGAGTGGAGAGAGGTAAGAGAAGAAAATACTCTATGTGTTAAAACACTATAGGCTTATCCTTTATCCCGAACTGGGGTATCCTTTTGGTTTTGCCCGATGCCTGGGGTCACAATGAGCGCTGTAGGCAACCAGTGGGTTCCTTCGGGGAAACCAGTGGTTTCCTTACTGGAACCCATCGGTTTCCTCCGTTGGAACCACCCTTTTACCCCATTCGGACTACCCATTAGCCACATCGTAGCATGGCAATAGCCATATCCTAAGGATGTTGAAGGATAACACTAAAAAAGTACAACTTTATGCTGGATTTCGCAGGTTTTTGGCAGAAATCTGCAAATCTGCCATAAAATCTGCAAATGCGCAACCATCATCCAAAAGGTTGCACGGTTTTTTTGCAGATTTGCAGATTTTTCGCGATTTTAAAAATCACATGTAATACTTTTGTAGCAACATCGTTTGAAGATACTCTCGCACGAGAAAACTCAAATTTTATTTGGTTTTCTTCTCGCTTAATCGTACCTTTGCAGATAAATTAAAATCTACAAATATTAAAGTACACTATGACAACATTATCTATTATTATCGTCGTCGCTTTCGTATTCGGCTATCTGTGTATAGCTTTGGAGAGCGTGACAAGGGTCAACAAGGCAGCGATTGCCCTGCTGATGTGCGTGGTCTGCTGGACCTTGTTGATGATGAACCCAACATCTTTCTACCCTGCTGTTCCTGCAGGCGAGGTCATTCATCACATCGCTGAGGTTATCGAGCACCACTTAGGAGATGCCGCAGGTACGCTGTTCTTCCTGATGGGAGCCATGACGATTGTTGAGATTGTCGACTCCAATGGTGGTTTCAACTTCGTCCGTGACGCTTTGAAGACCCGTTCAAAGCGCAAGTTACTATGGCGTGTTGCCTTTATGACGTTCTTCCTGTCGGCTATCCTCGACAACCTCACCACGTCCATCGTCATGATTATGGTACTTCGTAAGTTGGTACAATCACGTGGGGAGCGCATGCTCTATGCGGCACTGATCATTATCTCCGCTAACTCAGGTGGTGCCTTCTCCCCTATTGGCGACGTCACCACTATTATGCTATGGATCAAGGGAGTCATCACCACACAGGGTGTGCTCACAGAGATATTCATCCCGTCACTGGTGTCTATGCTGATTCCCGCAGCCATCATCAGTCTGCAACTGAAAGGTAAGTTCGAGAAGGAGCAGAACCTGCCTAAGTCTTCAGCCAGTCAGTTTACGAAAATGCAACGCAACATCATCTTCTGGTTGGGCGTAGGCGGTCTCGTCTTCGTACCTATCTTCAAGACCATCACTCACCTGCCTCCGTTTATGGGTATCCTGCTGGTACTGGGAATCCTGTGGACAACGACAGAGATCTTCCATTACAATACCGATGAGGACGACGCGATGGCAAAGCGTGTGAGTGATATCATGTCGAAAATCGACCTCTCAACGATCATGTTCTTCCTTGGCATCCTGATGGCTGTAGCAGTATTACAGGAGATTGGCGTGCTGACAGCGATGGGTGAGGGACTGAATGAGGCATTCGCTGGTAACTATTACCTGATTAATGGTATCATCGGTGTACTCTCGTCCATCGTCGACAACGTACCATTGGTTGCTGGTTGTATGGGTATGTACCCTGTCGCCGAGGCTGGTCCGATGGCTGTCGACGGCATCTTCTGGCAGTTACTCGCCTACTGTGCCGGTGTAGGTGGTTCGATGCTGATCATCGGATCCGCTGCCGGTGTGGTCGTCATGGGCTTGGAGAAGATCACCTTCGGCTGGTACCTGAAGCATATCACATGGATTGCCTTCGTGGGTTACCTCTGTGGTATCCTTGTCTACTGGGTAGAGCGCACGTTGTTGTTCTAAACATACCTGTCTCATGGAATATATGTCTCAAGAGGGCTTTGACAAGCTCGTAGCAGAACTCCGGCAGATGGAGAATGTCGAACTGCCCCAGGTCAGGGAGGCTATTGCGGAGGCTCGCGACAAAGGCGACCTCAGTGAGAATTTCGAATATCACGCTGCCAAGCGTGAGCAGGCTCGTTTGCTGGGCAGGATACGTTTCAAACAGCGTATTCTTGCCAATGCAAGAGTCATCGACACGTCACGGCTGGGTAGTGATACCGTCCAACTGCTCTGCAAAGTAGCAATCACCAATCTTGCCAATAACAGCAGGATGTCGTATACGATTGCCAGTCCGCACGAGGCTAACCTCCGTGAGGGAAAGATTTCCATCAAGTCCCCTATTGCCGAGGCTCTGCTTAACAAAAAAGTCGGAGATGTCGTCGAGGTCCGTGTGCCGGCTGGCACTCTCCGACTTCGCATAGAGGATATTCAAAGGTGAGTTACAAACTGAGCCGACAAAGATGCCGGCGATGGCATTGGTTGACTATTTAATCTGAAAAACTTGGGGTATTCAAGAAAAAGTAGTACCTTTGCAGACTAGAATAAAGACGTTAGTATGAACGAGCATAAGAACCCTTTTTTAGAACCTTACGGGACACTGCATGACACGGTGCCCTTTGACCGTATCCAGTTGGAAGACTATGAGGAGGCGTTTATGGAGGGCATCCGACGAGATAACGAGTATCTCGACAGAACCATTAACAACCCCGAGAAGCCGACTTTCGACAATACCATCCTGAATCCCTTTGACGAGGGGGATGGCTACTACGACCTGTTAGACAGGGTATCGACGGTGTTCTTCAACCTGTTGAGTGCGGAGACTAACGACGAGATGGATGCCCTCGCCCAGAAGATGCAGCCCATCCTGACCCAGCATGCCAACGACATGCGACTGAACCCGCAGTTGTTTGAACGCATCCGCAAGGTACACCTGCACCATCGCAGACTGACTGCCGAGGAGAAAATGCTGCTCGACAACTGCTATGAGGGCTTCGTACGTAGTGGTGCCCTGCTGGACGAGGAGGGAAAAGCGAAGTTACGCCAGTTGACAGAAGAGGCGTCCATGCTCTCGTTGCAGTTCTCGCAGAACCTGTTGAAAGAAAACAAGGCATTTACCCTGCACATCACTGACGAGGCACAGTTGGACGGTCTGCCTGACACAGCACGAGAGGCTGCCGCCATGACCGCAAAGGAACAAGGTAAGGAGGGTTGGGTGTTCACGCTCGACATGCCGAGTTACTCGCCTTTCATGACCTACTCCACCCAACGGGAGTTGCGCCAACAGATGTATATGGCTCGTAATACGGAGTGTACCCACGACAATACAGAGAACAATATCGAGATCTGCAAACGACTCATCAACCTGCGTCGTGAGATCGCTCAACTGCTGGGTTACAAGACCTATGCCGACTATGTACTGAAACACCGTATGGCATCGAATGTCCGCAATGTCTATAAGTTGCTCGACGACCTTATCGACGCCTATAAGCCTACGGCTATCAAGGAGCGTGACGAGTTGATAAAATTGTTCAAGAAGAACAACGCTCAACGCTCAACGCTCAACGCTCAACGCTCAACTCTCAACGCTCAACTAAAAATGATGCCCTGGGATACTGGTTTCTACTCCCACAAGTTGAAGATGAAGAAATACAATCTCGACGCGGAGATGTTGCGTCCCTATTTCGAGTTGTCGAAAGTCATTGAGGGTGTCTTCGGACTCGCCAACCGCCTCTATGGTATCACGTTCAAGGAGAACAAGGACATCCCCGTCTACCATCCTGACGTCAAGGCTTACGAGGTATTCGACAAAGACGGCTCCTATCTTGCAGTCTTCTATGCCGACTTCCATCCCCGTAAGGGCAAGCAGGGAGGTGCGTGGATGACAGAATACCAAGGACAATGGATAACCAAGAAAGGCGAGAATATCCGTCCACACGTCTCTGTGGTGATGAACCTCACAAAGCCGACAGACGAGAAACCTGCCCTGCTGACACTCAGCGAGGTAGAGACCTTCCTGCATGAGTTCGGACACTCTCTGCATGGGATGTTTGCCAACACCCGTTTCGAGAGTCTTAGCGGTACGAATGTATGGTGGGACTTCGTGGAACTGCCCTCGCAGTTTATGGAGAACTTCGCCATTGAGAAAGACTTCCTGCGCACCTTCGCCTTCCATTACCAGACCGGTGAGCCATTGCCCGACGAGCTGATACAACGAATCGTCAAGAGCCGTAACTTCATGGCTGCGACGGCATGTCTGCGACAAGTGAGTTTCGGACTGCTCGACATGGCTTACTACACGAAGAAAGATGCCTTTACGGACGACATCATCCCCTTTGAGAAGAAAGCATGGAAGAAAGCCATCTTAGGGGAGCAACTGCCCGACACCTGTATGACGGTGCAGTTCTCGCATATCATGGCTGGCGGCTATGCGGCAGGCTATTACAGTTACAAATGGGCGGAAGTGCTCGATGCCGATGCGTTCAGCGTGTTCAAACGCCATGGCATCTTCGACCAGAAGACCGCCCAGCGTTTCAGAGACAACATCCTCTCCCGTGGAGGCACAGAGCATCCGATGACGCTCTACAAGCGTTTCCGTGGCGGAGAACCAACAATAGACGCATTACTAAAGCGAAATGGAATCAAACGAGAAACAAAAAAGATTTGACCTGCGCTATTTGCGTATGGCACGCATCTGGGCTGAGAACAGCTACTGCGTACGCCGTCAGGTGGGAGCCCTGGTGGTGAAAGACGGTATGATTATCAGCGACGGCTATAACGGCACACCCAGTGGATTCGAGAATGTCTGTGAGGACGAGAATAACGTGACGAAGCCTTACGTACTGCATGCCGAGGCGAATGCCATCACAAAACTGGCTCGCTCCTCGAACAATTCCGACGGGTCAACGATCTATATCACCGCTTCCCCCTGTATCGAGTGTGCCAAACTGATTATCCAGTCGGGCATCAAACGGGTGGTCTATGGGGAGAACTATCGTTTGACTGACGGCATCGACCTGTTAAAGCGTGCCGGTATTGAAACAATCTATCTTAATCCTGACGAAGCATGAATGAGAAGAAGAACAACCGCTTCATGCCCCTGCTGATGGCTGTCAGCGTGGTGATAGGTATCTTAATCGGTACTTTCTATGCCAACCATTTCTCGGGCAACCGCCTCAGTATCATCAACTCGGGCAGCAACAAGCTGAACAACCTGCTCAGACTGGTGGACGACCAGTATGTGGATACCGTCAATGTGAACGACCTCGTGGAGAAAGCGATGCCTCAGATACTCTCTGAGCTCGACCCCCACTCCGTCTATATCTCCGCCAAGGACATGCAGATAGCCAACGATGACTTAAAAGGCTCATTCTCGGGGGTAGGTATTGAGTTTACCATCCGCCATGACACCCTGCATGTGCAGAACGTCATCAAGAACGGTCCCTCGGAGCGTGCCGGACTCATCGCCGGTGACAAAATCGTCATGGTCGATGACAAGCCATTCACTGGAAAGACACTGACCAACGAGGAGGCGATGCACCGACTGAAAGGTCCTAAGGACACAAAGGTGAAACTGGGTGTCCTGCGTAATAAGGAAAAGACCATCCGCACTTTTGTCGTCACACGTGGGGACATCCCTACCAAGAGTGTCACAGCAACCTATATGCTCGATGACAAGACGGGGTATATCCGCTTGAAGAACTTTGGGGAGAACACATACCCCGAATTGCTGATCGCTCTTGCCAAGCTCTCGCAAGAGGGTTTCGAGAACCTGACCATCGATCTGCGTGGTAATACGGGTGGCTATCTGGAGTCCGCCGTACAGATAGCCAATGAGTTTCTGCCCAAGGGACAACTGATCGTCTACACCCAAGGACGCAGGTCGCCACGACAGGAATACCGCAGTGACGGACGCGGCTCTTATCAAAAAATACCATTGGTCGTGCTCATTGACGAGGGGTCTGCCTCCGCCAGTGAGATTCTCGCCGGTGCCATCCAGGACAACGACCGTGGAACCATTATCGGTCGACGCTCATTCGGTAAGGGATTGGTACAGAAACCCATGGCTTTCAACGACGGATCAATGATTCGTCTGACGATTGCCCGTTATTACTCCCCTTCCGGACGTTGCATCCAGAAGCCATACGTCTCTGGCGACAATAAGGAATACGAGGATGACCTGCTGGCACGCTACCAGCATGGAGAGTTCTTCTCCCAAGACAGCATCAAGCATACAGGACCAGCCTACAAGACCCGTATCGGTCGTGAGGTCTTTGGAGGTGGCGGCATCACTCCTGATATCTTCGTTGCAGAGGATACCACCGATGTGACCTCTTATTATAAACAGGCATCCATGAGCGGACTCATCTTGCAGTTCGCCTTTGATTACACGGACAATAACCGTCAGAAACTGAACGAGTACAAGACGGTGGGTGACTTGGAGAAATATCTGGGCAAGCTCAATACGGTAGAGAAGTTCGCCTCCTATGCTGAGAAGAACGGACTGAAACGCCGCAACCTCATGATACAACGGTCCCATAAGCTCTTGGAGCGATATATCAACAGCCGCATCGTCTATAATATGATGAGCGAGGAAGCATGGATACAATATGTGAACGAGGACGACCCCGCCATCCAAGAGACACTGAAGATATTCCGAGAGAATAAGGCATTCCCTGCTGTCCCACAGAAACAGGAAGACAAGAAAGCGGCATGACCAGCAAACAAGAAATACGCAAGCAACTTCGGCAGAAAGGGTCCGCAGGCTCTTCTGCCGAAGTTGCTGAGATTATTAACCGATTGAGGCAGCATCCACGAATTGTCCTCGCACGTACCTTATTAATATATAGTAGTCTGCCAGACGAGGTCCCCACACAAGAACTGCTCGACGAGTTCGTCAGCGAGGGAAAGACGGTGTTGCTGCCCCGTGTCGTCAGTGCTACTGACATGCTGCTGCACTGTTATACCGGTGCCGCCGATTTGGAGTCAGGTGCTTTTGGTATTCTGGAGCCGACAGGAAAGCCATTCACTGACTATCAACAGATTGAGGTCGCTATTATTCCTGGCATGGCATTCGACAGACACGGACATCGCTTAGGCAGGGGAAAAGGCTATTATGACCGCTTTCTCCCATTACTGACTAATGCCTATAAAATAGGGGTTTGTTATCCCTCACGACTATTTGATGAGATTCCCGTTGACGACCATGATATCATGATGGATGAGGTCATCAGTTAAAACGGATATCCGTAATCACCTCTCCCCCACTACCGCATTCAGTTTCTTTACCAACTCCCCTCGCATCATCGACAAGTCGGAGCGTAGGGCGGGATTCGACAGACGGACATATAAGGTCTGGTTGTAGATATAGGTATTCAACGTATAACGGGCAATCACCGGACCTGCCACCTCCTGCCATGACTCCACCAGCCGTTTCTGCTTCAACGGTGTCTCCAAACCCTGTTCCCGTAAGTTACGCAACAGGATATCCTTGAGTACCTCTGTGTTCCGCTTAAACATCCTTCTCCGTGATTTCTCCGTTTTCTACGTCAAATATCTTATAGTCCAATGCGCTGCCCCTGAGGATCTGGTCTAAGTGGTCACGGTTGGTATCCGTGATGAAAATCTGTCCAAACGCATCCCCAGATACCAGTCGCACAATCTGTTCCACACGCTCGGCATCCAGTTTGTCGAAGATATCGTCTAACAACAACAAAGGTGTCGTCTTGGAGGACGTTCGTTTTAGGAAGTCAAACTGGGCGAGTTTGAGAGCAATGGCATACGTTTTGTTTTGTCCTTGTGAACCTTCACGTTTCATCGGATGCCCACCCAACGTAAACACCAAGTCGTCACGATGAACACCATGCAGGGAATAACCGACGGCAAGGTCTTTATGACGGTCTCGCTGGATGACCTCCAACAAAGGACCACGCTGACAATGCGAGAGATATTCCAGTCCTACCGCCTCACGCCCAGAGGATATCTGGTCGTAGAACTGCTGGAACAAGGGTACTAATTCTCTCACAAAGGCATCACGCTTACGGTAAATCTCCTCACCCGACTCAGCCATCTGCTCTTCCCATATCTGCAAGAGCATCGGGTCTGGAGCCGGGTCTTCTTGCTTTAATAAGGTGTTCCGCTGAAGAAGAGCGTTATTATACCGGGTCAATGCGTCAATATAGGAACGGTCATATTGTGAGATGACCATATCCATCAGACGCCGGCGTTCCTCACTACCGCCCTCTATCAATAAGGTATCCGCAGGAGCGACAACCACCAAAGGAATCAAGCCAAGATGCTCGGAAAGTCGTTTATATTCTTTCTTATTACGCTTGAAATGCTTCTTCACACCACGTTTGATACCACAAGAAACAAGCTCGGTGCCTTCGGAATCCCCAGTGTATAGCCCTTCTATCATACAGAACGGCTCCTCATGGCGAATCACTTGCGAGTCAATGGGATTAGAGGCAGAACGACAGAACGACAGATAATACACTGCATCCAGCACGTTCGTCTTGCCCACCCCATTGTGCCCAATAAAGCAATTGATTTTGGGAGACAACGTCAAAGTCGCCTCCCGGATGTTCTTATAATTAAGTATAGAAAGTTTTCTAAGTATCATTATGGTACAAAGGTACATAGGATATACGAGATAACAAAACTTTTGAAGGATTTTTCACTCTTTCTTCTTTCGTCTCATGATTTTGTGCTACCTTTGCACACATCATGAAGGCTGATGTGCTGAATGTTGCTATGTTTGGCAGGAAACTGTTGAGGTAAAAAATATGTACGATCAGATTAAGGACGATATTCTCTTTATCATATTATATGCAGGTGTGATGTTTATGGCAATGATAGCCAGTTTTTATCTGTTATTCCGTCGTGCCAACGCTATTGCGCCTGACGTCACGCCACCGCAGCGCCTGCGCCGATGGACGGGGCTGTTCTTTGCATCTTTGGCATTGGGTCATATATGGTATATGCCGATATTATTCCTGTCCTCAAGCGAGGATATTCTGATGGTCGATCTTATTGGCGGATTACTTGACAGTATGACGTTTATTCCTTTGGCGATAGTCGTATTGTTCACGATGTTGCAAGACCGCATACGTCCGCTGTGGCCTGTTGCCGTGATGGTAGCGCCATTCGTTGCAGGACAGGTGTGGTGCATTGTCTGTCGTAGTTATGCCTTTCTGCCGATCATAGATGGCTATGCCCTGTTGCTGGGCGTCGGTTTAACTATCTATATGGTACGCGCATTGAGGCAATACGGGCGCTGGCTGTGCGACAACTATGCCGACCTGGAACACAAGGAGGTGTGGCGGAGCTTCGTGGTGTTTGCCGTCATCCTGCTGATGTTCATTATCTATGTGTTTACCATCGATGGACCGGCTTACCAATATGCCATGCAAGTATTCTGCGCCTTACTGATCTGCTATTTCCTGTGGCGGGTGGAGACATTAAGCGACCTGAGCATCTCCCGTCAACAGGATCTTCCAGTAGAAGCGGGTGATTTGTCGGTCATCCACACAGGCACCACAGAGGACAAGGAAGAGAATGCCATGTCTCTAACCTTTCGCAACATTGGCTCATTGTTGAAACAGCATTGCGAGGAGCCGCAACTGTATTTGCAACATGACATTTCCGTTACTCAACTTGCCATGCTGATAGGTACCAATCGTGTCTATCTCAGCCAGTATTTCACTAATCAGGGTATCAATTACAATACCTATATCAACGGTCTGCGCATCCAGCACTTTGTCAACCTCTATCGTGAGGCAGTTGCGGTCCATCAGCTTGTCACCGCCCAGCAACTGGCAAACCAGAGTGGTTTCCACAGTTATAGCACATTCAGTGCCGCCTTCAAGCAGATTATGGGAATGACCGCGACGGAGTGGATGCGTAAGCAAACGGAGTAGATATGAGGCATAAAACACCGCCCGAATGTCATAGGATGTTCGGGCGGATGCTTGATGTGTGTATTTACTTACATAAAGAGTAAATGTTGCGCAGAAACTACATTTTTACAAAAAAGTGTTGGGCGTGCGCAACATTTTTATTATCTTTGTAGCGAAAACTCAAAGTATATGGACTCATTATTTAGAAAAAGTGACAGGTTGTTGGCAA
>CAJONQ010000103.1 GCA_905235835.1 uncultured Prevotella sp.
GAGCAGAGAGGAACAACTTGGAGAAAGGTTTCACTATACCCTATAAGAATCAGAAATGAAGAAGATTACCTACATAATTTTACTGTCGTTGTTACCCCTATCCGTATGGGCACAGTCTATCATTACAGGACACATCACAGACGCCGCTACTGGGGAATCACTGCCGGGTGTCACGCTGGCTCCTGCTAATTCCAAGGAGCGCGGTGCCGTCACAGACATTGATGGCAACTTCACACTCACCACCAGCGCACAACTGCCACTATCGCTGAAAATAAAGTACATAGGCTACCGCTCGCAGGAAGTGGATGTGTACGACACAGAAGAGCCACTGGATATTCAACTCTCCGAAAATAGCAACAAGATGAACGAAGTCGTCGTTGTGGGCTATGGTACCCAAAAGCGCACCCAACTGACGGGGTCGGTGACAAAAGTGACGAGTGAAGTATTCGACAATTTTCATACCCCCACCATTGACGAGGCTCTGGGAGGTGCTGTAGCAGGTGTCAACATCACGACATCCGGACAGCCGGGAGCCGTCTCGCAGGTTCGAATACGCGGAGGCAACAGTGTCAATGCCAGCAATAATCCACTCTATGTTATAGATGGCTTCATCTATTTCCAAGATGACACTTCCTTAAAGACTGGAGTCGGTTCTATAGAAAGTTCTCTTAGTCCCCTATCGTTTATCAACCCGAGCGATATTGAGAGCATTGAGGTGTTGCGCGATAACGGTGCGACGGCAATCTATGGAAGTCGGGGTGCAAATGGTGTGATTATCATTACGACAAAAAAGGGTAATCGGGATCGTGACATCGTGCGTTATAAGGGCAATGCAACCATATCTTCCGCTGCAAAGAAGCTCGAGCTCCTTGATGCACGGGAGTGGGCAAGGTTTGAAAAAGACAATCTCACGAACAGAGGTGGTTATACTGACGAAGAAATCAATCAGTTTGGGAAAGGTACAGACTGGCAGGATGCAGTATTGCGTACGACATGGAGCCAGTCGCATGAATTGTCGTTTTCCGGAGGTGACAAACGAACACGTTATTTGGTTTCTGGAAATATCACTAGTCAGAAGGGCATTGTAATAGGTTCAGACTTCCGCCGCTATAACCTTCGGGCAAATCTGGAACGCGATTTGTCAGCCAAAACGCAGTTCAATATCGTGATTACCACGGGGAAGACCAAGCAGAACTCTTTGAGCACGACGGAGCCTGTGAACTACCAGTCGTCGCCCTATTCTGCCGGCATTACAAATTCGCTCACATACGCTCTTTTCATGCCGCCGGTAGTTCCTATCTACACGAGCGATGGCGCATACAACTATAACAATCCCTTTGAGAATTCATTCTTCTCCTTGGGTGGAAGTAGTGCGAATCCTGTCAGTGACCTCAACAACACCACAGCAGAAAATATCAATTTCTACACATTGGCTAACGCATACCTACGTTATCACATCAACAATGAACTGGCTGTGAAGGTCGGTGCAGGCGCAAATCTTAACAAGCTGACGCAGAACTACTTTGCGCCATCCTATACGGCACTCGGAATCAACGAACATGGCGTAGGAAGTATTGGAAACAAAAACTACGAGGCAACCCAGAGCGAACTGTTGCTGACATACCAGAAAGTATTTGCAGGGAAGCACGATGTTGATGCCCTGCTCGGTTACACGTATCAGCGTACGGAAACTGAATATAACACGACGACGACGAGCCATTTCACCAACGAATCTTTAGGTTACCGCAACCTAGGTGATGGTTCACAGGTCTATACTCCGAAAACAGATGGTACGGAAAGTAACCTTCATTCTCTTATCGCACGTGTCAACTATTCATTGCTCGAACGATATAACTTAACCGCTACGTTGCGTGCCGACAAATCCTCCCGTTTTGCCAAGGATCATCGATGGGGATGGTTTCCATCAGTAGGTCTCTCATGGAATATCGACCATGAGTCCTTCTTCCATGTGAAGCCAGTGTCTGCCCTCAAGTTGCGTGCATCTGTGGGAACAACAGGCAATCAAGAGATTTCCGACTATGCCTATAGTGTGAGTTACAGCGCAGGAAGTTATGCGGGTTCGGCCTCTTATTCGAAGAGTAATCTGGGGAATGCCGACCTCAAGTGGGAAACAACGGCGCAATGGAATGTTGGAGTGGATCTAGGACTGCTAAATAATCAGCTGGTTATCGTAGCTGACGCCTATCTGAAGAATACTAACGACCTGCTGCTCGTCGTACCCGTCAGTTCTTCAACGGGAACTGGTTCACAATTAAAAAATATTGGTAATGTCAGGAATTACGGCCTTGAGCTTTCCGCCAATGCGACTTTGGTCAACCGTCGCAATCTGACATGGACCGTCGGAGGAAACATCTCATTTAATAAAAACGAATTGACCAAGATGGGTAATGGGCTTACACAACTCACGTCAGGCGATCGTACGCAATACATCCTCAAGGAAGGAGAGAGTGTAGGCTCTTTCTATGGTCTTATCTTTGAAGGAGTGGATCGTGAAACAGGACGGGCCATTTTCCGTGACGTAAGTGGTCCTGACGGAACTCCAGATGGTATTATCAATTCATACGACAGAGTAGTGCTTGGCAGCCCACACCCAGACTTTTTCTATGGGTTGTCAACATCGGTAAAATGGAAAAACTGGGATTTCTCCCTTTCATTGAAAGGTTCGCATGGGGGCGAGGCGTTCAACTCTCTGAGGCGTTCGCTTGAAATGGCATCGAGCAGTTACAACACGCTGAAGGATATGCTGCGTAGTTGGACACCCAACAACACCGTTACAGACCATCCGCGTGTTACGGGAACATATCAAAGTTCATATATTGACAGTCGTTATGTGGAGGATGCCAGTTATCTCAAATTGCAACACATCACCATTGGCTATACATGGAAATTGCCGACTATAGCAACACGTCTGAGAGCCTATCTGCAAGGGAGTAATCTCCTGACGTTGACCAGTTATAAAGGCTACGATCCCGAATTACCAGAAGGCCGCGATTTAGGCGCATATCCCACAGCTAGAGGTTTCACTTGCGGCATTGAACTTGATTTCTGAGTTTATGAGTTCAATAGTTATATGTATTTCTTATTAATTTTTTATGATTATGAAAAAGAACTATTTATTTTTATTGTCCGCACTTTTAGGTGCTTCAGTTCTCTTGTCATCGTGCAGTGACAGTGATGATAATTCATCTGTGATTAACGACGAGAACGTAGTTAAGAATGACAACGAAGCCTTTGCGTTGGTGAATGGTGCATTCCAGCCATTCCAAAAGAATGGCTCCATCTGGACGGAACTATCTGATGTAGCGACGGAATACGGCTCGTCATACTTTGGTAATGAGGACGATGACGTTATTCGTACGGCTCGCCTTACATACGATCAGACTAATAACTATCCCGTGAAGATGTGGTATAACGGTTATTGGGCTATTGGTATTGTCAACGATGCCATTGAGAAGATTTCCGTTTCGACCAAAGTGTCGGATGCTGCCAAGAAGGAAGCTATAGCACGCGCAAAGTTTATCCGCGGCCTGGCATACTCCTATTTGGTGCTCTACTTTGGAGAGGTGCCCCTGAGACTGACGGCTAACGATGCCAATACCACACGTGTGGCTATCGATGATGTTTACAATCAAGTCATTGCCGACCTCACTGCTGCAGAGGCAGATTTACCATCTAAAACGTCCACGCCTGTCACTATCAGCCGCGGTGCAGCTCAGGCTCTACTGGCAAGAGTCTATCTGCAGTGGGCAAGTAATCCCCTTTCGCTTGAACAGGTTGAAGCCATCAAGAGTTCAAAGACCGATCCTGCTGCTTCCTACGATACCAATAAGCTTCAGAAGGCTTTGGAGTATGCCCTGAAGGTTATTGACAGTGGCAATTATGATCTGGTTAGTAATTTCGAGAACATTTTCGGAAGAGCCAACGAGAGCCGTGCTCCCGAACATATCTTTACGATTCATCACGACGGCGATGGCATTGACATCATGGGTAACCACCAGTCGCACTGCGCATGGACTTACCCCTTCGATACAGAGAAGGTAAGTCACATTCATCCCATCAGCACTTTCGATGAGTGGCCCGATGATGATCCACGCAAGGCATTCTCTATCGTTACAAGCATTAAAGATCCGGAGACGGGTATCACCTATTCCTACCTGCCACCCGAAACGTTGCCAGTATTCGGAAAGGGCGTTGACCGCAGTTATCCCAATGCAGAGTATGAGACTATCTTGCTCAATGATGTAGACCAGATTGAGATTCGCTATGCAGAGGTGCTGCTCGAAGCAGCGGAGGCTCTTGTCTTTCTGAACCGTGCTGACGAAGCCAAACCGCTGATTAACAAGGTCCGTGAGCGTGCCTATGGCGATAAGAGCCATGACTTGGAGACCGTCACATTGGAGGATATTCAAAATGAATGGCAGTATGAGTTTGTCTATGAGCGTAAGCACTGGCAGAACCTGGTAAGATGGCGTACACTAATTAGCACCCTTAAGAGTGTTACAAAGAACGAACTTTACAAAGATCTTTATGCCGTGGAGGGTACCATCACCCCTGATGGGAAGAAGGTGAGTGGCCATGCCGCCAGATCGCACAGCATCTTACATTCCAAGTACGAAAATGCCATTGGTAAGCTCTATCGCTATCCCATCCCCAATGGTGTTGAGGGAGAAGATCTGGGCGTACGTCCGCAGAATCCCGGTTATTAATCTCATAGACTTATGAAACATCGGTTTTTCTTATGTGTTGTTACATTGGCTGGACTGTCTGTGTCTCTTATGGCACAGACACCTGCCTTTGACATACCGAAGACCGTGGAGCAATACGATGGTTATCTCAAAGAAGTGAGGCGCTACTTGCATGTTTCTCCAGAGCTTGGCGGCTATGAGAAAGAGACTGTCAAGTATCTGAAAAACGAGTTAGGAAGTATTGGAAAGTTTGAGATTCACGATGTGCCAGGCAGTACGGGATTCTACGCCATTCTCGACACGAAACGTCCTGGATCTACCATTGGACTGCGAACAGATATCGACGGCCTGCCCATCACAGAGAAAAACGTCAATGGAGGAGGCAAGGCAAAGCCGTGGGTGTCAAAGAATGTCGGTGTTACACACGGCTGTGGACATGATGGTCACATGGCCATATTGCTGACGACGGCACGCATCTTGTGGCAATGGAAAGACCAACTGACAGGCCGCTATGTCTTTATCTTTGAAGAGGGCGAGGAGACAAATACAGGCATTCGGCCCATGATAGCCGCACTTAAGGACATCCATTTTGATGCCATCTACGGCAATCATCTGTCTTCGATACTCCCGACAGGCAAGTTGCTTGTTAAGGAAGGTCCCATTATGGCAGGAATGGCTACGGTGGCGTTGCATGTCGACGGTAAAGGTGGACATGCCAGCCGACCGGATCTTGCGGTCAGTCCAATCCCCGCTGCGGCAGAGATAGTCACTGCTTTAGGGCAGGCATGGGTCAACCAACGTAATCCCACGGAGGCTGTCACCCTTGGCATAACCCAATTAGAGGGTGGCAAGGTCTATAATGTCATTCCCAACAGTGTTTTTGTTGGCGGAACGCTGAGGTTTTTCAACCTCGAGGAGGGTGAGAAGGCTGTCAGTATCGTGAAATCCGTCAGCGAAAATGTCGCGGTGGCTCATCAATGTACGGTCAGATACGATAGTGTTATGACTGTCAATCTACCACCGGTTGTCAACGACACAACACTTGCGGTCAGTGCCGCCAATGTTCTCGATAGGCTTTACCCTGGCCATGTCACGATTGATGAGAAGTACATCTGGTGGGCTTCCGAAACATTTGCGCTCTACAGTCAGTTGGCACCTACGTTGTTCCTGCATGTCGGCATACGCAACGAAGAGAAGGGGACTACAGCATCACACCACACCGACAATTTTGACATCGACGAAGATGCATTGGCCTATGGCGTAGGTGCCATGCTGGCCTTTGCCACACAAGTGGAAGTGCATGCCGATAAGAATACGACATCGCAGCGTCTGCTACTATTGCCGGATTTCCAGACACAACAGCAGACAACAAACTACACTTGCGGTAATGTATCGACATTGATGGTTCTCCATCATTTGGGACTTGATGACGAAACCGAGCAGGGATTGGCCCAGAAGATGCACACACATGTTGACAGCGACACCCCTGGGGCTCTTCCTGGAACGGCAGTCAATCTCACTGACTATGGGACCAACGTGGAGGAAGTCTGGAGATATTTCAACGGAAGAAAGGACATCAGCATCATCGCTTCAAGTTTCCAACCGGACGAAGCCAAGCGGAGAACCATTCTCACCGACACGGCACGTGTAGGGATACAGGATGTAGGCAACATCGCACCGGAGTTCCTCAACTATCAAGAAACCGGAAAGTTCTTCATCCGCCAGCTAAAAGAGGGTAATCCCATCATGGTCTGCTGGGCATCGAAGCGCGGCCACTGGACGGTAGTCATCGGATATGACAATCACGGAACACCTGAGAACTACGAAGACGATATCGTGGTAATGGCCGATCCGCATGACACTTATGATGGGGAGTTAGACGGCATCACTACCGTACCCCTTGTACAGTTCTTCTATCACTGGTATTGCATCATGACACCCAAGCCATGGCAGTTGCAACCCTATGTGATTGTAAAAAGGAAATAAACCCAAATCGGTCATTAAGATATTAAACTACAAATAAATTAAAACCATTATGAAAACGATCGCACGGCTTTATCGCTTCAGTCCATGCAGTGGGCGTTGAAGAACCTTTTATGGATCGTTACACTGACAGCGTTCCTGACATCCTGCAATTCCAACGATGACGACGGTTTCCAAGCCATCGAGATTCCAGGCATAACTTTCGACGGTGATATCGACTGCTGTACTGCCGAAGAGGCATTACAAGTCTATAATTTCCTGCAGACGGTGAAGATTATTCCCGAACTGACTGCTGAAGTGGCAGGAAAGTACCAGATATTCGCCTACACGAAATCGGGGAAATTCCACACTGGTTACAACGACATCTACTTTGTGGCCACGAAGAAGCAGAATGGCAACTATGTCAAGGATTTTCAAGTGACGACCTTGGCTCCACTGATGACCATGAACATGGGTGGAAAGCCTATGAGGCACAGCACGCCCACTTCTGCTGGAACCAGAATCTTTGACTACTCCTATCTGGCAT
>CAJONQ010000104.1 GCA_905235835.1 uncultured Prevotella sp.
AAATTTTCTCTGAAAGAATACACAAAACGTTCGTATATTTAGTAAATAATCACATTCTAATGTTATTTCCCCACTATTTTGTATCCTTTTCTGATATTCGTCTGTCAGTTCTATCACTTTATGCATAATCTGCACTAACTGCATCATGCATTTCTCCAACTTACATACAAGTGCCATTGTTCTTCGTTCAGAGATGTGGCTCTTCAATTCTTTTAGAGTCGGGGGGTAATTATTACCTACCATACGGAATTGAGCATTTGTTCTCGTGACACACTTTGGGTGTATAATTATACTAAAGCGAACGTCCTCAGCCGTGCAAAATATGCCAGAATATGTATGTTTTTCCGAGCCGTTGGAAATCTCGTACAGACTTCCATATTTTCACCAAATGTTCTTCTTCGAAGCGAGCAGAGCTTGAGTCCCAGTTGCCAAACGCAGTAACCGAGGTAACACTTTGGTAACGGAACTGCTCAACATTCTTTCCAATCCGAAAGAATCTCAAAAGCGCAAATGATCGCAAATAGGCGCAATACAACGAGTTACGTTATCTCACTCGTAATGACCTCATCATTCCCTACAACCTTGATATTCGCCAAAATAGAACGGTCTCTTATCCGTAACCCTCATAATCCTCAATCTCCCAAACTGCCTTTATACAAAGAAACCCTGCAAATTCTTCCAATGTTAAGAAAAAAGTAGTACCTTTGCAAACAATATGAGTTTTACCACGACGATATTGCATTGGTTTCAGGAGAATGGGCGTGTCCTTCCTTGGCGGGAGACACGTGACCCGTATGCGATATGGTTGTCGGAAATCATCTTGCAACAGACCCGTATCGAGCAAGGACTTCCATATTGGGAGCGTTTTATGCAGCGATGGCATACGGTGGAGGAACTTGCCGCTGCTTCAGAGGATGAGGTGTTACGTGAGTGGCAGGGACTGGGCTATTATAGTCGTGCCCGTAACCTGCACCATGCGGCAAAACAGGTTGTGGAGATGGGAGGATTCCCCAAGACCTTGGAGGGGATCAAGAGCTTGAAGGGAGTGGGCGATTATACTGCTGCCGCTATCGGCTCCATCGCCTTCGGCTTACCGGCGGCGGTTGTTGACGGTAATGTCTATCGGGTATTGGCTCGTCATTATGGGATAGCAACTCCGATAAATACCACAGAGGGCAAAAAGGAGTTTATGGCTTTGGCGCAGGAGTTGTTGCCTGAGAAAGAGGCATCAGCCTTCAATCAGGCAATGATGGATTTTGGTGCCATCCAATGTACACCCTCCAACCCATCATGTACCTCATGTCCCTTACAAGAATCATGTATTGCCTTGCGAGAAGGTAGGATAGAGGATTTACCTGTCAAGCGAAAGACATTGAAGATTCAAGAGCGTCGCCTCACTTATATATATATAAGGTATAAGGAGAGTACGGCAATTCATCGTCGTCCGTCAGGGGATATTTGGCAAGGGCTATATGAGCCATGGCTGACAGATACTGTTCCGTCTGGTGCGGTATTACTGCGAAAAGAGGTGAAGCATGTGTTGACGCATCGTGTTCTTTATGCCGATTTTTATTTGTGGGAACCTGCAGAGCGACCTGTTTTGCCAGATGATTATATCTGGATACCAGAAGCGGATATCGACCAATACGGCATCCCACGATTGATAGAGATACTATTAAAAGAACTATACAGATAATATGGAAAAGATTAACATAGCCATCTTTGTATCAGGAAACGGTTCTAATTGCGAGAACCTGATTAAATATTTTGCGACATCGGCACGATACTGTTGTGCCTTGGTGGTCAGTAATAAACCAGAGGCATACGCATTGACTCGTGCGGAGCACTTAGGTGTTCCCACGGCAGTGGCTCCAAAACCACAGTTGAATGACGAGGCGGTGATGATGCCGTTACTTCGCCAATACGATATCCAGTTTATTGTATTGGCAGGTTTTCTGCCACTTATTCCCAACTTTCTGATTGATGCTTTCCCTCGTCGCATCATCAATATCCATCCGGCTCTGCTTCCTAAATACGGGGGTAAGGGTATGTGGGGACATCATGTGCATGAGGCAGTGAAAGCCGCTGGTGAGACGGAGACAGGAATGACTGTTCATTGGGTGACTCCTGTCTGTGACTCTGGTGAGATTATCGTCCAATATAAGGTCGCTTTATCTCCAGAAGATACTGCTGATGATATCGCAGAGAAAGAGCGTCAGCTGGAAATGACGTATTTCCCGAATGTAGTAGAACAGGTACTTAACGAGACATTCCCAATTTAATATTCAATGTTCAATGTTCAATAAATAAAAATGGCTGAGCATAATGATTTAGGTAAATGGGGAGAGCAGGTGGCGGCTGACTATCTGTTGCGTAAGGGGTATGAGATTATAGAGCGTGACTGGAAGAGTGGTCACCGTGACTTGGACATCATCGCTTTGGATGGTGATATCGTTGTCTTCGTTGAGGTGAAGACGCGAAGTAACCGTATGTTCACTGACCCAGTGGATGCCGTGGGTTATCAGAAGATTCACAACCTTCAGCAGGCGGCGAATCATTATGTGAAATACCGTCATATAGACGGTGACATCCGGTTTGATATCGTCTGTGTCACTGGTACAATAGATGCAGAACCGGAGATAGAGCATATCGAGGACGCTTTCTGATAAAACAAGAATCCGATGAGTCGTCTGACCCATCGGATTCTTGTTTTATAGTGTTTGTCGTCTTATGCTTCCTCAGCAGGAGCCTCTGCAGCCTTAAAGCAATCGAGGTCCTCCACCTTGAAGTTCTTGATGTAGGCAGCCTTACCGCATACATCCTCCTCCGTCATGCGGACATAGACGTTGGCACTCTTCTCAAACAACTCAGGAGCCTTAGCGGCATCACGGATAATCAGAAGTGACATCACGAGTTCAGCAGTCATGTCGTACAGACGACGGGCAAGGAAGTCGAAAGCATCCTGATTGTCAAGACTCTTAGCATAGTTCAGTGCATCCTCGTAGATGGGGAGCAGTTTCTCTACACGAGCCTTGAGGGAAGCCAGACTTGTTGCTGTGTCGCAGCAACATGCGGCAAGCATGTCCTTGATGTTCTGCAGCATGGTACCGTTAGAGATGTAACGGATAGCAGCGACGACCTGCAACTGGGTGGTACCCTCGTAGATAGAGAAGATACGGGCATCACGGAACAGACGCTGGCTCTTGTACTCCATGATGAAACCGGAACCGCCATGGATGCTGATGGCATCATAGGCATTCTGGTTAGCATACTCAGAGTTCATACCTTTTGCCAGTGGGGTGAAGGCATCAGCAAGACGCTGATATTTCTTCAGCTCCTGTTTCTCTTCTGGTGTCAGTTTGCGGTCACGCTCGATATCCTCGAGACACTTGTAGATATCTACGTAAGCGGCTGTCTCGTAGAGCAGTGAACGACCAGCGTCCAACTTAGCCTTCATACGAGAGAGCATGTCGTAAACAGCAGGGAAGTTAATGATCTTGTCACCAAACTGCTGACGCTCCTTGGCGTATGCAAGACCTTCGTTATATGCCTCTTGCTCAACACCTACCGACTGTGCGGCGATACCCAGACGGGCACCGTTCATCAGCGACATCACATACTTAATCAGTCCCAGACGGGTGCTACCACAGAGTTCTGCCTTGGCGTTCTTATAAGTCAACTCACACGTTGGCGAACCATGAATACCGAGTTTGTGCTCAATGTGACGAACATCAACACCACCTTGGCGTTTGTCGTAGATGAACATAGACAGACCACGTCCGTCCTTGGTACCCTCCTCAGAACGAGCCAGCACGAGGTGGATGTCAGAGTCGCCATTGGTGATGAAACGCTTCACACCGTTCAGTCGCCAGCAGTTCTCCTGGGCGTCATAGGTAGCCTTCAGCATCACACGCTGCAGGTCAGAACCGGCATCAGGCTCTGTCAGGTCCATACTCATACCCTCACCAGCGCAGACACGGGGGATATACTTCTGACGCTGCTCCTCTGAGCCGAACTCATAGAGCGTGTCGATACAGCTCTGCAGACTCCAGATGTTCTGGAAACCTGCGTCAGCAGCCGAAATCATCTCACTCAGCATCGAGAATACTGCGTTGGGCAGGTTCAGACCGCCGTAACGACGGGGCATGGAGACACCCCACAGACCAGCCTTGCGGGTGGCGTCGAGGTTCTCGTAAGTCTTAGAGGCGTAAATCATACGTCCGTTCTCGAGGTGCGGACCTTCCAGGTCAACGCTCTCCGAGTTAGGTGCGATGATGTTGGCAGCCACGTCGCCGGTGATGTCGAGAATCTGCTTGTAGTTCTCGATGGCATCGCCCAGGTCAACGGGAGCGTAGTCATATTCTTTCGCGTCAGCGAAACCCTTTTCTTTCAACTCGACAATACGAGCCATCAGGGGGTGGTTCAAGTAGAACCCGATCTCAGGATGATCGCTATAATAGTTTGCCATATTTCTTATTTGTTTTCTTGATTCTTCTTATGTATTCTCCCTCCTATTCTTGAGCCAGCAACACCACCCAACACAAAAGCACAAAAGTTTACTAATGCTGCAAGTTTTATGTTACCTGTTGTAGTAAGGTAATAGGCTACGCCGAGTAGTACAAGGGCGCAAATTAAGAGGAAATAATCCAATGCTTTCATCTTACTTCGAGTTCTGCTTGTAGTACTTGATCAGTTTTGGAACTACTTCCTCAACAGTACCAACAATCACATAGTCGGCAATCTTGTTGATAGGAGCATCCGGATCATTGTTAATTGAGATGATGATACCAGAGTCCTGCATACCGGCGATGTGCTGAATCTGTCCAGAGATACCACAGGCGATGTACACCTTCGGATGGACGGTGACACCCGTCTGACCAATCTGACGGTCGTGGTCGAGCCAGCCTGCATCGACAGCGGCACGGCTACCGCCAACCTCACCATGCAGTACCTTGGCAAGTTGGAACAGCATGTCGAAGTTCTCCTTCGAGCCCATACCATAGCCACCAGCCACCACGATAGGAGCACCCTTCAGGTTGTGCTTTGCCGCCTGCACCTCGTGAGTCAGCACTTTCACCACGTAAGCCTCTGCAGAGACATACTTGCTAACCTCAGGATAAACGACATCGTTCTTTGCCTTACCCTCGTAGATTGCTTTCTGCATCACACCACTGCGGACAGTAGCCATCTGTGGACGATGGTCGGGATTCACGATAGTAGCGACGATGTTACCACCAAAGGCAGGACGAATCTGATATAACAGGTTCTCGTATGTCTTACCAGCCTTCTTGTCCTCATACGGACCAATCTCCAACTCTGTGCAGTCGGCAGTCAGACCAGAGGTCAGTGACGAACTGACACGGGGACCGAGGTCACGACCAATCACGGTAGCACCCATCAGACAAATCTGGGGTTGCTCCTCCTTGAAGAGGTTGACGAGGATGTCAGTGTGGGGAGCGGAGGTATAGGGGAACAAGTCCTTACCGTCGAAGACAAACAACTTGTCGACACCATAGGGGAGAATCTGATCCTCTACCTTGCCCTTGATGCCAGTACCGGCTACAACGGCATGGAGTTCTACTCCGAGTTCATTGGCGAGTTTGCGACCCTTGGTCAGCAACTCCTGAGATACTTCCTGTACCTGTGTACCTTCTATCTCAACATAAACAAATACATTATTCATATCTCTTATCCAATAATCTTCTCTTCCAACAATTCTTTGATCATACCCTCGACATCAGCATCAGAAGCCGTCAAAGTTTTCGACTCCTTAGCCTGGAACACGATATTCTTCACTGCCTTCACCTTCGTAGGAGAACCTGCGAGACCGCACTGGTTGGCATCACCATCGACATCGGCAACACTCCATTGGTTCAGTGTCAGCTCAGGACGCTCGTCATACAGATAGTCGTAGGGAGTACCCTCGGCAGGACGCTCCATCGGACAAGTGGCACGCTTGTACTTCATCACCAACTTGGCATTCTGTGGGCGACAGGGTGCGGCACTTCCGTTGACTGTGATAACGACGGGCAGCGGAGCCTCTACAGTCTCCACACCACCATCGATGACACGTTTGATGGTAGCCTTGCCATCCTTCACACTCATCACCTCCTCAGCGTAGGTCACCTGATTCAGACCTAACTTCTGGGCCACCTGAGGACCTACCTGTGCGGTATCACCGTCGATAGCCTGACGACCACCAATCACGATGTCCACATCACCAATCTTCTTGATGGCGGTGGCAAGCGCATAACTGGTAGCGAGGGTATCAGCACCTGCAAACAGACGGTCGGTCAGCAACCAACCCGTATCGGCACCACGATAGAGTCCCTGACGGATAATCTCACCTGCACGTGGAGGACCCATCGTGAGGATTCCTACTGTTGAGCCAGGATTCTGCTCTTTCAGACGAAGAGCCTGCTCCAAGGCGTTCAAATCTTCTGGATTGAAGATAGCAGGTAAGGCAGCGCGGTTAACCGTTCCTTCGGCTGTCATAGCATCCTTACCCACATTACGGGTGTCTGGCACTTGCTTCGCCAGAACAACAATCTTTAAAGCCATATTATTAAAAATGTATAATATTGAAATTTCAAAAATGGTGCAATGACAGTGCAAGCCGAACGCAGAGAGCGTGCTCTTTGCTGAGGCGAAGCCTGTCTTCGCAGTGCTTTTTTAGAAAAGCGCTGCAAAGGTACTACTTTTTGCGCACACAACCAAATAAAATGCACAAAAACGACCATACAATTTAGCCGTTTTGTGCAATCTGATATCTTCTAACTTTTCCCTTTAATCCTTTGGAGATTCAGAAATTATTCGTATCTTTGCCAATGTAATATTACTACATTGAGCGGACATGAACGAAGATATTCTTTCTTTGTCTGAGGAAGACATCAAATTGAGATATATCACACCAGCCATGATGGCAAAAGGTTGGTCTGTGAATGATATCACGATGGAAACTAAGGTGAAACTGACTGATGGCAAGATTAACCTTAGGGGTAATTTGGTGGCTCGTGGCAAGGCAAAATATGCGGATTACATGCTCTACTATAACAGGGCAAATCCTATTGCCATTGTCGAGGCAAAAGATGCTAACCATAGTGTTAGTTTTGGCATGCAGCAGGCAAAAGAATATTGTGAGATGATGGACGTACCTTTTGCCTTTAGTTCAAATGGTTTCGGATTCCATGAATACGATTTCCTGACTGGTAAGGAGCGTTCTTTCTCGATGGACGAGTTTCCTACGAAAGAAGAACTATATCAAAGATATTTAAGCGAGATCAATGATGGCGAGGGACTATCTGAAGACGAGTTGAAGGTCATCAACCAACCATATTGCACAGGTCAGGATATCTATCCACCTCGCTACTATCAGCGCAATGCCGTGAATCGTACCGTCGATGCTGTCGCAAGAGGACAAAAGCGTGTCTTGTTGGTGATGGCAACAGGAACGGGAAAGACATATACAGCCTTCCAGATCGTCTATCGTCTGATGAAGGCTGGTCTTGTCAAGAAAGTGCTGTATCTTGCCGATCGTAATGTACTGGTCGACCAGTCTATTGAACAAGATTTTAAACCCTTGACGAATACCATCCATAAGGTCAACTATCAGCAAGACAAGAATAGCAAGCCCACTGCCCATGAGGTTTATTTCTCGCTTTATCAGCAGTTGATAGGGGAGAATGGCAAACAACAATATAAAGAGTTGTTTAAGCCGGAGTTTTTCGACATGGTGATTGTTGATGAGTGTCATCGTGGTAGTGCCAAGGATGACAGCAACTGGCGTGAGATACTGGAGTATTTCAGTGGTGCTGTGCAGTTGGGTATGACTGCTACGCCCAAGGAGACACGCTATCAGTCGAACATCACTTATTTCAACGAACCGCTCTATTCGTATAGTTTGAAAGAAGGTATTGACGATGGTTTCCTGGCTCCTTTCAAGGTTATCAATATCACGACGAACATTGGTGATGAGTGGCGACCCACCAAAGGACAGCGTGACATCTTCGAAAATCTGATAGAAGACCGTATCTATAATAACCAGGACTACGACTATAACATCGTCATGGAAGACCGTATTCGTGAAGTGGCTCATGAGATCAGTAATTATCTGAAGGCTACTGACCCCATGGCTAAGACCATCGTCTTCTGTGCTGATGAGCCCCATGCCGAACGTATGCGAGTAGCATTGGTTAACGAGAATGCGGAGATGTGCAAGAAATACCCAGACTATGTGGTACGCATTACTGGCAGTGATACCTATGGGCAATCTAAATTGGACTATTTCATCTCTGTCTCTTCCAAGACCCCAGTCATCGCTACCACCAGCAAACTGCTGTCCACAGGTGTTGACTGTAAGATGGTGAAGTTGATAGTTCTCGACCAGCGTATCAACTCCATGACGGAGTTCAAACAGATAGTTGGACGTGGCACTCGTATCCGTGAGAAGGAGGGAAAGACCCATTTCACCATTATGGACTTCCGCAATATCACCCGTCTCTTTGCAGACCCCGACTGGGATGGTCCGCTGGAGGTGGATAGTGGCTATATCAAGGACACCCCCAGACCTCAGCCCCATCCATCCGATTTACCTGTCGACCCAGAGCCTTCTGTTGCTGCAGAGCCGAGACCTGTAGTCGCAAAGGATGGTTGCGAGGTGAAGATTATCAACAAAGTGGTTTCTGTCTACGATGCCAACGGTAAGTTGCTTCGTACAGAGAGCATCACAGACTATACTCGCAAGAATATCAACGACACCTATGCCAACCTGACTGACTTCATTAGTCATTGGAATGCTGCAGAGAAGAAAGCGGAGATATCCGACTTGATGCGTGAGAACGGTATCGACCTGCAGGCACTGAAAGAAGATCAGGGGATGGGTGATGTTGATGACTTTGACTTCATCTGCCACATCGCTTATGGCAAGAAGCCTTTGACTCGTAAGGAGCGGGCAGAGAATGTCAAGAAGCGTGACGTGTTCAGCAAGTATGGTGAGGGTGCTCGTAAGGTGTTGGAAGCCCTGCTCGATAAATACGCCAATGACGGTATCAGTCAGTTGGAGAATCGCAAGGTACTCAGTCTTGACCCCTTCCGACAGATGGGCTCTCCTGCCAGTATTGCTAAATTATTTGGGGGTAACAAACAGTATTTTGAGGCAGTGAAGGAACTGGAAACCATGATTTATAATGTAATAGCATAAAAGCAGTAGGAAAAGAATATGGCACTGACGAATTTTGTGAAAAGCATTCGTGACATTATGCGTAACGATGCAGGTATCAATGGTGATGCACAGCGTATCGAACAGATAGCATGGATGCTCTTTCTGAAAGTATATGACGAGAAAGAGAACGACTGGGAGTTTAACGAAGACAACTACCAGTCGTTCATCCCAGAGAATTGCCGATGGCGTAACTGGGCCCATGACGAGGGGGATGGTGAGGCGATGACTGCCGACCGTCT
>CAJONQ010000105.1 GCA_905235835.1 uncultured Prevotella sp.
TGGAAGCGATTTTTTTGATTACTCCACGATGATGGGCTTGTACTTTGGAACAAGTGCCTTCATGATACACCAGCCAATCAGGTAGGCAACGGCACAGATACAGAACACCACCATGTAAGCGGCTGGCTTGCCCTCGAAACCGAAGAAGGTGAAAGCAGAACCCTGACCGGCAGCCCAGTCGAAGAACTTACCGCTACCGAGGTTGATACTCATAGAGCCCAGACCACCAGCCATCGTTCCTAAACCGACGATGGTACCAATGGTAGACTTGGGGAACATGTCACCGATGGTGGAGAAGAGGTTTGCCGACCAAGCCTGATGTCCTGCGCCGAGCAGACCAATCAGGATAGCGGGCCACCAGGCACTATAGGCTCCCAGAGGCTGTGCGAACAAACCCAGCACGGGGAAGCAAGCGAAGATCAACATCGCACGCATACGACCCAGGTATGGATTCATACCTTTCTTATCCACGAAATAGGTGGGCAGATAACCACCACCGATGGAGAGAATGGTCACAATGGCATAGAGGGTGAAGATCAGTGCGACACCCATCGCAGAGTCTGAGGTGTAGCCATACTGGTCTGAGAAGTAGGCAGGAGCCCAGAACAGGAAGAACCACCACACACCATCCGTCATAAACTTACCTACGAGGAACGACCATGTCTGCTTGTAGGTGAAGCACTCCAGGAACGGGATGGTCTTCTCTTCCTTCACCTTCTCACGATTCTGTGCCTCTGCGATATCATTGTCCTGCTCGATATAGTTCAACTCAGCCTGGTTGACACGTGGGTTCTTGGCAGGTTTCTCATAGAGCCACAGCCACAGTCCCATCCAGATGAAACCGAGGGCACCGATGATGATGAATGCCATCTCCCAACCCCAGACACGTGCCAACAGGGGAATGGTAGCGGGAGCGGCAAGGGCACCGACGGACGCACCGCTGTTGAAGATAGAGGTAGAGAACGCACGGTCTTTCTTGGGGAAATACTCTGCGGTAGCCTTGATGGCTGCGGGGAAGTTACCTGCCTCACCGACAGCAAGGATCAGACGACAGGAGAGGAACAGCCATACGGAGATGGTAGCGATGGCGACAGCAGCGTCACTGCCTGTCTCTACGGCACGGAGCGCATCGATAGAGTCGTAACCCTCGACCGTCATAGCCACCCAGCCGCAACCTGCATGCAGCACAGCACCTAACGACCATACGAAGATGGCTATAAGGTAACCTTTCTTAGTGCCCATCCAGTCGATAAACTTACCGGCGAAGAGGTTGGCGATAGCATAGAACAGGGAGAACAGACCGGTAATCGTACCGTAGTCACCGTCTGTCCAGTGGAACTCTGGTGCGATGAAGTCCTTCCATGTTAATGATAAGACCTGACGGTCCATGTAATTGATGGTGGTTGCCAAGAAGAGCAACGCACAGATGACCCAACGGAAGTTGGACATTTTAGTAGTTTGTACAGGAGCCATAATATTTAAGTTTTTCGATATTTCGTTATTTTGACTATCTCAGGTCACCCACAGGAATATTATCCTTGTCGTTATAATTCAGGTTCTCACCAGCCATACCCCATATAAAGGTATAATAATAGGTGGCGGACGCACAGTGGATGCTCCACTCTGGTGACATGATAGCCTGCTCGTTCTTCAACCATACCACACGGGTCTCCTGAGGCTCACCCATGATATGGCTCACCTGCTGTCCCTCGGGTACATTAAAATAATAGTAGGCTTCAATGCGACGACCATGGGTGTGGGGGGGCATCGTGTTCCATACACTACCCTCCTGCAACTGGGTCAAACCCATCTGCAACTGACAGGGTCCCTCTTCCAGGGAGGTGTTCACGATCAACTGGTTGATGGTACGCTGGTTACTCTCGGCAAGGGTTCCTAAGGGTTTGTCCTTGGTACCGATGATGGTAGCCTTCAGCGACTTCACCTTCCCGTTCTTACGACCGTCGAGGGTCACCCACTGGGTCTTGTAGTGCTTGTGTGCCGTAGCGGAGTTCAGATAGAACTTAGCGGGCTTCTGTGGATTCTTTGAGCGGAAGATGACCTCCTTGTTGGAGTCGATATCCTTGCCGTCCTTGTCCTTACCCAGCCAGCCGCGACCGACATACAGTGCCTCGCTATAGCCGAGGGGATACTCCTGTCCGTCGACGATCACCACACCGTCACCACCGGTATTGATGATACCCAACTCACGGTTGCGCATGAAATAGTCGGCACGCAACTGGGGATGGGTCTCCAGTCTCAGGTCTTTGGTGACCGGCATGGCACCACCATAGATGAAACGGTCGTACATCGAGTACGTCAGGTTAATCTCGTCAGCAGCCATCACCTTCTCCATCACGAAACGGTCACGCAGGGTCTGCGTGTCATAATGCTTCACGTCGGTAGGATGACATGCCTGTTGGAAATGCATGGTCTGCTGGGCAGAGCCAACCAAAGTAGTTCCCATAAGCATGAATGTCAAAATTGTCTTTTTCATATTTATTACTTTATAACTTTCAACTCTCAACTCTCAACTCTCAACTTTCAACTCTCAACTTTCAACTCTCAACTCTCAACTTTCAACTCTTCCCGCTTAATCCTCTGGCGGTTCCAGATTACCATACCGATGGTGATGACAGTCAGCACACCGGCACCTACCCACTGGAGGTTGTTGACACACTTGTAGATGACCCAACCGAAAAGGGAGGATGCGAAGTCGAGGGCTCCAGCCTGGAATCCCTCTGGGATCTTTGCGGCAGGGTCCTGTGTCTGGGCATAGACGGTCTGGGCTGCCTGTGTGAAGGCTGGTGCCATATCCGTGACAAACCATAGTCCGATACCTACCGCGATGATACCGATAATCAGGGTCTTCACCACATTACCCTTCGTGTAGGGCAGTACCATCACGAACACATAGAACATACCGGCAAGCGATGCGAGGGGCAGGAACTCATTACCGGGCAGTGCCACTGCCATCAACAGTGCAAGGGGTATCAGGATCAGGGATGCGACGAGGGTTGTGGGGTGTCCGATGACCAGTGCCGGTGACATACCGATATACACTTTCTTACCAGCCCACTTCTTCTGTACCACCTCCTGTGTCTTCTCCGCAATGGGTTTCAGTCCGTCGATGAAGAGTTTCGTAATACGGGGGATCAACTCCATCACGGCACCCATCGTCACACCCAAGAACAGGACTTTCTTGATGTCCAACTGTGCCACGGCACCGATCAGCGCTCCGACGATGACACCTAACACGATGGGCTCACCGAGCACACCGAATTTCTTTTTCAGTCCCTCTGCGTCAATATCGAGTTTCGAGAAACCGGGAATCTTGTCCAACAGCCAGTTGATACCGATGGCAAACAATGTAAAACTCTGACAGAAAGGTTGTGGGATGGAGATACCGTCCATGTCCTCGTAATAGCCCTGGAACTTGTCAGCGGTCAGGTCTGCCATCACCAGCGTGATGATATAGCAGACGATGGCGGCGAAGTAACCCCAGGCAAGACTCTCCCCCATCACGAAATAAGCGACGGCACCGATGAAGGCGAAATGCCAGTAGTTCCACAGGTCGATGTTCACCGTACGGGTACAACCGGTGATGAGCAACAGGAAGTTCACACCTAAGCAGATGGGGATGATCAAGGCACCCACCGCCGTGTTATAAGCGACAGCGGCGGCTGCGGGCCATCCCATGTCGAAGACACCGAGTTGCAGGTCATAGAGTTTGGATATCTCACTCAGCGGTGAGCCGAAATTCGTCGTCAGCAGGGCAGTCACGATACCCAGTCCCACAAAGCCGACACCCACGTAGAGACCCGACTTGAGCGACTTGCCGAATTTCATTCCGATGCACAGTCCGATAATGGTAAACAATATCGGCATCATCACACTGGCACCAAGACTGATAATGTAACTAAAGACTTGTTCCATTGTTAAATTTCAAAATATCGATATTCGTTGTTTTAGTATAATCGAGTGCAAAGATAATAAAAAATCAGCAAAAACCTTGCGTTTTACTGATTTTTTTATTTTACCTGCGTAACAAGAAGCCCCACCACGCATGACGCACGGCAGGACTTCCCTGGTTTTCAACTCTCAACTTTCAACTCTCAACTTTCAACTCTCAACTCTCAACTCTCACATCACGCCATGCACGAGGTGACTCCCAGTGTGGTAGCGATAGCGGTGAGGATGCTCACGATGAGTTGAATCACCATCTTCCAAGTCTGTTTGTTCTTCATGGTAAAAAGGGTTTAGGGTTCTACATTCTGTTCTTTGAGCCAGTCAGTAAGAGGGGTGACACGCTTGATGAACTTCTTCTGACTCACATCCGTCACCTCAGGGGTCAGGTCGACCTTCTCCTCGATGCCGTAGGTCGTCAGGGCACACTGCTTCTTGAAGATGCGGGAGGTGATGTTGTCCTCGCTGACACCCTCTGGACGGAAGCGGATATGTACTGCCTTCACGTAGCTGGCGGGATTCCACTTGCCAGCCTTCAGGTCTTCCTCGGAGATACCGTCCTTGGTCGACTGTACGGTGGGTGAGAAAATGCCCAGTCCGTCCAGTTTCACGGGGTTACCCTGTGAGAGCAACTCGACGACACAGCCAGCCATCTTCTTGAGTACACCCTCGATGATGTCACGACCGTAGATGCTCTGGTGCTCTGCCATGTGCTTGCAGAGACCGCGGAGTGAGATGGTCTCCTTCTCGACAGCCTTGGGATAGTACTTGCCGTAAGTGTTGGAACGGAGGTTCAGGTTCTTACGAACATTGATCAGGAATTGCGGATTGTTTACTGCCATAATGTCTTGTGTGTTTTTAATTTAAAAGGTTGGAAATAGGGTTAATTGGTTGTGCGCACTGTCGCTGGAATCAGTCGGTAACCGAGTCGTGGTCAGTCGGTAACTGAGCCGTGGTCAGTCGGTAACCGATTTCGTTCCGTTGACTTTGCAATTGCGGTGCAAGGTGAATGCAGAGCCGAGCTCGCTCGAGCTATGCTGAGCCGCAGCCCGCAATCGCCGTTGCTTCCTCAATGCAACGGCAAAGGTACAACATTTAACATGCGATGTCAAGGTTTTCCACCCCAAACGTGTACGGAAACGTGCACAAAAAAACGGTGACGGTGACGGTTACAGTTTTCCAAAAATGAGAATCCTCAAAAGCGAATCAAACCCGTATATTTATATTATTATATATATAATATATATATTATATATATAATAAAAGTTATAGTCAATCTTTTCAGTACGATTTCACAAAAACTGTAACCGTCACCGTCACCACTTTGAAGTCAGTTTCTTCCTCGCATTCTTGTTGATTCTGAATCGTGTGGAACGGATTGCCTCTTGGGTGACATTTAACATCCTTATTTCCGATTTAACATTTTTTACACCAAAAACGGGGCGATTTTGAGTGGCTGAAACAAAAGTTAATCGATTTGGAACATAAAAATTTGTTTTTCCACCCTGTTCCCTGTATCTTTGCATTGTGAAAATAAAGACTAACTATCACACCTAACAAGATGGTACAGAGTTTAGAGCCGATACGGAGCAAGATCTACGAGATTCGGGGACAGCGGGTGATGCTGGACTTCGATTTAGCGAAGTTATATCAAGTTGAAACCAAGAATCTCAAAAGGGCGGAACTGCAGCCCAGAAACCCGAAGCCACGCAGGCGCATCGGGTTTATACAGGAAGAAGAATGACTTTTAAATAATGAAGAAATGATCCAAACCCAATTGTTGAAGTTAGACCCACCTTATCAGATTATCGCCTGTAAAGGAGAGATAGGGATTCAGATAGCCACGCTCATTGTAATAAATGAGACACGTGGAGAAAACGGTGAGTATGGTATTACCACACACAGCCACCCTGTCGTGTCGTATGTGGACAGATCTACCATTCGTCGCAGATTAGATGAGATGGGAGGATTGATACAAGAGGACCATGACCTCCTCTCAATCCAAGACGGTGAGGGAGTCGTCTGGGACAAAGTGGAATGCAATGAGGTACAATTGGTACGACTGACTGACATGAAAGACCGTAAGATGTCATGTTTTGAGTTCTGTACATTGATAGCCCCGTTATTAGAGGAAATTGCCTATAGCGGAAACTGGGGAGGGCATCGTATTATGGATTTTTATTCTAAAGTGGAATTCATGGGGTTCACTATTCTCAACGGTACACAGAGGAATTATGACATCACCTTATTTGTCACGAAAGGTTTTTATTTCGACGAAGATGACAAATTAATCATCAACGGCATGGATTTGATGTATCCCATGCCAGTCCCCATTATGGAGCCAGAGAAGATGCTGGAATGGTTTCGCAAAATAGTGCGACAATATAATCTCGCCTTTGGTGGAGACCTGAGATTCCGTTTCAAAAGCCTTTACGAACCTCCATACGATGAAGACTATTTTGACGATTTCGACCCCAATCACTTGACCCAAGAGCAGCAAATCTGTAACGAGATCGCAGATTTGCTGCGTCACACAGACTTATACCCTACCCTCATGAATGGAAAAGCGCAAGGACTATAGAGGAGAATATATAGAGACCTGCAAGGGTCCGGTTCCTTTGAGGAAGGCACTGGATATCGTCAGGTACTTCCCCAACGAGGATATCTTGCTGGGACTCTATGCCTATGCCGCAGACCATCAGGATACCTATATACTTGGACAGACAAGATCAGCACAAAAACATGCTGGCAA
>CAJONQ010000106.1 GCA_905235835.1 uncultured Prevotella sp.
AGAAAATCGTAATCAAGTAATAAGATGAACAAGAACTTTTTATATTCAACTGCCATCCTGCTGGCAAGCCTCACTCTTGGGGCTTGCGGCAGCGATGACAACGACACGCCGTCGGATAACAATACCCCTGTGGAGACCAATTACACCGTGGAGACCGTCAGCCAGGCACCGACATGGCAGGTGGACTGGTCGGGCAATGAAGCCCGCCCCGACTGGCAGGCACCCAACCCGAGTGACTTCGAGAACTGGACGGTGATGCTGGTAGAGTTGGAGAACGCGCTGAAGCCCTACGCCACGAAGGATGACTTGATGGCCTTCTTTGTCGGTGACGAACTGCGTGGACTGACCCAGCCCGCCATCAACGTGTCAAAGAATGAAACGGATGCCTGCTTATACGTGATGAAGGTCTATGGCAACGAGGCCAGTCAGGAACAGTTGAAGGTCACAATCAAGTACTATTGCAGCCAACTCAAGCAAACCTTCTCACGCTCCGACGATATCCAATACAACGTGGAGGAGGTCTATGGCATCGACGAATCGCTGATTCCGCAGTTTACGCTCGGCTCGTCGAAATATCCGGTGGTGAACAGTCTCGTCATCACTGCTGCCGACCTGCCGGCTATCGATACGTCCTTCGCTGCCGGCGACATGCTGGCAACCTTTGTCGGCAACGAGTGCCGTGGCACGCACACCTTCGACAAAGATCACCTCAGCATGCCCGTCACCATGACCGTCTTCGGCAGGCAAGAGCGCGAGGTATATACCCTGAAATACTACAATGCCGCCTCCCAGCGTGTCTACACATTCTCAAAACCTTTTTGATATGACATAACACTTTCATCTGCTGCTCATGACAGCAGCAACCTTCTGCTTCGCAGCCTGCTCTGCCGATGACGAACAAGAACCCAGCGTGACTCGTTATCCGCCGAACATCGAAGTGAACAAATAAAGAGAGGGTGTGTCAAATAGGCACATCCTCTTGTTTTATACTGGCAGTGTGAGGATAAATCTCGCTCCCCCTGTGTAACTGGTGTCGAGGACAACATCACCTCCCAGTCGACGCACGACATTACGACTCAAAGGCAGTCCTATGCCCACACCGTCCTTGAACTCATCCAACTGGACGAACTCCCCAAAGATCTCCTCTGCTTTCTCCGCAGGTACACCACAGCCCGTATCCTCCACGACAATCTTAATGAAGGCATCCTCCTGAGCACACGACAGACGGATGGAGCCACCTGACGGGGTAAACTTCATGGCATTGTCGAGCAGATGAGATAGAGCCAACACCACGTCCTGCTCAGAGGTCTTTATCATCAAGGTGTCATCGACCTTCATGATAAAGTCGAAGTGGTAGTCAGATTTCTCAGGAATACCACAATGGGTGATGGCATTGGCGCATAACTGATTGACACTCACAGTATCCGTACGGTCGATATGGGTACGACTGCTCGTCTCGGAGAGTGTCAGCAACTCATTGATCAGGGTCGTAATACGGTTGGTATTCTCCTGTATCTGCAGGCTTGCCTCCTGTCTTACCTCCGCCGGAAGGTCCGCATCAGGCATCGCCATCATCTGTGAGAAGCCAGAGAGGATGTTCAACGGGGTACGGATCTCATGACTGACATTCTTGATGAAGTTGGTCTTCATACGATCAGACTCACCGGCACGGTCGAGCGCCACCGTCAGTTCCTCGTTCTTCACAGTGAGCTGACGACTCATGGCGGCAAGCTCATCATTCTTTTTCTTTAAACGACGGTTCATCCAATACCAATAGCCTACCAGGACTGCCAAGGCAAATGCGATGAGGATAGCGGTGAACAACATCATACGACTGCGATCCAGCTGATGCTCCATCTCCATCTCACTGACACGGAAGAGGGTGTTCAACTCGTTAATCTGTGTACGGGCATCCTTCTTATATAAAGAGTCGGTACCCTCATAGACACTCTTATACATCTGTGCAGCCTCCTCATAACGTCCCAGTCCACTAAGGATCTCTGCCCTTTGCTCCTGAGCGATGATAATAGAAGAGATATCACCATACCCCTTGAGTAGCTCGCAATACTGCGTGTTATACTCATACGCCTTCTGGAAATCCTTCCGTTGCAGATAAAGCTGGGCACGGGTATGGAGGATAGCCATAGGGATAAAGTCACCACTACCCTCTGAGCGTTTCTCCACCTCTTTGATGTCCTCTTCCGCCTCATCCAGCAAACCCAGTCCCAGATGCATCTCGGAACAGGAGAGATAATAGTAGGCATACCATACCTTGTAGCTTAACTTGTCTGTCCTGTCATTCCTCTTCTCCTCATCAAGCAGATACTGTTTCCACTGCGTAGTGACCTCTTTCATCTCCTCATAGTTCTTCTTATCCACAAGCGCATCACAGTAATAAGAGAAGATGTCACTTGTACATGAGGGGGAGTTCTTCATCTCCCCGATGAGTCTAAGGCTCAACCGGTAACAGTCAATCGCCTCATCGATATATCCCATGTTCAGGTAAGCGACACCCATCGCATAATCGGCAAGGGCTATTCCGTATTTATTATCACGGTCTGTGGCATCCTGATGCATCCGTTTCACCTCCTGCAACCCGGTATTCACCTTTCCGCTGAACACATAAGTGTTCACCAGTAACAGCCACGTGTCGTAATAATAGTTCCACAGCGCATGATCTCTGAGGAACGCCAGATCCTTAGAAGCCTGCGCTATCAGCGAGTCGTTCTTGTCGTAATTATAGAGGTTACTAAGATATTCACGACGCTGAGCCGCCTCCTCTGTCGCAGACTTATCAGCACCCCACGACAGCGTTGTCAGCAATAGGAATTGAAAGAGTATGAGAAAACGACGCATAAGTTCTGTTTATTGGGTAATTTGCTGTATCTTACTGTCACCAGGCTTATAGAGCAGACCGCTGCATTTCTTCGCATCAGCCTTGTAAGCCTTCATCTCTACCTTGTCCCATTGTATCTGGTCTGTACGCTGGGCAAGGGGCGCATGGGGTATCAACGAACCGTCACGCTTGAGTTGGTCAAGCATTCCCTTCGGGTCCTTGAAGCGGTCTTTGGCAAACTCATAGTCACACTGCCAGTCAACGCCAAACCATCCTGTATCGAAATGAATCACGTCGGAAGGTATCTTATGCTGACGCAACTGCTTGGCAATATCCAAGCCCTCCCCCTTTGCCGCATCAAATGACGCCAAAGAGTCGGCAAGGAAATAGGTGTTACTCAAGTCGGAGAAATCACCCGACTGGTCTTTGGGCATACACTGCAGGTACTGTACTCCTGCGGTGGTCTGCAACTGTGCCTGCGTTGTCCATGAGGCACCCAGCAGACATACCATACTCAATGTCTTTTTCATAGTTTGATAGTATTTGATTTCAGTCCAATCGCTTTAGCGGTAAATGTGCCATGACCGTTGACAACGGCGAAGCAACGTCCGAAGAACGCCTTACGCTTCGTGTCCTTGAAACGCTCCATGGAGGTCTGACAACCATTGTCAACACCGATGATCTCCGCATCAGTATCGAAGAACAGCTGGTTATCTGCCCACGGACAACGGTTGCCGTCCTTATCGACGACCTCTGCTTTCACAAAGGCAGTGGTCTTTCCTTGGTAGTCGATCGTGAGCTGGATATGGTCTGGCTGTCCTGCCGTCTTGATGACTTGCTCACGAACCTGCCTGCCGTCCTTACGTGCCACCACCTTCACCTCACCGGACTCAAAGGTGACACGCCACAACACATGATACTGATGTCCGTCTCTCTTGGCACGGACACCCTGGCTCTTGCCATTGACAAAGAGCTCCACCTCGTCAGCGTTGTTATAGTAACACCACATGTCAATCTCCTGACCCTCTAGCCAGTTCCAGTGGGGGAACAGATGAAGGACGGGCTTGTCGGTCCACTCACTCTGGTACATATAATACACATCCTTCGGTTGTCCGGCAAGGTCGATGATACCAAAGTAGCTGCTACGTGCCGGAAAGGAATAGGGTGTCGGCTCACCAATATAGTCGAAGCCCGTCCAGATAAACTGACCACCCACATAGGGGGTATGCTTCACCACGTCCCATGTCTCCTCATGGGTAGAGCTCCAGGAGGCATGCATATTATCATAAGCGGAACACATATAGGTGGGATCGGTATAGGGCAGCCACCACTCCTTCGGTGCCACATAGATACTGTCCGACGGCATCATATAGAATCCTGTGGTCTGCAAGGCACTGACACTCTCGGTCATGATAAACGGACGACCAGGGAAGTTCTTGGGTACATCCTTGATCCACTGGTGATGGTAGTTGAAGCCTACGACATCGATCGCCTTACCCTTAAACAGATGATTGTCGGGCGAGGGCTCATTACAGCCTGCCGTGATAGGACGAGTGGTGTCATAACGACGGACGATATCCGCAAGATGGTCGGCAAGCAATGTGTTCACACTGGTCTCACCGTCCTTCGCCAAGGAAGAGGCATCATGTCCTGCGTTCAGAATGAGGTTTGCCTGTTCCAATGTCAAGGTGTCAGCCTCAGCGGAAGACCACTGCTCCAGTACCTCATTACCAATCGACCACATCAGGATACAAGGATGGTTACGGTCACGTAACACCAAGTCGGTGAGGTCACGCTCATGCCACTCGTCGAAGAAACGGGCATAGTCGTTCTGTGTCTTACGACGACGCCACATATCAAACGACTCGTCCATCACGATGAGTCCCATCGTGTCACACATATTCAGCAATTCCGGGGCTGGAGGGTTATGCGACGAGCGGACGGCATTGACACCCATCGTCTTCAAGCGTGACAGTTTACGGTGCATGGCATCCTCGTTGACGACAACACCTAAACAGCCGAAGTCATGATGCTCACAGACACCATTCAGTTTCATGTTCTTGCCATTCAACCAGAAACCTGTCTTCGCATCAAAGCGGAAATCACGGAAGGCGGTATTCGTCCATACCTCATCCACCACTTTGCCACCAACCAATACTTGGGTGCGTACTTTATATATATAGGGATCAGTCGTTGACCATAAATGGGGTTTCTTCACTTTCATACCGACCTCTTTACCAGTAGCATCGAAGACGGTATTGCGAATCTTGTAGTCTTTTCCCTCCACATCGACAGCGACTTTCACTTGTCCTGTCTTGGCATCTGCCTGCACATAAACGCCCCACTGCTTGATATGTACTGGTGCCGTCTTCGTCAACCACACATGGCGGTAGATACCACAACCAGAATACCAACGGGAGTTAGGCTGGTCGCTGTTATCGACTCTGACGGCTATCACGTTACTACCCTGTCTCAAGTATTTCGTTATCTCATACTCAAAGGAGCTATATCCATAGGGACGGAAACCGACCTTCACACCATTGACATACACGGTGGAGTTCATATAGACTCCATCAAACTCGATGAAGTAACGGCTGTTGGTCGTCGCCTCACCATCCAAGACGAATTGTTTACGGTACCATCCTATACCACCAGGCAGTGCTCCCCCACCCGCTCCCGAGGGATTCGAAGCAAGGAAATCACCCTCTATCGCCCAGTCATGTGGCAGGTTCAAAGCACGCCAATGGGCATCTATATAGGTCGGTGTCGCCATCTGTACCGAGTCGGCAAGGATAAAACGCCAACCCGCGTCAAAGTTCTGACGCTCACGAGCTTGGGTAATTAGTGCAGTCAACATGGCGGCTGCCAGCAATAGGATTCTGTTATACATGATATTCTTACGATTAATGATCTTCATTTTAGGTTACATTGACACTCTTACCTGCCATTACCCATGTATTCAAATATGTAATGACATAGCGTCTTCATGGTGATGTTACTTCACCTCACGCTCTTGGATTGTCTTGCCAGAACCCCATGCGGTACCGACTTTCTCACCGACCACACGGTATTCGTTCTTGGCAGAGTCGAAGATCACAGGCTGGAGTTTACCGAGGTCGATATTTCCCTCTTCGTCGAGGATGCTCTCGTCAGCACTCATATTGACAATCTCACCAACGACACGTGCACCGCCGTTCTCGTCTTCATCGAAGGTTACGACCTTGCACTCCAGTGTCAGCTTATACTCGTTGATAATAGGTGCGTCCACATTAGGACTGGGGGTGATAGTAAACCCTGCCTTCGCCACTTTGTCAGGAACATCGTTACCCGACACAATACCGAAGTAGTCGCTTTGTACAATGTCACCTTTTGTGGCGAAACTGATGGTGAAGGCTTTCTTCAGACGGATATTGTCGGTGGTCTTGTGCTTGGAGAGTTCGAAAGTGATGTGCTTGGGTCCGCACTGTCCTCCCCATGCAGCCATCATCACATCGGGATTCTTGTTCTCATCCCATGTGGCAATCATGATGGCGGGCAGTGGTGTGATGACCGTCTTATCGCTGAAGTTCTTACGACCCTCAACTGCTTTCACCTCGACTTTCTCCTGAGTAGGATTCTCGTTCACGTTTGCCTCACTCTTCTGCTCCTTGCTTCCACAGGCGGCGATGAGCAATGCGCCTGTCAGCACGAGGGCTGAAATCTTCATTATTTTCTTCATCATTCACCATTTTTATTCGCAAAGATACGTATTTTTGTTGAATATTGGGGAATTTCTACAAGAAAATAAATAATTAAAGCAAGATTTAACAGAAGTAGTGACTAATCAAGTTACAATGTTATCACATGCGGCTTG
>CAJONQ010000107.1 GCA_905235835.1 uncultured Prevotella sp.
TACCTTTTCCCTAAACCACCAAATATTATCGTAGAAAAACAAATGGACGGACATTGTCGTGCCCGCCCATTGTTGTTATAGAGTAGGGGATGGATTACTGAGCAACAATCCAACGTGGGTCACCAGCTTCCTTATCCTTAATCTTCTCGTCAGTGATAGTGAAGTCACCGTTAGCGGCATCCTTGAACGGATTTGCAGTAACCTCAGTACCATTACCACCGAAGGTGTCATTGTCGTAGAACGTGATGGTTTCATCAGCAGTGCTACCAGCACTTAACAAGTTCATTGTGTTGAAGTAGAAGTTGTTCTTAAAGGTTGGAATTGCCGTGTTCTTCTGATTAGAGAAACCACGCTTGTAATTGGTGTTTGCTACCACATTGTTCGTCCAGTTGATGACGTTGCCCTTAAAGCGAACATACAATAGGCGATAGTTGGCACCTGCACTACCTACATTATACAGGGTGTTGTGATCAATATTTAAAACAGGAGTAGCTGTTACAGAACCAGAAGCATCGTCCATACGAATAAAGTCACGACTTAAAGCACACTCATAGATAGTGTTGTTTGTCAGGTTGAATGTATTGTATCCACCTGAACGGCTATCGAACATGTCACCACCAGAACATACAATATCGTGGATTTTACACTTATCAATAGTGATGTTGTCAATCACGGCAGCTACGTTGATATAGAAGAATCCCTTAGTGTAGTTCTTGATTTCTGCATCATGGATGTATAGTTTGGCATAATCACCTGCATCCTTATAATTGAATGCTTGGTCACCTGAGCCACCGTCACCGTCCAAAGTGATGTTTGCTATCTCAAGGCTTGCTCCGGCAAAGATTTGGAAGTATATACCCTTAATAGTAGCACCATTGTTGGTGTTCAGCACGATGTCCTTCTCAATCTTAATCGACTTAACAGCCTCTTCCTTACCCATTGCAGCAGCGTCTGTGAAGTCGTAAACCATATTTTCTGTCAACATGATAACCTCACCAGCCTCTGCAGCCTCAATAGCATCAAGCAGTTCTGTGCATGATGTTGCAGGCGTATAGTTCGGCAGAGTAGCAACCTTGATCTTACCACGTTGTTTCTCACCATTGTAGATGTAGAAGGTATAAGTGCTCTCAACCTTCAGATCCTCAATAGTTGCCTCACCAGCAGCAATTTCATCAGCCGTCAGAGTGTGCTCCTGAATAACCTCACTGCTCTTCTCTACGGTAATCTTTGTTACAGCAGTACCAGCAGGCCATTTGAGAGTGACAGAAGTCTTTGTGATATCAGTTGTAGGAACATCGAAGAAAATCTGTTCTGTACCAGTCTCGAATGTTGTTCCATTCCACTTAGACTCCATATTACTTCCAATAGCTTTTAGACGTATAGAGTAAACGGTCTCACCTTCCAGCGTACCAGCAGGCAGTGTCCATGAGCATTCTGATCTGGCATCTTGAATGTCACCAGTCTCTGGGATAATTGTTATCTGATATACAGGTGTGCCACTGAATTCCATGTCAGAATCATCAGCATAAATCTCTATCTGATAATTTTCTGCGGCTGAGATGGCAAACCATGTCAGTTTAACACCAGTGGTGTTTTGAACCTTTGCCTCTATCTCCGTAGGGCTGAACAGACGGTTAAACTCCACGCTGGAGATAGGTGCGTCGGGGTCGGAGCAAGCGGTCATACCTACGAAGGATAGACCGATTGCCATAACCATTGATATTTTATTAATAATCTTATTCATAATTTCATCGTTGTTAATAGTGAATTATTCGCCATAACCATAATCATTCACGAGAAGAGTGCCTTGGCAGAATGTCCTCCAGATTGGCCAGAACATGTGGCTGTTGGGGTCATTGAGATACAGATTGTTAATGTACGCATTAACTTTCTTGTCGTTATCTGATGTGGCATCTCCGCTTAAATGGAAGATACGTGAGTTATTAGCATAGGCAGCTTTACCTTCATCATCTGTCTGACCTTTCTCCAGTCCGTAGATGGTGAATCCGTCCGCATCAGTAGATTCTGCGTCTAGACCGTCATTATAATAAACTTTCTGTGGATAGTCTGCATACTCACCTGTGCGATTAGCCAGATCAATCATTTTCTGCTTGGTCTCTGCCAATTTAGAACTAAGCTTACCCCAGCGCATCAAGTCAACCTTTCGGAGAGCTTCACCAGCAAACTCAAATTTTCGCTCGTCCTCTATTAGTAATTGGAATGCGCTCTGAGAAGAGGCGGCAGAAATCAGGGTATTGGCTTTTGCGGAGCCATATGCACGATTCATAACTGGCCGTATATATTGTGCAGCATTAGAAGGACCTGTCAGTTGGTTTTCTGCCTCTGCAGCCATCATGTAGATATCAGCATAACGCATTACTTGCCAGTTGATACCATCATCATTGGTAGAGGTAACAATACGTTTCATCCACTCATAACGCAACTTTCCAAAGCTCCATCCACCACCAGAGAGACCAGAGATAACCTTAGTGGTGTTCTCGTCCCACTGATAAGGAATACAGGTGATGTTACGGCGGGCATCTCCTGGATCATAGTCGTACCACAATGTGGGGGTAGGACCTACCTTACCACCGCTGGCAAGTTTTGTCCAGTTATTAACCTTAGTCTTGATACCATATGTCCAGCATACACGACCACGACCTGCAGAGAATGGAATCTCAAAAATAGATTCATTTCCGGCAGTTACGTTCTCTTCGCAAAGAGCACGGAAGTTGGTCTCAAATGATGAAGGAAGAGTATTGACTCCCGCATTAATGATGCTTACACATTCATCACGGGCAATCTGGTACATTTCCTGACGCTCAGAAGCATCAGATAAGTTGTATCGTAATTCTGAGCTGTTATGATCGCCCTCAGCGGTAGGCCATTGTGAATATCCTGCAAGGAATAATGCGATACGGGCACGAAGACCTTTTGCAAATGACTTGCTAACACGTTCTACAGAAACGGTATATTTGTTTTCATTAGGCCATCCAAGATAGTCTTCAGCTTCTAGCAAATCGTCCAATACTTTTTTAAGGACAATTGTACGGTCAGACTTGGGAATATAGACAGTCTCACCTGTAACGGGCTCGAAACGATAGGGAACATCACCCCATGCCTTCACCAAATCAAAATAAATCATGCCACGGAGAGTCAGTAACTCACCATAAAGCTGGCGCATGTTAGTATTGGTCTCATCATCGATTTTGCCATAAACCTTCATGGATTCAATAGCTTTGTTAGCACGCTCTATACCTTCATATAATTTTGCCCATGCGTTATTATCTGTATTCATATAACTGTTATCAACAGCAGCGGTATATACAGCAAGCGAGGCTTCTTTGTCAGTAGCAGGGTCAGAAGCTCCACCATAATTGTTGAATATCTCAGCATCGTTGTTGGTGCCAAAATAGGTAATATAGCGTCCGCGATAGGAGTTTGTTTCTCCAAATGACTGGTGTAGTCCCATCACAGCAGCATCAGCAAGAACCTCTGTTGAGAAGATGACATCCTCACTCATTGCTGACTTGTTGGGAGCATCCAGTGGGTCGCTACAAGAAGTGAACATTCCTCCGATAGCGAGTGCACCTAAAATATATTTATACTTATTCATAGTTTTTCTCTTTATTTACATATTAGAAATTCACATTCATACCAATTACGAACTGACGGCTCTTTGGATATGCGGAAAAGTCAACACCAGGTGTCAGATTAGTCTTACGTACAGAAGAAACCTCTGGGTCAGAACCGTTATAGTTCGTGATGCAGAATACATTGTAGCATGTTGCATAAATGCGCAGAGAGTTGATGTAAACCTTCTTGAGAAGAGACTTAGGCAGTGAGTAACCAAGAGTCAGTGTACCTAAACGGAAGAATGATGCGTTATCCACACCATAACTGCTCAGAATATACCTAGTGGTATATGGTGTCCACATGGTAGTGTTGGCATTAAGGGCGGCAAGTTCTTCAGCGTTATTGTAGTCGAGTAACTCACCATTAGCATTAATGTATGTCCAACGCTTTCCTGCTGCCATTTCGTCAATCAGGTTCCAGTATACATTTGCCTTACCAGTCTGTGTGAACTGCATCTTGTTGGCATTGTAAACATCGTTTCCAATACTCCAGTTGAAGTTAGCGGCAAGGTCAAAGCCATAGGCACGGGCATTGATATTTAAGCCACCAATACATTTTGGATTGGTGTCACCAATAATCTGTCGGTCATCATTAGTGATAATACCTGTTTTCTCTTCCTTGGTTTCCTTAAACTTCATCATACCTGGCATTACGGCTGTTCCAAGGATTCCTGCAGCATCAGGTACACCTTCCTTCAGGACCCATTTGCCCTGAGCTTGGGAAGCTTCAATGTCGAAGTCACTAACCTCATAACGTCCGTCATTGACAAATCCGTAAATCTGTCCAATAGGAAAATCAACTTTAATTAGGTAGTCATTCGCAATCTCAGTAGAAGCCCAGTTGGTGCGGATATTGTCAAGTGAAGTCAGTGCTCCAAGGTCAAGTACCTTGTTTTTGTTGAAGGATACGTTAGCACTTACAGAAAGTCCATAGTCTTTCTTATCAATGGCATTCCATGTTATTGAAGCCTCAAAACCAGAGTTACGGGTCTTACCGATATTCCGATACTGACTATCATAACCAGAACCTGGTACAGGGAACTCAATCAGCAGGTCTTTGGTCGTGTTCCAATATACATCGAACGAACCATTGAGTTTGCCTCCAAACATTACATAGTCCAAACCAATGTTGCGGGTAATGGTGGTCTCCCATTTCAAATCAGGGTTACTCATGGTCTTAGAGGGTGCCCAATAGTTGCTATATCCATTAATCCATGAAGTTGCCTTAGCCTCATATTCCTGTGAGAGAGAAACGCCTGATGGGATATTGTTGTTACCAGCGGTACCATAACTGATACGGAGTTTCAAATCATCCAGCCACTTCTGGGCACCTTTCATGAAAGGCTCAGAAGAGATGCGCCATGCGAAGGCTGCTGAGGGGAAGTAACCCCAACGATTACCGTCAGAGAACTTAGAGCTACCGTCTGCACGGAAAGTGAAGCTTAACAGATATTTGCTGTCGAAGTCATAATTAACACGTCCGAACCATGATAACAGTTTGTCGTCAGGATAGAAGAAATCAGTGATTTCAAAAGGAGTACCTTGCGTAGTCAGGTTCCAACAGTCTTCTGCGGTGAATGAGAGGGGGAATCCATGAGCGGTATTGGTCAGTAATTCATTCTTCTGAATGACGTACTCTTGTCCTACCAGTGCGTTCAGATGATGTTTGCTGTCCTTGCCGAATATCTCCTTGAAATCATAGTTCAAAGTGTTTGTGTTACGAAGCTTTGAACGGTTCTGCTTAGTCAGAGTAATAGCTGGCAGTCCTTGATTCTCGCCAGAAGGTACATTCTGGATATAGTAGGTTGAAGGTCCATAATAAAGCTTATTGTCAGCACGATAATAGTCATAACCGACTTCAGTCTTAAACTTCAAGTTTTTGTAAACCTCCCATGTGAATGCTCCACCCATGTTCAATTGAACACGCTCCTGTTTCTTATCATTGTCCTGAATAGAGGTCAAAGGACTGATGAAGTTATTACCGGCATCTGTATCCTCATCATCACCTGTCAGACCTGCAACAGGGAATGGAGCATACTGTACAGCAAGGCGCAAACGCTTATCGGTATTGTATGAACTGCTCTGCTCATTGGCACCACCACCATTGATTTTTGTACGAGAGAAACGGGTTGTGAAGTCCAAAGAAACCTTCTTGTGAGGTTTGTGGTTCAGTTTCAGAGAGAGGTTGTCACGCTTGAAGCTGGAACCCTGCATGATAGCTTTGTCATCAATGTGTGCATAGCTGAAAGCATACTTCATCTTTTCAGTACCACCAGTAATGCTCAGATTGTGGTTGAAAGTGTGTCCTATGCGACCATAAGCTTGATCTTGCCAGTCGATAGAGGGAATATTATCATACATGTCAAGATCCTCAAAGTTGCCAAAATATCTGCTGTACTTCTCGGGACTGCCCTTTAACTGCCAGAACTCATACTGCCAAGAAGCATAGTCACGAGGGCTGAGAACATCGTACTTCTTAATTATCTTCTTCCAGCTATAATAAACATTGTAGCTGACACTGGTCTTTCCTTCCTTACCACTCTTGGTAGTTACCATGATAACACCGTTAGCACCACGGCTACCATAGATGGCGGTAGAAGAAGCGTCCTTCAACACGGTGATGTCTTCAATGTCAGAAGGAGCAATATCACTAATGCTCTCAACAGGGAATCCATCTACGATGTAGAGAGGTTCGTTAGACTGGGTGATAGAACCACCACCACGAACGCGGATTGTGACATCGGCATCAGGATTACCCTCAGTAGTCGTAACCTGTACACCTGCCATCTTACCAGTCAGAGCCTCAGAAGCGTTAGCTACAGGTACAGCGGTAATAGCATCGCTGTTGACTGTGGCAACAGAACCAGTCAGGTCCTTCTTCTTGACAGAGCCGTAACCGATAACCACCAACTCTTCGAGCTGGGTGTTGTCGTCCTGTAAGGTTACGTCAACGTGGCTCTTTCCT
>CAJONQ010000108.1 GCA_905235835.1 uncultured Prevotella sp.
GACGGCATCAGAAACACCCAGTTCGAAAACACTCTTACTCAAAAAGAAAAGTTCTATGGGTGGGTATTCTGGTAGTGTAACCCTTCTACTCCGCTCAACAGCGATACAATAAGAAAGGGGAATCTGCGTAGTCAGTCCATAGTGTGACCATGCAGAATACGCACACAGATAGAATCTTCTTCATTTCCGTTACACTTTTCAAATTCGACACAAAGATACATATTTCTTTAAGTAACTACCAAACTTTTTTCTTCCATACCATTTTACCAAAACTTACGCCAAAGCGTTATCTCTATGATAATGAATAACTTAGGGCGAAATTTTGATTAAAAGGTGATTTTAGTGATTTAAGTTTCCGTAAATCTATATATAACAAAAAATTAATTTTAACATTCATTATTTTTTCCTTATATATTATTTGCGTATAATAGAGTCACTAAAATCACCTTTTTGGCTGAAACGCCGATAAATAAAGGCTTTAAGCGAGGTGATTAAAGCCTCCATTTGAATTAATTAAAGCCTTTATTTGACCCAATTAAGGGCTTTAATTGGATGCGAAAAGGCGTTTTATTAATTTATTTTAACAGTTGAAAATACTTCAACTAAAGGAACACTCATTCTGGTAAATTTCTTACTGAAAACTAAAAAGAATTACAAATATTCTTTGTTTTGTGCTCTTTTTTTCGTATCTTTGCATGTTAAATACTCAAGCTTAGGGAATGCGGAGACTTATATTGATGATGATAATCGTGACGGCAGTGGTGAACTGCTGGGCACAGGACCGTGCCAAGAAGGTACGGAACAAGGAGTGGCCGTCGTTTATCTACCGGGTGACACTGAAAGACAAACAGAACTCCCCCTACTCGCTGGAACGCCCTACCCGCTTTCTCTCCAGGCGGTCGGTGGACAGACGAAAGAAGCAGGGGCTGCCACTGGACAGTACCGACCTGCCCGTCACTCCTAAGTATGTGAGACAAATCAAGTCGATGAAGACGGCGGTTGTGGGAACGAGTCGCTGGAACAATACCGTGCTGGCACAGATGAAAGACACCAGTGAGCTGCAGCGCATCCGTCTACTGCCTTGTGTGAAGGACTGCCGATTGGTATGGCATGCTCCAGACTCCATCCAGCCCACGGCACTCAAGACGAGATACGAGGAGGCGTTCAACGAATGGGACTCTATATCCACAACCCTTTACGGACGTGCCGATGCACAGATCAAGAGTGTGAACGGACATCGGCTGCATGACATCAACTGTATGGGTGAGGGCATGATGATTGCCGTGCTGGACGGCGGTTTCAAGAACGTCGATAAGATTCCAGCCTTTGGCAGGGTAGACATCCGCGGTACCCGTGACTTTGTGTATCCCGCCTCCCCTTCTATTTTCTATGAGCTCGACCATGGCACGAAGGTGCTGTCGGCGATGACCATCCAGAAGCCCTATTATTATATCGGCACTGCCCCCAAGGCAAGTTACTGGCTGTTGCGCTGTGAGGACGGACAGTCGGAACAGGAGGTGGAGGAAGACTACTGGGCGATAGCCGCCGAGTTTGCCGACTCTGTCGGTTGCGACCTTATCAACTCGTCATTAGGGTATAATGACTTCGACAAAGGATATGAGTCACATAAGCTCTGGCAGCTCGACGGACACTCGACACTCATCAGTCATTCCGCCTCTTTCGTGGCGAAGAAAGGAATGATCCTCGTCAACTCAGCAGGTAACTCCGGCATGGGACCGTGGAAGAAACTGACATTCCCTGCCGACGCAGACGACTGTCTGACGGTAGGTGCCGTCACGGACTTGTTGACGAACGCCCCCTTCAGTTCGGTAGGTCCTACACAGGACGGACGTGTGAAACCTGATGTCGTAGCGATAGGCAGTCCTGCTACTATCGTCACAGGCAGAGGCTCTATCGCCCAGGACATGGGCACCTCGTTTGCCACTCCTATCATCTGCGGACTTGCCGCCTGCTTGTGGCAGGCATTACCAGAGAAGAGCGCACAGGAGATTATGGAGTTGATTCGGCAGTCGGGAAATAACAAGGAACACCCTGATAATATCTTTGGCTATGGATTGCCAAACTTCTGGCGTGCCTATATGGTGGGGAGGGTGAAAAAGTAAGGAAGCCCCCTCGGTCCCCCTGTTTAGGGGGAAATGAGCGGTTAGGGTTAACGGTTAGCGTTAAAGAGATGGCAGGAGAGAAACGATATACACTGCAGGTGCTGAATGGTCTCGTGAGGGAGGCGATAGAAGCGGAGCTGCCCGACGAGTATTGGGTAGAGGCGGAGCTGTCGGAATGCAGGGAGAGTCGTGGACACTGTTATATGGAACTCGTGGAGAAGGACGAGTTGTCGAACACCCCTGTCGCCAAGGCTTCCGCCAAGTGCTGGAAACAGACATGGGCGATGGTGCAGCCATATTTCGAGCGTACCACGGGGCAACCCCTGAGAGCCGGCATGAAGGTATTGCTGAAAGTCTATCCGCAGTTTCACGAGGCATACGGTTTCTCATGGATTGTCACCGATATCGACCCTAACTACACGTTGGGTGACATGGCACAACGCCGCCAGCAGATCATCGCCCAGTTGAAAGCAGAGGGTGTCTTCGACCTGCAACGGGAACTGGTGATTCCCTGTTTCTGTCAGCGTATCGCCGTGATCTCCGCAGCGACAGCGGCAGGCTATGGTGATTTCTGTCGCCAGTTGGAGGAGAACGACTACGGACTGGTGTTCTATCCCACCCTGTTTCCTGCCGTCATGCAGGGCGAACAGGTGGAGCAGAGTGTGATAGCGGCACTGAACCAGATCAACGAACATGCCGAGGACTATGATGTCGTCGTCATCATCCGTGGTGGTGGTTCGACGAGTGATATGAGTGGTTTCGACACCCTGCCCCTTGCCGAGAATGTCGCTAACTTCCCCCTGCCTATCATCACAGGTATCGGACATGACAGAGACGAGTGTGTGTTGGATATGGTGTCGAACACCAGAGTGAAGACACCGACGGCTGCCGCTGCCTTCCTGATTGCCCATCTCGCTGATACCCTCCAGCACCTGAACGATGTGCAACAACGGTTGTCGTTCATGCTCACCATGTTCAAGACGAACTTCGAGCATCAGCTGGACCAGCGTTATGAGCGTATCTGTCATGCTCTCCAACAGCGTATCGTGCAAGAGCGGCATCATCTGGAGATGGCTGCCCAGCGAGTAGAACTACTCGACCCCACCCTGTTGCTGCAGCGAGGATATAGTATCACCCTGTTTAACGGGAAGGTCGTTCGTGACCCGCAACAGCTGAAAGCGGGGGACGAGATTGAGACGAGAGTGGAGAAAGGAGAAATCAGGTCAACGGTTAGCGGAGACCCCCTCGGTCCCCCTGTTTAGGGGGAGGAACGAGCGGTTAGCGTTAGCGTTAAATAAAAGGTTATGAAATACGAAGAAGCATTGAAGGAATTGGACGAGATTGTGCAGAAAATGGAGCGCAACGAGTATGGCATTGACGAGTTGACAACGCAACTGAAGAAGGCGAAAGAACTCATCAAAGCATGTAAAGATAAGTTGACAAAAACGGACGAGGACATCAAAAAGATACTCGAAGACGATAAATAATGCACATTTCATTTGCAAGTGTGCCACAAATTGTGTACTTTTGCACACAATTTATAAGAAAAAGGACTAAAATTATTACGATATGAAAGATTTAGACTGGGGAAACCTGTCGTTCGGTTATATGAAAACCGACTACAACGTACGCTGTTACTATCGTGACGGCAAATGGGGTGAGATTGAAGTTTGCTCCGACGAGTATCTGAACCTGCACATGGCTGCTACCTGTCTGCACTACGGTCAGGAGGCTTTTGAAGGACTGAAGGCTTATCGCTGTAAGGACGGTAAGGTGCGCATCTTCCGTGTGAAAGACAACGCAGAGCGTCTGCAGAGCACCTGTCGTGGTATTCTGATGCCAGAACTGCCCACTGAGTTATTTGAGGAGATGGTGAAGAAGGTGGTACGTCTCAACCAGGAGTGGATTCCTACTTACGAGAGCGGTGCTACCCTGTATATCCGTCCTTTGCTGATTGGAACGAGTGCCCAGGTGGGTGTTCATCCTGCCAAAGAATACTGCTTCCTGATTTTCGTGACCCCAGTAGGTCCGTATTTCAAGGGCGGATTCTCCAGCAATCCTTATGTCATCATCCGTGAGTACGACCGTTCGGCTCCCCTTGGTACTGGTAAGTATAAGGTCGGTGGTAACTATGCCGCCTCGCTCTTTGCCAACAACCTCGCCCATGAGAAGGGCTATGCCTGTGAGTTCTACCTTGACGCCAAGGAGAAGAAATACATTGACGAGTGTGGTGCCGCTAACTTCTTCGGTATCAAGAACAACACCTATGTCACTCCTAAGTCCACCTCTATCCTACCCTCCATCACCAATAAGAGTCTGATGCAGGTTGCTGAGGACCTCGGTATGAAGGTGGAGCGTCGTCCTATCCCTGAGGAAGAGCTGGATACCTTCGAGGAGGCTGGTGCTTGCGGTACCGCTGCCGTCATCAGTCCTATCTCCTATATCGACGACTTAGAGACGGGTAAGCGTTATGACTTCGGTGAGAAGCCCGGTCCTATCTCCAAGAAACTCTTCGACACCCTGCGTGGCATCCAGTATGGTGAGATTGAGGACAAGCACGGTTGGACGACTGTAGTGATTGAGTAGAACACCAATCTGAACTTATAATTACAAGCATTATGGAGAATAATCAAGGTTACAAGAATCGTGCCCTTGCCTCGTTGGAGGGTAAGTGGTCGAATGGTATCATCGCTACCATTATCTATCTGTTGATTTCCGGTTGTGTGGGGCAAGGAGCAGTTATGTTCTTTGACGTAGCGACAGGCTATGGTATCTCTGGATTATGGTATTTCCTCTGTCTGCCTTTGGAATGGGGTATCACCGTTTACTTCCTGAATCTTATCCGTAACGAGAACATTGACTATGAGCGTCTGTTTGACGGATACAAGGACTTCATCCGTATCTTCCTCGCAGGCCTCTTAGTATCACTCTGGGTGATAATCGGCATGTTCTTGCTGATTATTCCTGGTATTATCCTCGCCTTAATGTTCTCACAGACGGAGTATATCCTGAAGGACGACAAGGAGATTAGCGCAGTTGACGCTATGAAGAAGAGTGCTGAGATGATGAAGGGTCACAAGATGGAACTGTTCTGGCTGATACTGAGTTTCATCGGCTGGGCTATCCTGTGTTGCCTTACCTTTGGTTTCGGTTTCATCTTCCTGCTTCCTTATTTCCACAGCACAATGGCTCATTATTATGAGGACATCAAAGCAGAGAACGCATAAGAAAACGATCATAAAAACGCCCCACACTGGTTAGCCAATGTGGGGCGTTTTTTATGCAGCATATCCGTTTATCTCAGGATGAACTTCTTACCGCCAATGATGTAGATTCCCTTGGCTGGTTTTCCATTGATACGGCGACCTTGCAAGTCATAAACGCTCTCCGTCTGCTGACGCTCCACCTTGGTCACCTTCATACCCGTTGATGTTCCATCATTAATCAGATATGGATCGGGGTTGCATTTGCCTTCGAGCGTAACGCCCTCCGTCTTGTATTCAACATCCATGGCGGTACCTTCGCCCAGAGGTACTCCGTCCTCCCAAGTCATGAGAAATAATGTGACGGGAGTCTGTCGCCCAGATTGGCGCCTACTTTTAACGGTAACTTGTATAAGTTAATGGTCTCTCCTGGTGCCAAGCCCACCTTCTCTGCGTTTGGTTTCAGCGATGGTATTTCCTGTACTATTGTCCCTTCTTCATTTCTAACAACGGCACCATATATAAAATCCTCAGTTATATTTGTTGTATTTTCAATCCATTGGGCAATCGCATATGTCAAGTCAAAGTTCTGATCAAGAGATGCTCGCTGGTAATTGTAATCACCACACCACTTTTGGTATGTTGCAAGTATATGCTCCGTGCTCTGTGGGGTCGAGGCTGGCTGGATGCCGATAATGGCATACTGCGCACTAGTGTAGCCAGCTGGTGGTCAACACTTGTTGCACTGAGCGTACATGACACCCATACTGCAACCATTAAAATAAATAGTTTCTTTATCATAACGGTGCATAAGTATATAAAATATTATACTAAACAAAAGAAAAATGAAAAAAAATGATTACCTTTGCAAAACAATGGGAAAAGGAAAATTAGCAAAGTTCGCCGACAT
>CAJONQ010000109.1 GCA_905235835.1 uncultured Prevotella sp.
TTGATATTGGCATACTCTACGGAAGAAGCCACCGGAGTGCTGTGCTGCATCTTCATCTTGCCCATATCCATGGTCATCAACGGTTTCACGTTAGTCACCTGGAACTCCTTGATATAGTTACCCGTGGACTTCTTTGTTGCAACAAAATAGATATCATTGTAGCCCACATGGAACGAACCACTCTCAGAATACGCAGTGACATCGTAGAGGCCATCGACCTCAAGCGAAAATTCAGGAATTGGCTTTAAAGTTTCCAAAAAAGTAAATACCTGATAAGCCTCTTCCGGAAGGCAGCATTCCTCATCTCCATCAAATGATATACCTGGAATCTGAATGCCGGGATTTCCTGAATCATCATTACTGTTGCACGAGGTGAGCGACACCAGTGCAATCATCGCTAAAAACAATACCTTCTTCATATCTTATACCTAATGATTTAAGGCAGAAAACAGATATGCGAAATACCATCAATATGTTATTCCGCATACCCGAACATCGTCATTCTATTGACACATCCTCTTTTTATACTTTCATAAAAACATATTACCTCTTGTGAGTCTGACGCCAAGTATGGATGTAATCTACCAACTGGCGAATCTTCTCAGGATCAGAATCGTTAGGCAGTGAATCATCGGCACCGAAGATAAAATTGGCAGGTGCATCCTGAAGTATAGCATCAACTTCCGCCTTTGCCTCCTCGATAGTACCCGTATAGAGGGCTCCGCGCTGTTTTAATCCACCAAGAACAGGACGATTGAACAATTTGTTTATATCCTTCAGAGAAAGACTCTTATCCTTCCAATTGTGCAATGGTGGATTGACAACGCTGCCAGGATAGTCCAGATAGTCGTTAAAGGTCTCCGGCGTAAAAGTTCCGCCAGTCTCACAGATATGAAGGATGTTGAATGGTGCAACCTCGGCAGCCACCTGAGATAATTGTATGTCGTAAGGCTTGATAATGTCGGCAAACACGCCACCACCAAACTCCTCGAGGTCATCGCCCTGACTGGAAATATAGAACCCATCGGCACCCGCTTTTCGCGCCTCACGGATGTAGTAGATGAGACTCTGAGTTACAGCTTCAAGAGCAGGACGAATTGCTTTAGGATCCTTACGAATCAACTCAACAAACTTACGTCTTCCCTCTTTGTCGGAGGATAGTTGAGAGCCTGCCGTCTGAATGAGTACACGTAACGGTGAAAACACCGTTGGGATGATAAGAGCCTCATCACCGAGTTCACGCTTCAACTCACGAACAACCAAAAGTTGCTCATCCCACACAGAATTATCGAAAGGCTTGATGGTCTTCCAATCCTTCACATCCTTAACGGGCTGGATTACTGGGAAATATTCATATTTTACGTTAACGAAATCAACATGTGTCTGACGAAACCATTCGATGTGAGACTGAACAGCCTTCCACCCCTCATGATCCTTGAAATGGATATTAAAAAATACAGGGATATAATCGTTCGGACGACTTTGATCGAGTACATGTAACAACAACTCACGCTTGTTGTAATCGGTATATGACTGAGCCTCTGCACTAATGCTGAACGATGGCAGCACAAAAAGCAAAGCTAATGAAATGCTCTTGAATATTGTCTTCATAAATCTTAAATTTAAATTTTTACTTGCAAAAAATGCGTCACTACTTCCATCCCTTTGCAGTGTAAGGGTTATTGCTCTCATCATCACCACTACCATAGCCCCAGTTTTGTTCCAGTTTGGGATTGAGGGTTATCTGCTTAGATGGAATCGGCAGGTAATAGTGCTTTGGTGATATATTCTTATACTTCAGGTCGTCGGCAGGAACCTTATCTTTAATGGTCTTCACAAGAATATGCCAACGCTTCAAGTCAAACCAGCGAGTGCCCTCCGTGATAAATTCCTTGTAGCGTTCTGCCTGCAGAGCCTCACGGAATTGCTCCTTGGAAAGACCTGACAAGTTGAGTGATGTACCATCAGTAGGCTGATTCTGACTTTGGCTGTACGGACTCCAATATGCACGGCGACGCACCTGATTTATGGCATCATAGGCTGCTGCTGTAGGGCCGTTGAGTTCGTTCTCAGCCTCAGCCTTGACAAGCAAAATCTCTGCATAACGCAGGACACTAGAAGAGGTGTTCTGACCAGAGATATAAGGTGCAGAATAGTTTGCCATATACAACGTATCTATGTATTTGCGATAACGCAACCGGTCAAAGTCATAATAACTTTGAGTATCCGGATTCCACAAACGTTTTGTCACAGATGCATCACGACGCTGATCGTTCGGGTCGAAATTGTCGTACATAGAATTGTCCAATGCAGCAATAACCGGCAGACTGACATTCGTAAATCCCGTAGAGAACACACAATGGCCCGTGACATTGCGGTTGACACCGTACTTGTGCTCCACAGTGAATATCAATTCTTCGTTGTCTTTCTTGTCAAGCGACCAGTTGTCGATGAACTTATCGAGCAAGGCATATCTTTTCAGTCCAATGGTCTTGTCTGCATACTCCACAGCCTTGCGATAAAGTTCACTCTGATGGGCTAATGAATATTCTGTATCAATCTGAGCCCAGAAGAGATACACTTTGGAGAGTAACGCTGTGGCAGCACCAGACGAGGCCACACTTGTGAGCGACGATGTGCCTGCAGGGATATTCTCTGCATCCTGTAAATCAGCCACAATCTGCTGATAGACCTCATCCTGCGAGGTACGTTCTTTCCCCTCACCTTCACCGTCGTGAAGCACCAGAGGCACATCACCATAGAAGCGAACAAGGTCGAAATAATACAATCCACGCAAGAACTTAGCCTGTCCGATAAAACTGTCCTTCACACTTTGCGAGAAATTTCCGCTCTCAACTTTGTCAATAAGGATATTGGCGCGATTGATACCTACATAGTGCACAAGCCATGTCGATTCCACAAACGCATTTGTCGGAGTAATGGCAAAATTGCCTATTTCTGCTATATCGGCGCTGTTAGCAGTACCGCGACGGGCATACTCACTCTGCAGGTCGTTAAAGTATATCATTTCATTGTTGTATATACCATGCATCTCACCTGCTATCTCTCTGTCGGAGAGAATCTGATAGACACCGTTCAATGCTGCCTGAAGGTCAGCCTCACTCTGATAGAAATTATCCTTGTCGATAGCACTCTGCGCTGTTTGGTCAAGGTCGGAGCAACCTGTCAATATAAGTGCCACTCCTATCGCATATGTATATATATTCTTTTTCATGTCAATTATCGTTTAACTGTTAAAAAGTAAGTTGCAAACCAAGTTGCACGGTCTTTCCTGTTGGATATGTGGCCATATCAATGCCCTGATAGAGAGAACTATGCTCATCCATTCCGTTGCGCGATGCCTCTGGGTCGTAACCGCTGTAGTTGGTGATGGTAAAGAAGTTCTGCAACGACAGGAATGCCCTTACCTTAGCATCCTTCGTAATCTGCTTCAATGGGATGGTGTAACCAATCTGGATATTCTTCACCTTAAGATAACTTGCACCTTCTACATATCGGTCATCGGATACTATAGTCAGATTATTATCAGCTTTCTGAACCCAGTTGGATGGATTGTCAGGAGTCCACCTATCAGCCACAGCGGCAAGACCATTATAATATGTAGAACCTTTTGTCAAGCGAGTGGCAAGGCCATTATACAGTTTGTTGCCATAACTTCCTGATAACGATACGAATACGTCGAGGTTCTTCCATGTGAAAGATGTATTGAAACCGTATGTAAACTTTGGCTGAGAGTTGCCAAGCACAGTTTGGTCATCAGTGTTCACCACTCCGTCGTCATTCACATCCTCGTAGATGGGGTTACCTGGCTCCAATGTGCCAATAGACTGCGGTTTGAGTGAAGAAATGTCTGTATCGCTCTGTACAATACCCTTGAACTTATATCCGTAGAAGGTACCAAGCGGTTCTCCCACCGTTACAATAAGCGGTGAGATATATCCCAACGTTGCTCCAGAGAAGGAAGGAACAATTGAGGTTACCTTTCCGAGACTCGTCACCTTATTCTTGTTGTGGGCTATATTGAAGTTTGCTTTCCACAAATATTCTTTCGTACTGAGCAACACTCCACCAAGTTCCAATTCAATACCTTTGTTAGTAACAGAACCAACATTACGAAGAGAATTTTCATAGCCTGTAACCTGCTCCACAGGAACCAACAGCAACAAGTCGCTAGTTTTCTTGGAATAAGCGTCTAATGTTACAGTCAGACGATTGTTAAAGAATCCGGCACTGATACCTGCATTATAACTGGAAGTGCGCTCCCATTTCAGGTCTGGATTAGATTTATTCTGAATATAGTATGCAACGACTTCCTGTCCATCAAGAATATGTGAATATGGCGTCGGTGACACATTGGCACCAAACTGATAGTCACCTATCTCTTGGTTACCTACCACACCGGCAGACAATCGCAACTGCAAATAGTCAACGTTTTTACCGAGATGTATGAACTTCTCACGGTCTATGTTCCATGACAGACCTACTGACGGGAACCATCCCCAACGATGATCCTTGGCAAAACGGCTGGAACCATCGGCACGCAAGGTGACCGAAGCATTGTAACGAGAGTCGTAGGAGTAGTTCACACGTCCCAGCCATGACTGGAGTGTACTAATGTAAGACTCACTTGTTGACTCGAATATCTGTGAACCAGCAGACAGATTCTTATACACTGTTGCATCATTTGCAAATGTACGGACTGTGGTTGAGAACGGATCCTGATCGGTACGCTGTGTAGTGTAACCTCCCAGCAAATTGATATGATGCAGGTCAAACGAATTATCGTAGGTAGCGGTGAACTCGCCCTGTATCACATTGGTACGCGATGATCCCACAGATGCCACGCCACTATATTCCAAACCCATTGTTGTGTATGACGGGGAGTAGTTGCTCTCCCTTGTATTCGACTGATCTACGCCCACACTTGCCTTCAGAGAGAAATGCTTTATCGGTTCCCACTGGGCGAAGCCTGTGGCGATGAGTCGGCTGTTGGTGGTTTCCGTCTGCGTGTTATTAAGGTCTGAAATCGGGTTACCAACCACTTGTTCACCATCACGTGTAAAGATGTCCTGACTTACAGGAGTAGGTGAATAGTTGTACGATCCATCAGCATTGTAAATCGGTTGCGTTTGCGGGGTCGTTATCACAGACATCCATGAGTTGGCGGCCCACTTAGCCGTCTGTCCAGAGTTGTTATGATCTACATTTCGAAGTCCCTTGAGTTTGCTGTAGGCACCAGAAGCATTTGCTCCAACAAGCAGATTGGGATACAGCCTACGCTCATAGTTGATGCGACCAGAATAACGACGAAGGTCGGTTCCAATGATTATGCCCTCCTGATCCTTATAACCACCCGATATGGTGTAACGGGAAGCCTCATCACCACCAATAAAACTAATCTGATGCTCCTGAGTGTGCGCAGTGCGGAGCGCAGCGTCCTGCCAGTCATAGTTGCCCGTTGGCTCAGGAAGAGGTGCTGTTGGATTCAATTCATTGTATAGATTGGTAAATTGTTCTGCATTAAGGAAGTCAAGTTTCTTGGCTACTGTTGTCCATCCAAAGGTACCAGAATAGTTTATCGTATTGCGACCGTGAGATCCCTTCTTCGTGGTGATAATAATCACACCATTGGCACCTCGGGTGCCATAGATGGCTGTTGCAGATACATCCTTGAGCACCTCTATACTCTCAATGTCGGCAGGATTAAGAAACGACAAAGGGTCGAGCGCAGCGTCAGATCCCGATGCTCCTGTCTTATTGGTTGAAGGATCGTTGTACACGATAAAACCGTCAATAACGTAGAGTGGCTCATTACCACCAGTGATGGAATTACCGCCACGTATACGTATATTACTCGTAGCACCTGGCTGACCACTGGAGGTGGTGACATTGATACCCGCCACGGAACCCTGCAGCACGCTTTCTACCGACGAAACATTCTGGTTTAGCAGTTCTGCGCCAACAGTGGAGATGCTGGCCGTGAGTTCCTGACGCTTCTGAGTACCGTAACCAACAACAACAACTTCGTCGAGTTTATTTCCACCTGCCACAAGTTGAATATCCAGCGGCTCTTCAGCATCATAGATTTCCACCTCCTGAGAGCGATAGCCCACATACTGAACACTCAGCGTAAGCGGAAGTTTAACATTTGTGGTAAGGGTGAAATTTCCATCGAAATCGGTGACGACACCCATTTCTTTAGAATTCTTCGGCACAAGTGAGGCACCGATGAGAGATTCTCCGGTACGGGCATCTGTAATCTTACCCGTAATTGTGGTCTGTGCCAATACTGACAATGGCAGCAAAGCCAATAAAACCAAGTTTACAATCTTTTTCATAACATACATGAGTTGTGTGTATCACCCCAGTCACAGTCCCCTTGTGGGAAACTGTGAGAGGTGAACACGATTAAACAAGCAACGCTCTGTAAACCCGAGCGCGGTTCCTTAAAAATTATTTCTGAGCGATGTCCTGCAGGCTGA
>CAJONQ010000110.1 GCA_905235835.1 uncultured Prevotella sp.
TATATCCAGCACAATAAAGAGCTGGATGGAGCGTTATATAAACCAGAGAGACCTGTCATCTTCACGAAAGCAGACTCGGCATTGTTGAAGGATCACAAGCCCTTCTTCATCCCTGACTGGAGTGAGCAGGTGGACTATGAGACAGAACTGGTAGTGCGTATCTGCCGACTGGGAAAGAGTATTCCCGAACGCTTTGCCCATCGCTACTACGATGCGGTGACCGTGGGTATCGACTTCACGGCTCGCGACTGGCAACAACAGGCTCGCAAGCAGGGACACCCCTGGGAAATATGCAAAGGCTTCGACGGTTCCGCTGTGATTGGCGACTGGGTGGAGATAGAGAAGTTTCGCGACATACAAGCCATTCATTTCCATCTGGACATCAACGGAAAGACCGTGCAGGAGGGTTGTTCGAGCGACATGCTCTATAAGGTTGACGAGCTGATAGCTTATATCTCCCAGTTCTTTACCTTGAAGACGGGTGATTTGCTCTATACAGGAACACCAGTAGGTGTGGGACCTGTTCATATTGATGACCATCTGGAAGGGTGGCTGGAAGAAAGGAAAGTATTGGAATTCAATTGTAAATAAATGAGGAAAGCGATACTGATTTTTTATCTGTTATGCTGCTGTCTGACGATAGGAGCACAGCGGTTCTTCAACTTGACGGCACCCCAAGTCAAGGTTGACTCTGTATTGCCTGTGGTCTCCTATGCTATTCCTCTTTATGACAACTATGCTGACTCCACCTATTCCATCAGTATCGAGTATCCGGAGTTCATCCCCATGAGTGATGCTGACATCAAGCATTACCAGCAGATCACCAAGGAAGAACTGCCGAAGCTTCCTAAAGTCAACCAGCAGATCAGTATCTCGCGAAAAAAAGCATCGCTGGAAGTCTCCTTTGTCCCCTTGGTCTATCGCAACAAGAAATACCAGAAACTGGTGAGTTTCATGCTGAAAGTGAAGCCGAAGGCAGTCAACAAGAAGAGTCTCAGCAGACGTGCTGCCGACGGTAACCGCTATGCCGACCATTCTATATTGCAAGAAGGCACATGGGTAAAGATACGAATACCTGAAACGGGTATCTACCAACTCAGTAACGACCTCCTTCAGAAAGCAGGGTTCTCGAATAGCGGTAAAGTGAAGATCTATGGTTATGGAGGTGGTCTGCAACCTGAGAAACTGACCGCCGACTATCTTACGGCGACTGATGACTTGCAAGAAGTCCCCACCTGTCAGGTGGGAGGACGACGACTTTTCCATGCCACAGGTCCTGTCACATGGAACGACAAGCACCAGCGCATCCGCAATCCTTATTCCGGATACGGCTACTATTTCCTGACAGAGAGCGATGCCGAGCCTCTGACCATCAGTCAGGAGGAGTTCCTTTCTACCAATTATCCTTTAGAGGATGACTATAACACACTCTATGAGGTTGACGATTTCGCTTGGTATCAGGGAGGACGTAACCTTTACGACATAACAGTTCTAAAAGGAGGTACTAATTATGACTATACCCTCAGTACTTCCGGTGGATCCACCAAAGGTACGGTTACCGTCGTTGTCTCCGCAGACCAAGCGACGACCGTTGCCGTCAGCATCAACGACCAGACTTTAGGTAATATCTCTATCCCTGCCAGTGGCAGTTATGATGCCATGCGTGTGGCAAGTCAGACCTTCACCGTTGATAACCTTCAGAAAAACAACAAGGTAAGGCTCTTACCTACGACAGGCAATGCCACTGTTCGTCTTGACTATATCTCCCTCTATTGTGAGTCACCGAAGGAAGCCCCCAACCTGTCGTCTGGCAGTTTCCCCGTACCAGAATATGTGGGGATGATTGCCAACCAAGACCACCATGCGGACGAGGCTATTGACATGCTTATTATTATCCCAGAAAGCGGAGAGCTTGCCTTACAGGCACAACGTCTCAAGAAGCTCCATGAGGAGAAGGACGGTCTGCGTGTTCGCATCATTCCTGCCGATGAGTTATATAATGAGTTCAGCAGCGGTACCCCTGATGCCAATGCTTATCGGCGTTACCTGAAGATGCTTTATGATCGTGCTACCACAGAGGAGGATATGCCCAAGTACTTGCTACTCTTTGGGGACGGCGCATGGGACAACCGCATGCTTTCATCTGCCTGGTCTAATGAGTTTCCGGATGACTACCTACTCTGCTATGAGAGTGAGAACTCCTATAGCCATACCGATTGTTATGTCTCGGACGACTATTTCTGTATGCTCGACGACAACGAGGGCGGTGACATGCTGCACACCGACAAGGCTGATGTCGCCGTGGGACGCCTCCCTGTCCGTAATGCCGACCAAGCAGCTGTCGCTGTGGATAAGATAGAGCACTATCTCTATAATGATTATGCCGGTGCCTGGCAGAATGTCGCTTGTTTCCTCGGTGATGACGGTAATGAGAACCAGCACATGAAAGATGCCCATGCAGTAGCCACCCTTGCAGAGCAATTGCAACCTGCACTCCAAGTAAAAAGAATCATGTGGGATGCCTATCCCCGTACATCAACAGCCACAGGAAACAGATATCCTGATGTCACCCGTCTGTTGAAACAGCAGATGAATAGTGGTGCCTTGATCATGAACTACTCCGGACACGGTGCGCCAGCCAGTTTCTCTCATGAGTATGTACTTACTCTACAAGATTTCCAAGATGCGACCTCCAAACACCTTCCACTCTGGATAACTGCCTCCTGTGACATCATGCCCTTCGACGGACAGGAGGAGAATATCGGCGAGACGGCTCTGTTGAGCGACAAAGGTGGCGCTATCGCTTTCTTTGGTACCACCCGAACGGTATATCAGTCATACAACCGTCTGATGAATCTTGCCTTCATGAAACATGTCTTAACTAAGAATATGCCTATTGGTGAGGCTGTCCGACTCGCAAAGAACGAACTCATCCAATCGGGTAGTGACCAGACAGCAAACAAACTACAATACACTTTGTTGGGCGATCCCGCCATTACCTTGGCTCTTCCCACGAATTCTATTGTCATTGAATCCATCAACGGGAAGAATATCGACACCCTCACGGAACCCCTTCAAATTGGAGCCGGTGCCACAGTAGAGGTCGTGGGATATATTAAAAACAGTGAAGGACAGGTCGACGAGCAGTTCAATGGTGAGATGACCGCCACCGTCCGTGATGCCGCCGAGGAGATTGTTTGCCGGCGTAATGACACCTCTGAGGCAGAGAGTGCCTTCGTTTATTCAGACCGTACCAAGACGCTCTTCCAAGGCAGCGACAGCGTCAGCAAGGGTCGTTTCAATTTCTCTTTTGCCGTTCCCCGTGACATCAGTTATTCCGAGGGTAATGGTCTTATCAATATCTATGCCGTCAACGAGGAGAAAGACGAGAAGGCGAACGGCTATACCGACCGGATTGTCTTTGGAGGAACAAGCAGTGAGGGTGAGAATAACGACGGACCGGAGATCTATTGCTATCTGAATAGCAGCTCTTTTGTGGATGGCGGGACTGTCAATCCTACTCCTTATTTCATTGCTGAGATCTCTGACGCCAATGGAATCAATACCACAGGAAACGGTATCGGACATGACCTCCAATTGGTGATCGACGGGGAATTGTCACGTACCTATAACCTGAACGACTATTTCCAATACGACTTCGGCAGTTACACCAAGGGTACTGTCGGATTCAGCATTCCGGAACTCAGCGAGGGACCACACCGCCTGCAGTTCCGTGCCTGGGATATACTCAACAACTCCACGACCAGTGTACTGGATTTCATAGTGTCTAAGGATGCCGCACCTGCTTTCTTCGACGTGGAGTGTACACAGAATCCTGCCACCACCTCGACGGGTATCCGTATTATCCACGACCGTGTGGGCAGCAACCTGGATATCGTCCTCGACATCTTCGACATGGCGGGTCACCATCTGTGGCAGCATCATGAGCATGGTACTCCCTATGACAACAGCTACCTGATCAACTGGGACCTTTGCATAGATGGAGGTCGCAGACTGCATACTGGTGTCTATCTCTATCGTGTCCGCATCAGCAGCAACGGCTCCAGCCAGACCTCTAAAGCAAAGAAAATCATCATCATAAGCAATAAATAATCAGCTGCTGCGTTTAGTAAGATGATGAAAGCAAATAAGATATATACGACCATCGTTGTCCTGCTGCTCTCCCTTTCTGTGAAGGCACAGGACACTAAGAGCCAGTTCAATCCTATTGAGCACGCTGTGGTGTCACAGACGATTGCCCCTGACGCCCGTGCCGCTGGTATGGGTGACGTAGGTGCTGCCACTGATCCCGATGTCAATTCCCAATACTGGAACCCGGCAAAATATCCGTTCTGTATCAGTCGTGCGGGTATCTCCCTTAACTATACCCCTTGGCTGCGCCAGTTGGTCAATGACATCAGTCTCGCATACGTTTCTGGTTACTACCGCATTGGTGACTATTCCGCCATCTCTGGGTCACTCCGCTATTTCTCGTTAGGAGAGGTGATGACATCGATGGAGGAGAACGCCATGACGGTCAAGCCTTATGAGATGTCAATAGATGTCGCTTACTCGCTGATGCTCAGTGAGAAATTCTCTATTGCCGCAGCCATCCGCTGGTTGTATAGCGACCTCCGTTACGACTATTCTGAGGACTCCTCACCTGCCTCTGCATTTGCAGCCGACATTGCTTGTTACTATAACAACTATATCAATATCGGACAGCGTGAGTGTCAGTTAGGACTGGGTCTGAACATCTCCAATGTGGGTAGTAAGATTAAGTATTTTGGTGACGACCGTTCCAACTTCCTCCCGGCAAACCTGCGTCTTGGTGCCTCTCTGATGGTGCCTATCAATGAGTACAACCGTTTCACGATTGCTGCTGACGCTAATAAATTACTCGTTCCCACTATTCCCAAGCAGAATGACGGGGAATCGAAGGAGGATTATGAGCAGCGTGTCATCGAGGAATATAATGACGTGGGCTCTATCGCTGGTATCTTCAAGAGCTTTGGTGACGCTCCCGGCGGCTTCAAAGAGGAGTTGCAGGAGATCCAATGGAGCGTGGGTGCCGAGTACACCTATCACGACCAGTTTACCCTTCGTGCCGGCTATCACCATCAGAGCGAGAACAAAGGTAATCTGAAATACTTCACGGTGGGTGGCGGATTCCGCATGAGTGTATTCTCACTCGATGTCGGTTACGTGATTGCCACGGCAAAGAGCAACCCCTTGGACCAGACCCTTCGTTTCACCCTTGCCTTCGACATGGACGGCATCAAAGACCTGTTTAAGAGATGATCAGGGTCGGCATGGGATACGATGTCCATCAGTTGGTTCCCGGTCGGGAACTATGGATGGGCGGCATCAAGTTAGAACATGAGTTAGGACTGCTGGGACATAGCGATGCTGACGTGTTGATACATGCCATCTGCGACGCTATTCTGGGTGCGGCAAACATGCGGGACATCGGCTATCATTTCCCTGACACCGCCGCAGAGACGGAGGGTATGGACAGCAAGATTATCCTGAAGAAAACGATAGAACTCATAGCCACCAAGGGTTATCAGTTAGTGAATATCGATGCTACCATCTGTGCCGAGCGTCCTAAGATGAATCCCCATATCCCTGCCATGCAAGAATGTATGGCACAGATTATCGGATGTGACGTGGATGCCATTTCCATCAAAGCGACGACCACCGAGAAACTCGGTTTCACTGGCAGACAGGAGGGTATCTCCGCCTATGCTGTCGCTTTGATAGAGAAGTAATGACAGTTTGTCATCAGAATTCATAAAAATCAGTTACCGACTGACCTGTATTCAGTTACCGACTGAAGAGCAATCAGTTACCGATTGCCCTCTGTTTTTACCGATTGAAGCCCCTTAAAGATCATCCCCAAGCCCCACGAAGGCGGCACCTTCGACCCTTGAAGGTACGGGCTTCGCAACGAGGAGGCGGCAACGGTGACGGTGACGGTTACAGTTTTCCAAAAATGAGAATCCTCAAAAGCGAATAAACCCGTATATTTATATTATTATATATATAATATATATATTATATATATAATAAAAGTTATAGTCAATCTTTTCAGTACGATTTCACTAAAACTGTAACCGTCAC
>CAJONQ010000111.1 GCA_905235835.1 uncultured Prevotella sp.
TTTATATTTGTAACGCGAAATACGCAAAGTTGTATTAAAAAATGTGAAAACAATCTATAAAATTAAACCTAAACTCTTAATTTGTATGAAAAACCGTTTAAGCAAACTGAGCAGGCAAGCGTACTTCATGTTGCTCCTGCTGGCTGTCAGCGGCGTTTCGACATCATGTAAGGATGAGTACTCGTTGGACGATGAAAAGCCCACGTGGCTCAGCACCAGCATTTATGAGGGTTTGGATGAAGACGGACATTACACCAATTATCTCCGTCTGCTTGCCGACCCTGATGTCAATCCTGCTGACGTCCGCCCTCTCACCGAGGTGCTTTCTCGAACTGGTTCGAAGACAGTCTTTGTGGCTAACGATGACGCTTGGGAAGAATTCTACAAGCGCAATGCCCAACTGCCAGAGAGTAATCCCTGGCACACGGCCACCTGCTACGAGAATCTGTCTATCAGTCAGAAAAAGCTGCTCATCCACACGAGTATGCTGAACAATGCTGTCGTAATGGAGAATCTTTCCAGTAGCACCAGCAGTATCGACTCCCGTGGCGATTTCATGCGTCGCTACACTGATGTCGAGACGACTGACTCCATCACGTATCTTGACGGAAATTCGCTGCCCGTCAATTACAACGTGGGGAATGCAGAGAAAGACTACTGGTGGCGTTTCCGTGCGGAGAACGGGGGCAACGGTCTGTATTTAGTTAACGACTCGACTCTCTCTATGATGCTCCACTTCACCAGTGAACATTTGACGAAGAACAACGTCACCGACGAGGACTTCGCCATCTTCATGGGAGAGCCCCGCAACACGGATGATGTACATATCTACGACGCAAAGTTGATAGCCAAAGACAGCGTGGCAGAAAATGGATACATCAACAAGACCTCGAAGGTAATTATCCCCTTGCCCAACATGGCAGAGGCCATCCGCACAAGTGGAAAGACCAACATCTTCAGCCACATGTTAGACCGCTGGAGCGTGCCGTTCTACAACAATGGTGTGACTGAGGCCTACAAGCATGTCATGGAAGCCCGCGGTATCACGTGGACGGACTCCATCTTCACCAAGCGTTATTTCTCCGACATCAGTTTCCAGCACCGCGCTTTGAACTCTGATCCTGATGGTCAGCAGTTCCGCGACGCCCAGAGTAATGATGTGACACTGAAATTCGACCCAGGATGGAATACCATTGTCACTGACGACAACCGCTGGGGAGCAAATGCCACCATCGCACCTCAGTACGACATGGCAGCCATGTACGTCCCAGATGATGACACGATGTGGAAATATTTCACCGAAGGCGGTGGCGGTTGGCAGCTCATCAAGACCTATTACATGAAAGAGGGTACCGAGAGTGAGATTCCCTACACGGTTCCGACCACGCAGGACGAACTCTTCCGCCAGATTGACCAGATTCCCCTCTCCACATTGCGTTCCCTCATCAACGTAATCATGTTCCCCAGTTTCGTCGGTTCTGTGCCCAGTAAGATGACGAAGTTGAAGGACGACGCCCAGGAGCAGATTTTCTTCCCGGATGACATTGATCACATCACGGACAGGCTGCTTGCCAACAATGGTGTCGTATATATTACTGATAAGGTATATGGTCCTGCGGACTACACGTCAGTAGCGGCACCGGCCTTCATTAGTAACACTAACTTAGTTATGCGTTGGGCCATTTATAACGGTTCTACCAGCGCCACCGACTACATGGGTTTGAATTACTACGCTTACCTGAAGGCCATGCAGAGTCGTTTCGTCCTCTTCCTTCCGAGCGACGAGGCTTTGAAGTATTATTACGACCCCGTCAGCTTCAAGAGCCAGAAGGGGCGTGTCCTTCACCTCTATTATCGCAACCAGGCATTCCCCATCAACTTCTATATGTATGCCTATAACAACCAGACAGGTGAGATCGGACAGCTCTACAATCTGGAGCGCATGACAAACGGCGAGATCACCAACCGTCTGAAGGACATTCTGGAAAGCCACACCATCGTGCTTGACGGCGTGAATGAGATCAATAGCGGTGTGGATCAATACTACCTCACCAAGAACGGTGCCGGCGTTAAGGTTACGCGTGAGAATGGCAAAGTTGTCAAGGCTCAGGGCGGATTCCAACTGGAGAATGAAGCTGCTGGCATCGAGGGTTCTATCAGTGCCGCCAACCGCAACGCCTACACCGAGATACATGGTATTCAGGCAAACAATGTAGTTGACGAGCAGGACATGTCCAACGGTACCACTTACATCACGGACAGTCCCCTTATTCCCGCAAGCCGCAGTGTCTATAATATCATGACCAACGACGGCCAGTTTGACAGCGAGGATTACGGTGCATTCTATGAACTCTGCGAAGTAGATGAAGAGATTGTCCGTGCGTGCGGGCTTGTGGACGAGACCCACCTGACCCCGACACAGCAGAAAGCAGAACTGAAGAAATATCAGATTTTCATCGACGACAAAGGCCCCGACTATAACGTACAGTTCTTCAACAACTACCGTTATACCATCTTTGTACCCACCAACGACGCCGTAGAACAGGCAAAGGCACAGGGTCTGCCCACATGGGATGACATCAGGGTCGATTACGAGCACATGGCTCCCATTGTGCATGAGATAGACTCTCTGCGCGACGTCATCAGCAACGCCAAAGCCATCGGTGAACTTCCTGAAGAGGCGGATTCCATCCGTTTAGCCGAGTTGACACCGCTGGCACAGGCCGACAGTGTCCTGCTGCAGGCAAAGGTTACTTACCTCATCAACTTCGTACGTTATCATTTCGCCGACAACAGCGTATTCGCCGACCAAAGCACGTTTGCTTCCACAGATTATGTGACTGCCAGTTACGACAATGTGAAGGGACTGTTCTGCAAGATTAACATCCAGCGTCCTTCGGCTGGTGTACTGCAGGTTCAGGACGTAAATGGTGGCCAATGGATTACAGCTGAGGGTAAGGTCAACATCATGGCCCGCGACGTGAGCTGTTCTGCCACACCGCTCAAGAAGAGTACGATGAACGGCATCACTATTGATGGTACCAGCTTCGCCGTAATCCACCAGATACCCGGTGTGCTCAATCACACCGAGCTAACTGGCGGCCGTCATGATAGCAGCTGGGCCACACCGAGTGAGGCCAAGAAGTATCTGAAACGATTCGCAATCCACTAAAACCGAATAAGCCATGAATAAATATTTCAAGATTATCATGTTCTGGGCAGTCGTCCTGTTTTCACTGCCCATGAGCGCACAGATTAACCGTATCAGCGGTACGGTTTCGGACGAATTCGGTGGAATCCCCGGCGTTCAGGTTAAGGAGTTGGACTCAAACAACCGTATCGTCAGCAGTGCCATCACGGATGCCAATGGTAACTTCCACATGGTTGTGAAGAACCAGAAAAACAAGCTTGTGTTCCACTGCATGGGTTACACTGATAAGACATTCCAAATCAACAAGACGGTCTATAAAGTCAATATGGCCGAGGCCGTCAAGACGATGAAAGAAGCCGTTATCACAGGCAAGAAATTGGCTCCTACTACAGGACTTGAGATACCTCAGCGAGAGTATGCGGGTGCTGTCTCAACGATGAAGATGGATGACCTTGAAGGTCTGGCATTTGAATCTGTTGACCAAGCCCTTCAGGGTCAGATTGCAGGTCTCGACATTGTGGCCAACTCCGGTAACCTCGGTTCTGGAACAACGATGCGTCTGCGTGGTACCTCCACCATCAATGGTAACGCACAGCCTCTGATTGTTGTGAATGACCACATCTTTCAGCTTCCCGACGATGCCCAGACCATTAACTTTGAGGACATGGACAATGAGGAACAGTTCTCAACCCTGCTGAATGTGAACACCGACGACATCGAAAGCATCACCGTGCTGAAGGATGCCGCTTCCGCTGCCAAGTGGGGTGTGAATGGTTCAAATGGTGTCATCGAGATTAAGCTTCGTCGCGGTAAGCGCGGTCCCACGCGCGTGAACTTCAGTTATAAGTTCAGAGGTACGTGGCAGCCTGACGGATACAGAATGCTCAACGGTGACGGTTATACGATGATGCAGAAGGAGGCCTTCTACAACCCGACACAACGCCCCACTGAGATTTATGAGCTCGACTACAATCTGGACAAGCCCTACATCTACAACCACTACTCAAACAACACCGATTGGGTTGACGCTGTGAAGCAGTTTGGTAAGGAGCACCGTTACTATGTAAGTCTTGACGGTGGTGGTGAAAAGGCTACATTCCGTATCGGTGCCGGTTTCAATACAGCGACTGGCTCCATCATCGCCCAGAAGATGAACCAGTTCACGGAATCAACAACGCTCGACTATAACGTCAGCGACCGTATTATATTCCGTACCACTGTGAACATAAGCTTTACCGACAACAAGAGAAACTATAAGGATATCCTTTAATGCCATGCCTAACATGAGCATATACGAGTACGACGCCATGGGCCATCTCACGGGCAACTACTTCAACATGTTGCCTCTTGCTGTCAACTACACCAGCGGCGGAGGCACACAACGTGCCAACGACGGTACCATGACTTCGTGGGAACTCCGCGAGATGTTCAGCAATGGTAATCCCGTCGCCCTTGCATACGGGGCATGGAACAAGAAAAAACAGTATAGCCTGGCACCTCAGTTCGATGTCACCTACAAACTCTTGGGCAAGAACAGCGACAGTCATCGCTTGGATTATAAGGGCGACGTAAATTTGAATGTCTTTAACACCAGTGATGACAACTACTGCCCCAGCGAGTTGAAGACAATGCCTTGGGTATGGGGTGGTGATAATAGTGCTCTTTATAACAACGAACGCAACGTCGTTTCGAACAGTGAGTACACGTCTTTAGATTTCTCCACCAGGCATGAACTGCAATACTATTCCCATTTCAAGAATGAGGACCATAGTTTACGTGCGTTGGCTCGTTTCGAGATGAAGACAGGTAACAGTTCAAACCAGAACCTGGCACTTTGGAACGTACCTGACGGAATCACTGACCCGACCGTGATAGCATTGCTCAACGGTGCCAGTGCCAGCAACAGTGAGTGGCGCAGCCACAATTTCTTAGAGCAGGTTCACTATTCATATAAGAGTAAGTACTCGCTTGACGCCAGCCTCCGTACAGATGGTAGCACGGCATTCGGTAAGGGCCACAAGTATGGTACATTCCCCTCAGTCGGTGCCCGTTGGAATATCATCGACGAGAAGTTCATGGAGCCGACACGAAAGATTATCAGCATGCTGTCCTTCCGTCCCACATGGGGTCTCACGGGTAACACTGGCGGTGCAGGCGGTAACCAGTATAACAAATACGGCTCATGGGGTTACTACAATGGACACCAAGTTGTGCGTCCTGAAAACCTCTCACTGACTGAAATTCGTTGGGAGAAGCAGTCTCAGTGGAACCTTGGTTTCAACCTCGGTCTGCTCGACGACCTGTTCACTTTCGAATTTGAGGTCTATAACAAGAAGACCACCGACCTGCTCATGAGCGGTTTGCGTATCCCCAGTGCCAACGGTTTCAGCAACATTAGTTGGACCAATGCCGGTACCCTGCGCAATAAAGGTTGGGAGTTGAATGGTAACACTTCCAAGTTTGCCAAAGTGGGTAAGTTCTCCATGAGACTTCGCGGAAATGTATCCCAGAACTTCAATGAAGTGGAAGAGATGAACCCCCTGTTACTGGAGAACCTGAATGGTTCCGAGACTTGGAATCCCACGAACTTCGCCATGCAGCAGCGCGTGCAGATTCACAATGCCCTGGGTTCGATTTATGGTATGATATTCAAGGGCATCTACCGCTACGACTACAACCATAACGGTTATGACAATGCCTCTTGGAAGGCTTATGGATATGCGGAGAGCGTTCCCGACGGAAACGGAGGCTATCGCAACAGTACGTCGGCTGACGAAGCTGCCGCATTGGGTGACGGTTATCACTGGAACCACAACGCGGATGGAAGTTGGTCTCGTGGCGAGGCTATTAACACCGCAGCGGCTGCAGCCCGTCGTGGTGAAAATGCCACGTGCCCACTGGCATACGATGCCGATGGCAATATGCTGACCGACGCCAAGGGTAACCCCCTGCCCATGTACTACTGTTATAGTGAAGGTAGCCGATACCAGTTCCAGGGTGGTGATGCCATCTATGAAGACATCAACCACGACGGTAGCATCGACCGCTATGACGTCATCTACCTCGGTAACTCCAACCCGAAGCTGTATGGCGGTTTTGGTGTTAACTTCTACTATGGCCGTTTCGAAGTGAATGCATCATTCAACTTCCGTCTGGGCAACGACATCGTGAACATAGCCAGAAGTGAGCAGGAAAGTATGCGCACCATCCTGAACCAGAGTTATGCTACGACATGGCGCTGGCGCAAGAATGGCGACATTACCGAGATTCCTCGCGCTCTGACGGGTGTCAACGGCTATGCAAGCTACAACTCTCTGGTTTCTGACCGCAACGTGGAGAAGGGTAACTACCTGCGTCTTCAGTACATTCAGTTAAAGTACAACTTCGATCCTGCCAAGTTGAAGAAGGCTGGTATCAGGTCACTTTACATCTCTGCGACTATCGACAGACCTTTCACCTGGACCAAATACACCGGTCTTGACCCCGAAATTGGTACTGGAGGATATGGTATGGCTACGGACCGTCGCAAGACCCCTGTTGCGCGTTCATTCCAATGCAGTCTTAACCTTGGTTTCTAAATCCTGACAACTATGAAAATATACAATAAATTCATTAAGATAGCCTTCCTGTTGGGTTTGGTTGCTTTGACTCTGTCTTCGTGCGAAGATTGGCTGACCATAACCCCTACGACCCAAATTGTGGAAGATGACTTCTGGGAAGACAAAAATGACCTGGAGGGTGTGCGTTACGCCATTTATCAGAATATGCGTGGGAATGTCAGCAAGATGGCCCTGTGGGGCGACCTTCGTTCCGACAGTTATTCTTTGAACGGCGCCGACACCGACAATGGTACAAGCACATTCTACAAGGAGATTCGCGACGGACGTATTGAGCGTGACTCCGCAAACACCTATTTCGATTGGGCTAATTTCTACACGGGCATCAACTATTGCAACAAGGTATTGCAGCATGGTGCCGAGGTTTTGGAGCGTGACAAGCAGTTTACCGCTGCTGAATGGAATCAGATGAAAGCTGAGGTCACCACACTGCGCGCACTCAACTATTTCTATCTGATCCGCGCCTTTAAGGATGTGCCCTACACGACCAAGACCATTAACAACGACACCGAAGTGCAGTATTTCAAGGCAACCAACCAGTTGGTGATACTCGACTCGCTGATTACGGATGTGGAGAGTGTAAAAGGACAGGCACGCAACCGTTTCTCACGCATGGCCGACACGAAGGGACTCATCACCAATCCTGCCATCTATGCGCTGCTGAGTGACCTGTATCTGTGGCGTGCGTCACTTCATGAGGGACGTTATAATGCCAACCACGTGGACACCGTGTATGTCAATAACGTCCAGACCCGTGATAGCAGTTATGTGATTCACAGTGTCAAGGGTGATTACCAGAAGGCCATTGACTATGCGGATGAAGCCATGGCTGCTCTTGTCAAGCAGAATAACCGCGAAGGCGAGGACGGTGGCAGCTTCGGTTTCGGACGCGGTGAGACCATCAGCTATGGTCTGGAGAACTGCGAGATGTATAAAAATAATTTTGAGAGCTTCATCAATGGCAATCCCCCAACGCTCACTGCCTTCAGAGAGATATACGGCGGGAACAGCGATGAAAGCATCTTTGAAATCCAATTCAGCCAAAGCGAAGGTAGCAACGGTGCTGTTGGCAACTGGGGCAACCAGAGTGCGAGCCATTTGGTTGCCAGCGATGGTACATTGACCCGTATATACACCAACTCTTCGGATGACCGTTATCGTGACAGTCGTCTGTGGTTCTCCGCATGGAATTTGATCACGACCTCTGTTCAGACTTTATCGAGTTATTTCTGCTTCAAATGGAGCGGTGGTTCCTTCGGTCTGATGATGCCCGAAACCCGGAAGTGCAAAGACATCAGAGTCTTACCGGGTTCATCACCCTATTGTAATTGGATTGTTTATCGCCTGAGCGATGTGATGTTGCAGAAGGCCGAGGCCATGGTGGCTCTCGGTCAAGGCAAGGAAGCCCTGCGTTACGTCAATGCCCTCCACCGCCGTTGGTTCTGCAACGACGATCTCAACTCTACGGCACAGCCCGTCGAGGACGTGACTACGGCAGATGGCGCTGAATATCGCAGTAGCTCCGCAGCCCGCCTTGGCAATGCGCCACAGGCCGAAAGTTATGAGATTGCCGTACTCAACGAGAGACAATTGGAGTTCCTCGGCGAAGGTAAGCGTTGGTTTGATTTGGTCCGCTATGCCGAACGTCACGCAGGTGGTCAGGACGGCACCAAGGATGAGCGTGAATGGACCGAGGAGAACCCCATTGGAAACGGTAAGAAAGGTGTAGATGCGATGATTGACAATTTGATGGGTGGAGAATTCAAGAAAGAAGCCCAGACCTCATTGAAGAATCATCTCAAAAACCGCTATGGTCTTTACAACCTAATCTATTACAGAGAGATTCAAGCCTCGAACGGTTTGTTGGAGCAGAATCCTGTATGGAATTATAACAAATATGAGAAATAGCCAACGGGAGGATAAGAATTATGAAAAAGTTTGATTTGAAAAGGAATTACGCATTCCTCATTATCGCAGCTCTTACACTATGTTTCATCAATAGTTGTAAGGAAGAGGTGGATATGTCGAACCGTTTCACCTTCAAGGAATATACGATTGCCAGTTACCTGACGGCTCACGACACTACCTACAGCGAGTACATTCAGCTGATGAAGGACGTGAACATCAGCCAACGTTCGGCCTCCAGTGTGTTTCAGTTGATATCCGCACGTGGAAAATATACTGTATTTGCGCCCACGAACAAGGCTATCTATGATTATTTGGACACGCTCTACACAAAAGGACTCATTAATGCTCCTTCGTGGGATGGTTTTGATAGCGAAAATACACTCGACTCCATCAAGAAGGTTATCGTTTACAACAGTATCCTTGACGGGACAAAAGACGACCTCGAGCCTATCCAAAGTGGTAGTTTCCCAGAGGACACACGTGAGTTCACACTGGCCAACATGAATGACCGCAAGCTGACCATTTACTACGACCACAATCCGGACAGTATGTTCATCAATGGAGTCAGAGACGATAATGGAAACATTATCCGTGGCTCTCTCATCGACCTGAAGAACCGTGACATCTATACCATCAATGGTTACATCCATCAGGTTCACGGTGTCATTGCTCCCAGCAACGAGACACTGACCGATGTACTGAAGAACTACATTGAGACGAATAGTGGTGACTTTATCGTAGCGGCCAAATTAGTTATGGCAACGGGTATGGGCGATACTTTGTCTAAAGTGAAGGATGAGATTTACGAGAACATGAAAATCTCAGGCGATGAGCGTCTGAACAATTTGCGCAAGCACCCGACAGAGCAAGTCGGTACTTTGCCCGAGCATCGCTATTATGGCTATACCCTTTTTGCCGAGAGCGATGATTTCTGGCGTCAGACATTAGGCAAGGAACCAGCCGACATATCGCCTGCCGACATTCAGGCATGGGTCGTAAGCCAGGGTTTCTATCCCGATGCCAAAGACAATACAGACTACGAGGATGAGGACAATGCACTGAACCAGTTCCTGACCTACCATATTCTGCCTATGCGCATCCCGGTAGATAAATTGGTCATCCACTACAACGAGCGCGGTTACAACTACAAAAGCTCCACTCAGTTCACAGTTCCCACTTATGAACTCTATACGACGATGGGTAAGCGTCGTCTCATCAAGCTATATCAGTGCGGACCGAGCTACTCTCTGAACGGAAATGACAAGATCTACCTTAACCGATTCCCCGAATTGGACAATGGAAGAACAGGTACGTACAAAGAAACTGGCGTCACACCCGAGACGGAAGGCATCGTAGTAAGCACTGAAAACCTCGTGAACCTTATAAACGCGTATATCTATCCCATTGACAAGCCTTTGGTATATGATGAGACAACACGTGAGAACTTCCAGAAGCAGCGCCTGCGCTTCGAATTCGCAGGTCTCTTCCCCGAGTTCATGAATAACGATATCCGCGCCAATCGCTCGAAAGAACTATGGGTAGGTATGCCCATCGACAAGAATTACAAGTATCTTGACGACATCGATATCGA
>CAJONQ010000112.1 GCA_905235835.1 uncultured Prevotella sp.
AAGGTGCTCATGGACAGGTATGCACCTGCCAAGCCTGAGCAGGGCGAGTGGAAAGTCGTGGGCAACGGTTTGAAGTCGAAGTTCACCGCCGATGTGAATCCGCAGAATCCGCTGCCGGAATATCCTCGTCCGCAGATGGAGCGTGCTGACTGGAAGAACCTCAACGGACTGTGGCAGTATGCCGTCACAGGCAAGAATGCCGCACAGCCCACAGAGTGGGACGGACAGATTCTTGTACCCTACCCCATCGAGTCAGCTCTGTCGGGTGTGAAGCGCCAGTTGGATGCCGACGAGGCACTCTGGTACAAGTGTGAGTTTACGGTGCCTGAGGAGTGGACAGGCAAGAATATCCGCCTGAACTTCGGAGCCGTGGACTATATTGCCGAAGTCTATCTGAACGGCAACAGCCGCCGATTGACCCAGCACACGGGTGGCTACACCTCGTTCAGCGTTGACATCACAAGCCGTCTGCAGGAAGGCACCAACACGCTGGTGGTGAAAGTGCTCGATCCCACCGACGTAAAGACACAGGCAACAGGCAAGCAGCGCATCAACTGGGAGGGTAACACCATCTGGTATACCCCCTGCTCGGGCATCTGGCAGACGGTATGGTTAGAGCCTGTCAATCCGAAATACGTCTATGACCTAAAGATGACCCCCGACGTGGATAACAGCAGCCTCGGACTGAAGATTGGTCTGAACCGTACCACGTCAGGCGACCTGGTAAAGGTGACCCTGCGTGACGGCGAGACGGTAGTGGCTGAGCAGACACTGGCTGCCGCCAGTAGTGTAAACTGCGATTTGTCTATTGCCTCTCCAAAACTCTGGAGTCCTTACAATCCTTTCCTCTACGACTTGGACATCAGTTACATCAGCAATGGCGAGGAGGTAGACCACGTGAAGAGTTATGCCGCCCTGCGTAAGATTTCCTACGCCCGTGATGAGAACGGCTACTGGAGACTGATGCTCAACAACGAGGCTCTCTTCCAAATGGGTACCCTCGACCAGGGCTACTGGCCCGACGGCATCTATACCGCCCCGACGGATGAGGCACTGTGCTATGACATCCTGAAGACCAAGGAACTGGGCTTCAACATGATTCGCAAGCACATGAAGGTGGAGAGCGACCGCTGGTTCTACCACTGCGACCGCCTGGGTATGCTGGTATGGCAGGATATGCCTTGTATCCAGTTTGGCGGCGAGGAAGACTGGCACGACCGTGAATGGTATCAGGGCAACGGCACACAGTCAAGCACTGTGGAGAACAACTTCAAGAACGAGTGGAAGGATGTCATCGCCCAACACTACAACAGTCCGTCGGTCATCATGTGGACCCCGTTCAACGAGCGCTGGGGACAGTTCAAGACGGCTGAAATCGTCAACTATACCCGTGAGCAGGATCCTACCCGCATCATCAACTCGGCATCGGGCGGCAACCACCATCAGGGTGTCGGCGACATCGTCGACCTGCACACCTACGTGGATCCGGTCATCAACTTCGACGACCCCGACCGTCCTTTAGTGCTCGGCGAGTATGGCGGACTGGGACTCAACGTAGAGGGACACCGCTGGTACGAGAAGTTTGCGCAGACCTACAACGACAATGGCAGCGTCGAGGGTGTCACCCAACGGTATGAATACTATGCCAACATCGTTAACGACTTGGCAAAGGGTGTCACATTTAACGGTCACAAGGCATGCTTCGCCGCCGCCGTCTATACGCAGATTACTGACGTGGAGACGGAGGTGAACGGACTGATGACATACGACCGCGAGGTTGTCAAGGTGGTTGAGGATCGCATCAGGGCTGCCAACCTCATGATGATTCAGAATAACAGTGTGCTGACAGGAATCCGACGCCCGGTGACAGACCGGAGCACCGGACACGACACTTACTACAACGCACTGGGCATCAGGTCGGACCATCCGACAACAGGACTGAACATCGTGCGTCAAGCCAATGGAAAAACTGTAAAGTACATCAAAAAGTAAAGAAAAGATATGATCCGTTATATTGTCTTGACGGTACTTACCTGCTGCTGGGTATCTGCTGATGCCCAGCAGCAGAACTTTGGCAGTGAGTATATCGCCATGACTGCCAATACCGATATGGTGCTGAAAGAGAAACGTCCTGCCAAGAAGGACAGGCTCTTCACCTCTGATGTGATTGAGAAGAAAATCAAGGAGGTCAAGAAACTGCTGAAGGATAATGCCTATCTGGCATGGATGTTCGAGAACTGTTTCCCCAACACCCTGGAGACGACCGTCCACTATCGCAAGACTGCCGACGGTGACGACGACACCTTTGTCTATACGGGTGACATACACGCCATGTGGCTGCGCGACAGCGGGGCACAGGTGTGGCCCTACGTACGCTTTGCCAAAGACGACCCGAAACTGGCACACATGCTCCGGGGCGTGATACTGCGGCAGTTCCGCTGTCTGAACATCGACCCCTACGCCAACGCGTTCAACGACGGTCCGACGGGTGGTGACTGGCAGACGGACATGACAGACATGAAACTGGAACTGCACGAACGCAAATACGAGATTGACTCGCACTGCTATGTCATCCGGCTGGCATACGAATACTGGCAGGTGACTGGCGATACCTCTGTCTTCGGTGACGAGTGGCTCAAAGCCATTGCCGGTACACTGAAAACTTTCCGCGAACAGCAGCGCAAGACAGGACTCGGGCCTTACCAGTTCAAGCGTAAGACGGAGCGTGCCTTTGACACCGTAGGATGGGACGGATGGGGACACCCCGTCAAACCTGTCGGACTGATAGCCTCCGTATTCCGTCCCAGCGATGACGCCACTGTCTTTCCTTTCCTGATACCCTCTAACTTCATGGCTGTCACCTCCCTGCAAAAGGCTGCCGAAATCCTTCGCGAGGTGAATAAAGACACCTCATTGGCACAGCAGTGCGAAGAACTTGCCAACGAGGTCAGCGCAGCCTTGATGCAGTATGCTATAGTAAAACATCCGAAATATGGTGACATCTATGCCTTCGAGGTGGACGGCTATGGCAGTCACCTGCTGATGGACGATGCCAATGTGCCGTCGCTGCTTGCCATGGGCTATCTGGGCGACGTACCTATGGACGACCCCATCTATCAGAATACCCGCCGTTTCGTATGGAGCGAGGACAATCCGTCGTTCTTCCGCGGTCGGGTCGGTGAAGGCATCGGCGGTCCTCATGTAGGCTACGACATGCCGTGGCCCATGAGCATCATCATGCGGGCATTCACCAGTCAGAATGACGAAGAGATAAAAGAATGTATTGAAATGCTGATGCGCACTGACAATCATACGGGCTTTATCCATGAGTCGTTCAACAAAGATGATGCGTCAAACTACACACGTCCGTGGTTTGCCTGGCAGAACACGCTCTTCGGCGAGCTCATCCTGAAGCTGATTGATGACGGAAAAGTCAATCTCCTGGTAGGATGTCGTAGGTAGCGTGATGTCGCTTTATTTTATTGCCTGATAAGTTGCGAGCCCGTAACACCTTGTTCCAGGCTTGTCAACTGGATGGCATAAATACCGCCAGACAATACAGGCAAGGGCATCATGGTATCGGTCTGAGCAGGTTGTAATTGTTGCCTCCAAAGCAAGACACCCGATGTCGAATAGACACTGACGGTAACAGGTAAGCGAGGTGTCTCTTCGAATTGCAGGCGTAACTGTCCTCCACTGACAGATATCTGTACTCTTTGGGGATGATACTGGCTGATGGTCTCTATACCTGTCAGTCCCAGGATGTCCAGTAACCCACGGTAACCATCAATCTCACCATGTCCATATCGGTTATTAGGATAGGACATACCCTCCTCTGGATGACGACAGGTACGACTGAATATGCCGATAATATCCTCGCGTGTGAGACGGGGATTCGCCTGCAGCCAAAGAGCGATAATCCCGGCAACAACGGGGGTCGACATCGACGTACCAGAATTGATACCCCAGGGATACTTTCTGCCGTTCACATCACTGTACATGACATAGTCGCCTGTCACATTAGGATTCTTCTCATAGTAAAAGCTGCTATACGATGATATGACATTGGTACCTGGCGCAGTGACATCGGGCTTATCCAGTCCGTTAAACGCCGGACCGGTAGAAGAATAGTAGGTTAACAGTTTTTGGGTATCACCAGACTGCTTATACTCACCTTCTGCATTGGTATATCCCATTCGATGAATGGTGGCACCCACACAGATAGGAGCGGCAAAACAACCGGGCGCCAGGATGTTATGTCCCTCGTCGGCGGCATTCCAACGACGGTCCACATCAAGGTTGCATAACGCACAGGACGATGACCCGAAAAGCTCGGCATGTATTCCCTCACCTTGAGGAACAATGGCAACGTCTGCCCATGAGCTCAGATCCTGAGTGGCTTCCAACCCCAACAGGTAGATAAGATAACCGGACTCCGCACTGGACTGATGGCAACTGAGCTGCACCTTACATTCTTTCTCATTGACAGTGATATTGTCTTTTAGAACACCATCAGGCTCCTCACCTGTCATCGCCAGTTCCTTCACTTGAAGTAACTCATGCGTTGTCTTGTCATAGACATAGAGGCAGATCGTGACGGCACCATCGGCTTTTACCCGATAGGTCGCATCTTTCCTACTACACTTGATGAAGGCACCTGCCATCTCCACATCCCTTGGTTTCTCTGCATAAGTCAGGTTTATGCGTTCATTACCTGCTGATGACACCAGGATGCGACCGGGTCCTGTCAGCTTACCAAGAAAGGCAGCATACAGGCTGTCCTCTCTGTCTATATATGGAGTATAGCCCTCGCTGAACGATACTACGCATGGCTTATCCTGCTGTTCCGCATAGTCAAAGAGATATTTGAATCCTAACGCGTCTGTGGCAGAGGTATATTTGTCATAATCTGATTCCTCGATAAAGACAGTGTCATTAGTGACAGCATTGCTGACGACACAGAGGTCACTCTCAAAAGCCACGCCCCGATATGGAGTATCATGACCACTACCGGCAGCTATTCCCAACGTATGGGTGCCATGATTTTGCACCCTGCCGTCAACAGCACAGCCTTGCGCAAGAATATCGGAAGTGGTGAGAAACTCTCTACCGACAGGAAAACGGGTATGATCATCGGAAGGTGCCAGTTGATCCCAGAATGCACGAATCCGATATTGGTCTTCGTGATAGAACGTAGGGTGCGTCAAGTCAAAACCAATATCCATAATACCCACAACGACCCCATTGCCTGTAAAGGCAGGGTGCTGAGATGTCGCCTGGTAAATGGGGAGGGTATCGACAACCTTGGGTATCGTATCCAGCGTGACATGTGCCTGTTCATTCGCCTCAATACGGAGGACCGCGGAAAGATGGGCAAGTTGCTTCACCTGACTTATCGGTAACATCACAATGGCGATATCGTCAAGCTGCGCATAACGGCGACACTGATAGACAGCGAGTTGCTCATCGGACACATCTTCTTTCAATTGTACGAAAACGGTTGTCTGCCTATCCTCTTCTCCAGCCCTTCGGTGTGTATCATGGTGAGCTGCTATCTTCTGACATAGCCATGGTGATATCTTACGGTATTCATCCATTCCTTGGGCATTGAGGGATACAGATACCGTCATCCATAAAAGAATCAAGACAATACGTTTACTCATCAATTATACACTTTGGAAATACAAAAATAAATAAAATAATTTTATTATCAAAAAAAGCCCCGCTATCTTTTTCGATAACAGGGCTTCTTATTTAAAAGTGGCGGCCTCCTACTCTCCCACATTGCATTGCAGTACCATCGGCGCAGGCGGGCT
>CAJONQ010000113.1 GCA_905235835.1 uncultured Prevotella sp.
CATACTCACCCTTGCGGATTTTCCTTCTAAAATATTGCGTTAACAGGAGTTCGAGGTCCATCTCGTCGTCCACACTGAGAATCTTTACTGGTGTCATTTGTTTAATTTTAATTTATTTAATGTGGCAAAATTACGAATATTTATAGACATACACAAATGTTTTGCCATTTTTTTACGTAACTTTGATGTTCATGACATCGAACTTACTCCGTCTCGGCAAAAAAAGAATAAATTCTTTTGTTTTGCTCTCGACTTTTCGTAACTTTGCAGCCATAATGGCACAATTACACATATTCAACCCAGAACACGATATTGCTTTAGCAAGTAATCTCACTAATTTCACGGCTCCGCATGCTGGTAGACAACTGCGTGCCGATTTGTGTTTCCTTCCTGCTTTGTGGGCTGACGAGGGGGATTATGTGTTGGTGGAGGATGCGGACTATGCCGCTCGTGCTTACCGTCGTGCAGCAAGAGGACGGAAATGTCGGGTAGAGTGGGTGACGAAATCGCAGTTAGCAGGTTTGGCTCTCGATGCAGTATTGCCTTGGGGATGGGATGCAGCCTTGCGTCATCAACTTTTACGCTATGGGGTGGACGTCTCACTCTTACCTTCAGAACAGACAATTTCTGAGATACGACAGTTGTCCCATCGTCAGACCTCCTCGCAGGTCCTTCAACAATTACAGGGGGATGGGCTGATTGGTGAGTCTGTTCTGTGTGAGTCAATAGCGACTGTGGAACAGCAACTTGCCCAGCATCCCCGATTGGTGTTGAAGGCGCCATGGAGCTCCAGTGGTCGTGGCATCCGTTTTGTTGATGGAGAACTGGACGACTACCATCGTGGTTGGTTGCGTAACTTATTGAAAAGTCAAGGCGGTGTCATGGTAGAGCCATACTACGAAAAAGTAAAAGATTTTGGTATGGAATTTGATGTAACAGATGAGGGTGTTCGTTATCTGGGACTCTCTCTCTTTCATACTTCCAATGGTGCTTATACAGGAAATGTACTTGCTACGGAGAATGCTAAATGTTAAGTCGCTATATACCAGTAAGTTTGTTGGATGAAGTTAAAGAAAAGATATGTTGTGTTCCTAATCTCAATCACTATCGTGGACCCTTTGGCGTGGACATGATGATAGTGCGTGACGACTCACAACTACTGTTACATCCATGTGTTGAGATAAATCTAAGACGCACGATGGGACATGTGGCACTGGCGTTGTCACCTGCAGATGATGATATCCGCAAGGTGATGCGCATTGATTATGAAGACAATAATTACAAACTACGAATACGCAAACTATGAGAAAAACTTTTCTTGCATTCATGTCGTTGATAGCCTTGACAATGAATGCGCAGTACAAGTCTGAGGTATGGTCTCCAGACAATGGGGACGGCACCTTTACTAATCCTGTGATTAATGCCGACTACTCAGACCCGGATGTCTGTGTGGGAGCCAGTGGTGAGGACTTTTATCTGACGGCATCCTCCTTCAACTGTATTCCTGGTCTTCCTATCCTGCATTCCAAGGATTTGGTGAATTGGGAGATTGTCAATTACGCCATCGAAGCGTTACCCCCATTGGAGCGTTATAATATACCACAACATGGTAATGGAGTGTGGGCTCCGTCGATCCGTTATAATGAGAATAACCAAACCTATTATATATATTGGGGTGATCCCGATTTAGGTGTCTTCGTGGTGACGGCTAAGGATCCTGCCGGCAAATGGACAGAACCTGTCTGCATCATAGAAGGAAAGGGTATGATTGACACGACTCCCTTATGGGATGAAGATGGTCGTTGCTATCTGGTCAATGGCTGGGCAAACTCCCGTTGTCAGTTCAATTCGGTACTGACTGTTCGTGAGATGTCTGCCGACGGAATGTGTCAGATAGGGAATCCAGTCATTGTGTTCGACGGTAATGGTACTCCTAACCGTACCGCTGAGGGACCTAAGTTCTACAAGCGTAATGGTTGGTACTGGATCATGTGTCCTGCAGGTGGTGTACCTATCGGTCATCAACTTGCCATGCGCTCTAAGTCACCTTACGGACCTTATGAGTGGAAGGTGGTTCTCGACCAGGGCAAGACCAATGTCAACGGACCTCATCAGGGTGGCTGGGTACACTTGAAGAGTGGGGAAGACTGGTTCCTGCATTTCCAAGACAAGGAGGCGTATGGTCGTGTGGTATGGCTGGAGCCTGTGACATGGAAGGACAACTGGCCTGCGATGGGACAGAACATCAAGAATTACTGTGGGGAGCCAGTCATGACTTATAAGAAACCGAATGTAGGGAAGACCTATCCTGTTCAGAATCCTGTGGAGAGTGACGAGTTTAATACCACGACCTTAGGGAAACAGTGGCAGTGGCATGCCAACTACCAGCAGACTTTCGGCATGCCGACTCCTTACGGGGTGTTCCGTCTGTTCTGTCATAAGCAGAGTGCTGACAACAAGAACCTCTGGGAAGCCGGCAACTTGTTGTTGCAGAAAACACCAGCAGACAATTTCACAGCAACTACAAAACTACGTGTTTCTGCTAAGGATGACGGACAGTATGGTGGTATGATCGTGATGGGTATGGACTATTCCTCACTGGTATTACGTCGTGTCGGTGATCAGTTTGAGTTGCAACAGATTACCTGTAAGAATGCCGACAAGGGAAAACCAGAGAGCGTGAAGACCCTTGCCACATTGAAACCTACCTATGTTGATAAGGTTGATTATCAGCCAGCCCTCCATTGTGACATCTACCTCCGTCTACAAGTCAGCTATGTTGGCGGTAAGAACAGTGACGGTACCAACAAACACGAGGCTGCCGTCCGTTTCGCATGGTCGAAGGATGGTAAGAAATTCACTAAGGTGGGTGATACCTTCACGATGCGTCAAGGTAAGTGGATCGGTGCTAAAATCGGTTTGATGGCTGCCGAGCCTGCAGGAAAGAAAGTACGTGGATGGGTGGATGCCGACTGGTTCCGCATCACCTCAAATAAGGATTAAACTGTCGTTCATCGGCAATAGTGGTCTGCGGACCGTGTCCGCAATAGACCTTCGTATCGGCGGGGAGTTTTGCCAATTGTTGCAGACTCTCCGCCATTTCTTGCCAACTGCCTCCCTCGAAGTCGGTACGTCCGATACTCATGCGGAAAAGGGTGTCACCCGTAAAGGCGACATGCTCGTCGGCACAGTAGTAGACACAACCGCCTGGTGTGTGTCCCGGGGTATGGATAATGTCGAAATGATGGGTGCCGAAAGATACTTGCTCACCCTCCGTGAAGTAATGACCGACAGGTGCTTCCTCCTCGTTCAGTTCAAAACCAAACAGTTCTGATGCTTGCTTTCCTAAGTGTGCGATGAGGAAGTCGTCCTCTGCCCGTGCCTCTACCTTCAGTCCAAACTCGTCGAAGAGGGCGATATTCCCCCAGTTATGGTCAAGGTGCCCGTGGGTCGCCAACAGATGGACGGGCTTGAGGTGCTCCTCTTTGATATAATGACTGATGGCACCACGCTCCTCTTGGTACTGTGCCCCACAGTCGATGATGACACACTCTTTTGTCTCGTCACTTACCACGTAGCAGTTTTCCTGCAACATGTTACACTCAAATCGTTTGATATTCAGCATGGCAGATAGATGATGTTTTTCTCCTTAAACCATTCCTCGTCGAAGAACTGGCTGATGTCGTTGATCTCCACAATGTTGCGATAGGGACGGGTCTCCTCCTGTAAGTCACCGCCTTTCAGACAGATGATACCATTGGGCAGGGCGTTACGTTGTTCTTTCGAGATGTTCTTACGCACAATCTTATAAAGGTCGGGTAGGGGCATCACGGCACGGCTCACCACAAAGTCGTACTTTCCTTTCTCCTCCTCACCGCGCAGATGCTCAGGATGACAGTTCTTCAGTCCGATGGCATCACAAACCTCCTGTGCCACCCGTATTTTCTTTCCCGTTCCGTCAATCAGTTTGAAGTCGCAGTCAGGGAAGAGGATGGCAAGCGGTATACCCGGGAAACCGCCACCCGTTCCGAAGTCGAGAATCTTCGAGCCGGCTTGGAAACGAATCATCTTGGCAATCGCCATCGAGTGCAGCACATGATGCTCGTAGAGGTTGTCGATATCCTTACGTGAGATAACGTTGATCTTCGCGTTCCAGTCACGATAGAGGGCATCCAGTGCCTCCAACTGTCTCCGCTGCTCGTCCGTCAGTTCCGGGAAATATTTCAGGATCTGTTCCATATTACTTCAATATCTCTTTGAGTTTAGCGTAACTCAGTGTCAGTTCCGTATTCCCCTTCTCATAGGGTGCTATCTCATAGGGGTTATAGATAAAGGTAATCTCGTCGTCGCCAAGGATGAAGTTCTGAGGGGCATAGATGTCCATCGTCAACAGGTAGTCCTGTGCATGCAACTCGTCGAGGGTGTTGGTCTCTGTCTGTTTCTTCAACTCCTCCAGCAACAGCTCTCGCAACCGGTATTGATAGCCCTGTACGAAGAGGTCGTCATAGGTGATCTGCTGTCCCGTCTTCGCATCGAAGTTTATGACGAGTTGCTGACGGATGCCATGGGCTCCTCCCTCATACATATCGAGGTCGATGATATATACCAGACAGTCGTCCTTGCCACGCTGGGTGTCCGTCTCTATGCTGTATTTATACTCATACCAAGCCCGTTTCGTCTCGTCGGCACGGTCTTCCCGATACAGGGGTGCCATGTTCTTCTGATACTCCGACGTGTAGAAATTGGCAAACGAGTCGACGGCTTGCTGCATGGTCAGACTGTCGAACATAAACAACCGCTGCTCGATGGCGTTGTTGATGGCACGGGCTCGCTCGTCGTCACCTTTTATATATTTCACTTGCAGGCTCACCTGACATTGAGGGGCATTATCCTCGCTGGTAATGGTGACTACCTTGGTCGTCTTCGCCTCGTCCATGTCCATGCTGGAGCCACCGAATAAACCACCGCCGTTACTGCCTCCACATGCGGAGAACAACACCGCCGTTAGTCCGAATATTAAACTAATTCTCTTCATAATGGCTGCGAAGGTACGAAGAATTTTTGTTAATTCCAAATATTCGTCGTCAAATGCGTCCCGATTCGCTGAATAATTCAGCCGATTCACTGAAAACGTTCTGTCGGCGATTAAACTTTTCCTACCTTTGTAACGTCATATAAGTGACTTCGGTCAAGAACCAACATAAGTTTAACATAAAAAAATGAACAAGATGAAAAAGATTGTATTAACAATGGTCGCCCTCCTGTCAATGACAGTGATGCAGGCACAGAACAATGACAAGTGTGAGTGTAAGAAGGAGATGAAAGAGCGTAAGGCTCCCAAAGAGTTGACAGCAGAACAGCGTACCGACATGATGGTGAAGCAACTCGAACTCACTGACGCTCAGAAGACGAAGGTGCTCGCACTGAATAAGGAGTATCAGGATGTATTGAAGGGTCCGAAGATGAGTGGTCCTCGTCCACAGAAGCCCAAGGCTGACGCAGAGACTGGTGCTACAGAACAGCAACGCCCGGAGCGTCCACAACTCACTGACGCACAGAAGGCTGAGATGAAACAGATGAAGGCTAAGCGTGACGAGTACAACAAGAAGTTGAAGAATATCCTCAACGACGACCAGTACAAGAAGTACGAGAAGATGCAGAAGCGTCACGGTCATCATGGACAGGGAGGACATCACGGACACCATGGTGGACCACGCGGACCTCGTCCAGACATGGCATCACAGGACTAATCGGAAATTATAAGGTGAAAAGATTGGGTATGTCGCAGATATTTCGTATATTTGCGACATATTTTTTGTATCATGAAGATTATCGTATCAGAAGAGATAGAGTCGGTATGCCCTGGTTTCGTGGGGGCATGTGTCGACGCTGTGGTGGAGAATAGTACGTTCTCAGAACCGTTATGGCAGGAGATTCATGCGATGGGGGAACAGTATCGGCAGACACTGACTACCGAGTCGCTGAAGGAGATGAGTGGTATTGCGGCAACTCGTCGGGTGTATAAGGCATGTGGTAAGGATCCCTCTCGCTATCGTCCTGCCTCAGAGGCACTGATCCGTCGTATGCTGCAAGGGAAGGAACTCTACCAGATTGATACCCTTGTCGACCTCATCAACCTGGCGTCTATCGCCTTTGGCTACAGTATTGGTGGTTTCGATGCCGACCAGTTCGTGGGTGATACCCTGACACTGGGTATCGGCAGGGAAGGGGAGCCCTATGAGGGTATCGGTCGAGGGATGATCAACATTCATGGTCTTCCTGTCTATCGGGATGCGATGGGTGGGGTAGGTACTCCCACCAGCGACCATGAGCGTACGAAGATAACGATGTCCACCCGTCACCTCGTCGTCCTGATTAACGGCTACGATGGTAACGAGGAGCGTGTCACTGCCAATGCCCGTTTCATCCAAGACCTGCTAAGGAAATACGCCCACAGTGATGGTGGTACGTATTTCCTGTATCGTTAACCTACGTAAAAATTAAAATCGAAAAAGACCTCCCCTCCTCCCGTTTTCTTCTGAAATGCCGATGTACAGGGCGTTTCAAGACGGGAGTAGTTGCTCCAACTACTCCCGTACTACTCCCTTTTTTGTTTCATCTACTCCTTCATCTTTTGAAGTAAAG
>CAJONQ010000114.1 GCA_905235835.1 uncultured Prevotella sp.
ACGATTCGGTCCGTCATTCACCTCGTCGTGGATGATGAGGTGTACCGTTTGCTTATAGAAACTGTCATTGAGAGGCACCTCGTAATACTGATTTCCATCTGGACCGGAAACCGTATTTCCTTCGAGTTTGTAACCGCCCCATCCTCCGAAGAGGTCTGTATCGGGACTATCGCCCCATGCATATACTAATGTGCTCGGCGACCAGTCGTCTGTAGCGACACTGATGAAGAGTTTTGTCTTTTCACCCTCATACGGAGGTTGTTCGGTCAGTGTGAAAGCAGCATCAACGACATTCGACACCAGCGACAAATTCTCAGTGCTTCCATACTGTGCTACCAGACGGAATTTCAGCGATGCGTCATGCTTCTCGTCATCACGAACCATGCCAAAGTTTTTGGTCATGATTTCAGCTATCGTCTCGTAATTTATGGCTAAATAGTTCTTGCCTATAACTTCGCCAAATACGACAGGATTCTCAAAGTCATTTGCTGCAAGGTCGCCTTGCAGGGTATATTTGATACCTTGAAACTCATAGGAGCCTATGGAAGTGCCCCTTTCCTCACCGTCCATGCGAAAACGTGCATCCGACCAATTGAATGTGACGACGGATGAAGTTCCGTCAATAACATCCACATCCAGGCCGTATAGGTTTGGAGCCACAGATGAGGTTAGCGTAGGCGTATCGTCATCTTTACATGATGATAAGCTGAAGACAGCCACCATCATCATCATAAAATAATATATTTTTTTCATTTTCATCTAAATTTTATGTTTGCCAAGTCATGAATTAATAGCCTGGGTTCTGCTTCAGGTTGCTGTTGGAAGACAGATCGGTGGAAGGAAGGGGGAACAACAGATACTTGCTGTCAAGTTTCATTGAGCCACTTTGCGTTCCATTTTTCCACGACCAGTTCTTGTTATCAATAAATCGATTGAAGCGGATCAAGTCGGTACGGCGGTGTCCCTCCCAGTAGAGTTCGCGGGCACGTTCATCAAGAAGATTGTCCAAAGTAATCTCCGTTAAGGATGAAATATTCTGGGAAGTATTACCAAAGGCACGTTCCTGAACCCTATTATAATAAGTAACAGCCTTGCTGGCATCACCCGCACCGCGCAGGGCAGCCTCTACATAGAGCAGATAAGCGTCGGCAAGACGATAGAACGGAAAGTCCGTGTCGGGGAATGTTTGGTCTATGCCCTTGCCTCCGTCGCGTGTGAGATTGGTATACTTCACGACAGAATATCCCTGCTTGAAGTTACCCCACTCCTTAATCTCTTGTGTACGATCATCCGTCCAGAACAGAGCACGTGAGTCACCAGGTTTGAAAAGACTGCTCAGTTCATATGGGGCGCGAATGCCTGACCAGAACTGTGGCAAGCCAAAGTTGTCGCCTGGAGCCATATCATCGCCGTATGCACCAGCACAGAGATAAGTGGTTCCACCATATGATTGTGCATAGACACCATCATAGACTATCGGGAAGATAATCTCTGGAGATTTGTCGTTGTCAGCCTGGAAATTGTACTTGTAGGTAGGCTCAAGAATATATCCGCCATTCTCAATGATATCGCTCAGATAAGTGACAGCATCAGCATAGTGGTTACCCTGCCCAAATACCTCTGCATTCATATAGAGATTGGCGAGTATCATGTCAACAACATACTTGTTCACCATGCCATATGTAGAGGCTGATTTCTGAGGAAGTTCGTTGATAATTTCCTTCAATTCTTGCTCAATCCACGGGAAGAGGAAGTCACGTCCTTTCTGCTCGGGCAGATAGGCACCGATGCCAGAGTTCTCGTCAACGAAAGGTACGTTGGCATAGAAATTCATCAGTACATAATAGGAAAGTGCGCGTAAAGCACGAACCTCTGCACGGTTCTTATGAACGGCTTCAAGCTTGTCACCATGTCCACGACCATTCACCTTGTCATCTGTGGTCTGTTTTAGAAACTCGTTGCAGAAAGCGTTTATCAGACACATACGGTCATAATTAAGCATTAGAAAACGGTTCGTTGAGGTCCATTGGTCGAATTGGAGTCCGTTCAAACCTTCGTCGCTCCATGCAACCATACTCTCGTCGGTGGTCAATTCTTCCAAGTTCCAGTAACTACGGGTGAAGGTAGCCTCTCCTTGGTCAGCACCTACTATGTCGTTTGCTGACGAATTTCCAGGTCCGTCGCCTGGGGTGGCAAAAGCCGCATAGACCTTGGCAGTATACGCCTCGTATGAATCCGCCTCTGCCCATGCCTTCTCAGACAATAGTGTTGTTGGGGTCAGCGGTTCTGTATCAAGGTCGCCTGTACATGCAGTAAAGGCAATCATGCTGATACCTATTGCAAATATTTTCTTATAATTCTTTTTCATTGCTATCACTTTTAGAAATTAAGATTTAAACCGAACATGAAAGTAACAGGACGTGGATAAAAACTGCTGTCGAAACCGTCACTGATTTCCGGGTCTATACCATCATAGGCAGTAAACACGATGGGGTTCTGTACCGTTCCATAGACACGTCCACTTATTCTTGTCTTGAAAACATTGGCGAATGAATAGCCTAATGTTATATTGTCAATACGGAAGAAACTAGCGTTCTGGACATAATAGTCGGAAAGAACCTTGGATGTTTGCCAATTGGTTTGCAACGCATACTGAGTCTTGTTGCTAATAAAGGCATTACTGAAGAGACGTGCCGTGGAAAGTTCAGCAGAATTTGCCGCCACGGAATTGTAAACCCAGTTGCCGATACTGCCGTGTCCGGCAATGCCCAAATCCCAGTTCTTGTACTGTAGCTTGGTGCTGAATCCGTATGTTACATCAGGGGCATCATTGTGGTAGAAATAGAGGTCGTCTTCATTAAGTACGCCATCGTCGTTACGGTCAACGAATACACCTTCGAGCGGTTTGCCATTCTCGTCATACACTTGTTCATAGACATAGAACATACCTGCTGGTTGTCCCACTGCATGAGCCCTCAGCTGGAACGATCCGTCGCCTTCGCTTGTACGACCGTAGCGGCGTATTTCCGTACTATTGTCGCCGTTTGAAAGTTCAAGAATCTTATTTTTATTCCAGGCAGTGTTTACATTAAGTTCCCATGTTAAATCCTTTGTCTGGACAGGAATTGTATTCAATGTAAACTCCAGACCTGTGTTGGACAGAGAACCGATGTTTGCAACTACGTATTCTGCAAAGTTAGCACCAGCGGGCACCTTGGCCTCAGCGTTAATCAAATCTGTGGTCTTGCGATAGTAGAAGTCAATAGCACCATTGATGCGGTTGTTGACAAATCCAAAGTCCAAACCAGCATTCCAAGTCGTGGTAGTCTCCCACTTCAGATTTTCATTGTATGCATTAGGTCTCAGCACGCGGCTCCACTGCCCATTACGCAGATAGCTGTCAGAATTATTAATGCTAAACGAATAAGAACCCAGATAGGGGTAGTCACCCTGACCGATATCCTGCTGACCTGTCTTACCCCAACCGAGACGGAGTTTCAAGTTGCTGAATACATTCTGATTCTGCATGAACTTTTCCTGAATGACGCGCCAGCCTAAGGCAAGAGAGGGGAACACACCCCAACGGTTGTCCTTGTTGAAACGAGATGAAGCATCGTCACGAAGTGTAAACGTAAACAGATACTTGTCATCGAACGAGTAGTTCAGACGTCCGAAATAAGACAGAATATAGTGTTCTGTTTTCGATACTCCCTCAGAGATAGAAGTTGCACGAGGCTGTCCCTTGCCAATGAGTTTGCCGCTCGCATCATATTCACCCTCATACTGACTAATGGTGTACCAGTCGTTCTTCAGATGATAATGCTGCCAAGAGTAACCGGCCATAATGTCGAAATGGCTCTTAATATCCTTAAAGTCACGCGCGTAAGTGAGGTAGAAATCAAGTTGCTTGTTGACACGAGTATTCGTCCAATCTTCGTCATAGCCATGACTGGTATAGTTGTCAGGAGAGTCGAAGTCGCGGCTCTTGTCGCCCATACTGTGAGATGTGTCGAGTGACAGGTTCAGGTTGGCCTTTAAACCATTTACATAGAATGCATTATACTCAAACTGGGCACTACCGATGAAATTATACACCCGGGAGCGGTCCTTCCAGCAATCCAACAGGGCTACAGGGTTTTTGGTAGCCACGTTTATGGGATTTCCATCATCGCCAGTCCAAGTCCAAAAACCATGATAGGGGCTGTTCTCGTCATACACAGGCTTGGTGGGATCCATAAAGGGTGCTGCACCCACTGCACCGCCGGGGAAACGGCTCTTGATATACATACCCTTACCATTGAGGTTCGCCTTGAGATGACCATTAAAGAAACTTGGATTCAAGGCAACGCTTGCCGTGTAACGCTGCATATTATCAGTCTTTACAATACCATTGTTGTCGGTATAGCCGATGGAGGCACGTAAAGGCATGAATTCGCCAACACTGCCTAACACGCTGATGTTGTGCTCTGTGCTTACGGCTGTACGATAGATCTGGTCCTGCCAGTCTGTATTGGCATTGGAAACAGATTCGCCAGTGACGGGATCGAGTCCAATCTTTCTATAAACTTCTGCCTGGTTGGAAGCTCCCGCAAATTTCTCACGATATAAGTCTTGCAGTTCTGTGCCAGTCAATACGTCGAGTTTCTTGCGGATAGTGGCTGCCGAGACGTTGCCGTCGTAAGAAATCTTTACCGTTCCACTTTTACCTTTCTTTGTGGTAATCAGAATGACACCGTTAGAAGCACGGCTACCATAGATGGCGGTAGCAGAAGCATCCTTCAGTACAGTAAAGCTCTCGATATCATTCGGATCAATGGTGGAAAGCATATTACCTACACCACCGATACCATTATTGTCAAGATACACACCATCGAGGATGATCAGCGGGTCGTTGCTGGCTGTCAGAGACGAACCACCACGGATGCGGATGGTGGAGCCAGCAGTAGCAGATCCACCGCCTGTAGTTACTGTCACACCAGCAATCTTACCAACTAGCATGTTGTCTGCATTAGGTGCTACACCTTTCAGTTTCGGGTCTGCTTCCAGAGTTGCAATAGAACCGGTGGCGTCGCTCTTCTTCACCGAACCGTAACCGATGACCACCACTTCGTCGAGCAGGGCGTTGTCTTCCTTCAAGACAATCTCCATGTTGTTCTTGGCAGCCACTTCCTGGGTCTGATAACCCACGAAAGACACCACGAGTGTTGCTCCTTCATTACACTTTACCTTGAAATTACCGTCGATGTCGGTAATCACACCTTGCGAAGTCTCTTTAATCATGATTGTGGCTCCGATAACATCTTCGCCGGCCTCATCCTTCACATGACCACTGATGGTGGCCTGTGCGGAGACATCCAAGGCAAAAAACATAACCGCGCAAAACAATAGCAGGCGGTAACATAGATTTTTTGATCTCTTCATGTTGATTGGTTTTTAGTTTAAAATAAATTATGGTTTGTTTGTAGTTTTCTTTTGATTGTCTTCGATCAGCGTTTTTCTATCCGGATGGCTGTTCCGCCGCTCCGTGCCAGTTTCAGCGTCAGCAGGTCGTCTTTCTTCACGTCTATCTGCCGGAAACTCATGGCGTAGGGGTTGCGCTCGTAGTCGGCGTCGGGAGCATCTTCGTAGATGATGGCGCGGTATGTGGCACCGTCGTCCAGGAAGTCGAGTTTCACGCTGAGCGTGCGGGCCTCCTCGTTGGTGATGCTG
>CAJONQ010000115.1 GCA_905235835.1 uncultured Prevotella sp.
CAAATACACCGGACTACGAGACGGAGAGAAACTCTACGAAGAACTCCTCAACGACAACGAACACACCATACCCACATTCAACGACAAAATCAAAATCGCTCAAGTACCACAGTACGACTACCAGCAAGTCGCACAGCAAATACAGCAGCTCATAGACATCAGCTACCAGTTCGACAACATGCAGACCGTAAAGAAAATGAAGGAAATCGTACCAGAGTACAAACCCCAAAACTCCGTCTATCAGACCCTCGATAATTAAACTCCAATCGGTCATTAGAACAACCTCTAATGACCGATTCGGGTTAAAAGGCTTACTTAAAGCCTGCAAGCTTGGTCTTTTAACTGGTTAACCTAAGTGATTTGTTTGAATCATCATGCAAACTCTTCACCTATGTACTGTATGATGAAAACATGTTGACGTGAGGCTAATCACTCCAGTCTTCATCCCATACGTTATATGATTTTCCGGCACCTTTCACTTCCACCTCGTGTGCATTCACACTATTATTGTTATTGATACCCACATCGGGGGATAAGGCGAGTGGGGTAGTGAGGCGGATGTGGAAGGTATCTGTATGGGGGATGATGTATGTCCGTTTCATTGTCTTAAATAGATTTGGGGATTTAGTTCTCACTTGACCACGACTTTCTTTCTATTGATGATGTTGATACCCTTGGCAGGTTGTGGGAGCTTGCGTCCGCTGAGATCGAAGATGCGTGCTGCGACCTCGGCTGATACCTTCTGCACGGTTTGAATGCCAGTGGCGGTGTCCTTGAATACGAAGGTGAATGCCTTCACGTTCTGGTTCTCGTCCGTGTTCACGTTCACCACCTGAGAGGATAGCAGCGCCTTACCAGCGGGCACAGTGCCGGCATTAACCTTGACGAAAGAGTTACCGGAGAGGCCATAGTATTCGTCATCATTGACATCGGTGGGAGTCGTAATACCAACAAGTTTGTTGGTGTTGCTGATGTCAGTGCCTTCCGCGGCAGTGGTCAGTGCCACTTCATTTTGAGCTTTGCCCCAGAGTAGCACACCGGTACCCATAGCCACGGCAGTCCAGATCTTTTCGAATGTGATGACATTCTCATCACTGACATTTGTAATCTGCCAAGCCGTGTATCCGTAGGTGTCAGCATAATTGATAACTTTATTGCTGGCAAAGGTAGCGTAACCGCAAGCATTGAGTGTGATGGTCTTACCTTCCACGAGTTTATAGAGTTGTATTGCCCCCCCATTATTATTGAAGTAGCGGAAACGTTTTTGGTCAGATGCGTTGTCATAACCCATGGTCATGGTGCTTTCAGTTAATGAGGCACTGATAATTGCATTGCCATTCTCATCAAAGGAGAAACTGTTCGTGTAAGTTCCGGGTGTGGTTTGCTCTAAACCCTCAGCATTGTCCGACATACCTATATACTTACTTGACTTACTTTGGATAGTTCCGTTTGTAATATCAATGGTGAACGTTGCTGCAACAGTGGATTCATCTGCGATGATGAAATTATTCTTGACAGTCACATTAATGGTATTACTTGTAGCGTCCAACGTTTCCAAGCCGCCATTGAAAGCAACATTTCCGTCCTCATTAACGATGAGATAAGTGCCCGAGGTGAGGTCATTTGTTGAGGTGACTTTAACGAAAATATGATCCTCAACGACAGTGAGCGTATATGAAGCGTGACCTTCCTTATATGTGCTGTTGGCTTGCGATGTGGCGGTAATGATGGTTTCGCCTGCACCAATGAGTGTTACATCACCAGTTGAGGCATTCACTGTAGCAACGTCGGTGTTGCTGCTGGTATAGCTGACAGACAAATCATGAGGATTGTTTAGTGCAGGAGTTGCGAAAGCTTCACTAAGGGCAATGCTGTAAGCTGTTGTGGTATAGGAAATCTCAGGGTCTGATTTGTCTTCGGTTGAAGGAATAACATTAGTCTTACATCGGAGTGATATGTTGTCCAATCGAGCATTGCTCGAGTTAGACATAGTGAACTTAATCGTTATTTTCGTTGCAGTTGAAGGAATCTTAAAAGTGTATGTGACAATTTTGCCAGAAATACTGTTTGTTGTTGAAATAGAAGTGTTATTCTGATTCTTAACTTCAACTTGAATCCCCGGTTGGTTGGTATAGAATTGTAAGGTGGCTGTGTTACCCTGACAATTCTTAAGGTCAGATATAGTAGCCGAAAATGAGCCGTTCGTATTTGAAATAAGAAGTTCTGGCGCAGTACCTCCTGCAGATATCATTTCATTCCAGATTTGAGTGTTAGTACCACCGTCCACACAGACGTATGAATATGTACCACCTGATGGTATTGTGTTATTGGAATAACTTGAGAAATCTTCACTCCATAATGTGAGGATTGAAGAATCAGTGACGATGAGTTTATATGTTTTAGAGGAACTCTTATAAACTCCTTCTTCACCAGCATACGTGGCTGTTATGGTTGTTGTTCCTTCAGCAACAAGAGTAACTTCACCGTTTGTATTAATAGTGGCTACATTTGGGTTACTGGAGGTCCATGTAACGTTGGTGTCAATGTCGTTACCTGAAGCGTCTGAGACTTTTGCTGTGAGAGTTCCAGCGACAGTACTGGTGTTTACATCTTTGTTTAAGTTAGTAGTACCTTCGATAGTCGTAGTTGTGGCTTCGGCTTCATCTTTCTCGTATGTGAGTGTATATGATTGGCAATATAGAGAGTTAGCAGTTGCTTCGATTTTTATGATAAGATTTGAAGTAGTAGGTTCTATTTTAACATTTTTTGTAATACTTACATAAGTGGTGCTCCAATCTCCATTCCAGGCGCTATTATTAAATGAAAGCCCCGAACTACTAGTGCCAATTAGATATGTATATGAATTTCCACCATTAGTTGAGTAAGACAATTTACCAGCACCACCGCTCTTATTAGATTTCATACTCAATGTAATGGAAGTAATCTTATACCCATTGTATCCAGAAAGAGTCAGTGTCTGGCTATTTCCAAGGGTCATTTGTTTAGATGTGGAATAGGTTTCAACTATCGTTGCAGATGATCCAGTTGGTGCTGTTTCTGTGGTGGTTAGTGTGTTTTTCGAAGAAATAGTGTAAGTTACGCTTTCCGCCCAAGCGTCATTACCCCCCCCCAATACCGAGGAGCAATATTAAGATTCAAGTTTTGCAAGTAAAGGATTAACCAATCAGTCCAGCGAAGCGGATTAGCCTGAATCCTGGTAGTGAGTGAATGACATAGCCTATTCGGGATGGCCGCTCAAGCCCAGAACCCTGCGGCAGGTGACGAATTTAATGCGAATATTAACTTGCGGAACTTGAATTGGGAAAATAATGTAAGGATTTCTTGGTCAATTAAATTCTATTATCTATTTTTGTAGGGAGAAAGTGTTGATTTATTGTGTCATAACCTAAATGTATGCCCTATGGAAAATACGATTTACGACCCGCTACCTCTGGAAGTTGCCGAGAACCTTGATTTTCTAAAGCGTGACCTCGATGAGAAAGTACCGTCGAAAGAACTCGACAGGAACTTGCTGATTGCCACTTGGAATATCCGTGCTTTCGGAGACCTTACCCGCAAGTGGATAAGCGATAAGAAAGACAGCCCTCGCAGGGATCTTCATTCCATCTTCTGTATTGCAGAGATTCTGAGCCGATTCGACGTGATTGCCGTACAGGAGGTGAAGTCGAACCTCCGTGCCTTGCGCGATACACTGAAAATTCTGGGCGACAACTGGTCTATGATTCTCACCGATGCGAACAAAAGCGACTCGGGTAACGACGAGCGCATGGCATACCTCTTCGATACTCGAAGGGTCAACCTCTCGGGGCTGGCAGGAGAGATTGTCATCCCCAACGAATGGGTGAATGACCCTGAAAAGGTTATTCATGAACAGTTTGTGCGCTCTCCCTATGCGGTGAGTTTCCGTTCGGGCGACAAGACTTTTATCCTTGTGACCGTACACATCATTTATGGCAGCAAGGCCAAAGACCGCGAGTCGGAGATTCATGGCATTGCCCGATGGCTATCGGACTGGGCAAGCGACATTAACGCCTACGACCAGAATCTGATTCTGCTTGGAGACTTCAATATTGACAAACGTGGCGACTTCCTCGACAAGACTTTCCTCTCCGAAGGCCTGTATGTACCGGAGGACTTGCAGAAAGTGTCGCGTTCTATCTTCAACAAGGATAAGTATTATGATCAGATAGCCTGGTTCAACACAACCGAGAAGAATCGCCCGAAACTGTCGCTTGAGTTCGTGAATGCAGGTAATTACAACTTTGTAGGAACAGCTCTTGCCAATCGCGGGCTCACGAATCAGAACCTCTCTTGGATGATGTCTGACCATTACCCATTGTGGGCGAACTTCAAGATTTAGGTTCCCAACCGTTAATCTAATTGACTGATACCCGCAGGGCGTCAAACGATAAGAGTATCATTCCCACCCAAGCGAAGCTTTGTCTCATCCCGTAGGGTCCTTTTCACCCTACGGTTTTTTTGTGGTCATTTAACGTATTTTAATCTTTTTCTTAAAAAAGTAAAATATTTTCTTTGCTATATGGTTGAAAAAACGTACCTTTGAGAGATTTTAGGGTAATAATGCCCTATTTTCGAGTGAATAGTACTAATTAACTAACTTAATAATTACATGAAAAACAGTATGCTTAAGCAAGGAGTTATCCGTGTGCTTGTTCCTGTTTGTAGTGTCTTCCTCCTTAACGGCCTGACTTCGTGCAGTGACGATCTACTTGAGGGTCAGCCTTCATGGCTGGGAGAAAGCATCTATGAAGAGTTGGAGAAGCGCGGTAATTTTACTGAGACACTGAAGCTCATCAACGCTCAAGACGAGGACTACGCTTCCGTGTTGAAGAAGACGGGCAGTAAGACTCTGTTTGTTGCCGACGATGCTGCATGGGCAAAGTTCTATCAGGACAATCCGTGGGGCGTTACCAGCATTGAGGGGATGACCCCCGCCCAGAGGAAACTCATTTTCAAGGCCAACATGATCAACAGTGCCTATCTCGTGGAACTGCTCGGTAACATCCCCAGTACTTCTGCAGACGACCCCATTGAGGGCAGTTGCATGAGACGGGCTACCTCGGTGAACATAATGGACTCCGTGCCTCTGGTGACTAAGGAACAGTTTCCTGTCGTGAACCCTGCCCGCGTAGATAATACCACTGGCGAGCAGATAGACTTTTGGGCTCGTCTGCGTGGCAAGGATCAAGTATGCATTCTGGAAGACGAGGAACCTGCAAGCATGATTCACTTTATGCCGAAGTTCATGCAGAACAACAACGTTACCAGCGATGACGTGGCCTTCCTGACCAATGGGGAAATAACCTCGAACGAAGGGGCTTTCGTGAACGGCCAGCCTATTCTGGAGAGCGGAAGGGATATCACCTGCCAAAACGGTTACATCCACCAGTTGGAAGGGGTTGCCCTGCCCCTGGACAACCTGGCGAACGTGATTGCCCAGAACCCGCAGTTCGGTATATACAAGCGCCTGCTCGACCGATTCAGTTATCCTACCTTCATTCAGTCGGTGAACGACGAGTATCATCGTCAGTACGGAG
>CAJONQ010000116.1 GCA_905235835.1 uncultured Prevotella sp.
GTCAGGTCCTTCTTCTTGACAGAGCCGTAACCGATAACCACCAACTCTTCGAGCTGGGTGTTGTCGTCCTGTAAGGTTACGTCAACGTGGCTCTTTCCTTTTACATCAACAGTCTGGCTCTTCATACCAATGTATGAGATAACGACTGGATTTTTTCCTGATACCTTCAATGTGAAGTTACCGTCAAAGTCGGTCACTGCTGCATTTTGGGTACCCTGTTCCTGGACAGTCGCACCGATGATAGCCTCACCTGTTGCGTCTTTTACTGTTCCAGTAACGTTCTGCGCTGACAAACTCCCAGCAATAAGCAGGAACGTAAGTGTAAGCGCAATTCGCATACTCTTAAATTTAACAGACATAAAATTAGTAGTTTTAAGAAATTAATAAAAATATTTTTATGATTCTGTTTGCAAATTTACAAATAAATCTTAAAACTGCAAAATAATCATATCACTTTTTCCTGTAAACGTTTACGGAAAGATGCTTTTTTATTAAAATAGTAGCGGCTGCTCTCCTTGTGTGGAAAAACAGCCGCCACTATATATTATAAATAAGGTGTACCTTACTTAACGTTGTTTCGTTATATGGTCATACTTAGAGATTCGAAAGGTCTTCTTTGGTCAGACCAGTCAGTTTTTGTATTATTTCAAGGTCTAATCCCTCTTGTTTCATTCTCTTAGCAATGGAATTTTTCTCTTCAGCTCTTCCTTCAGCTCTTCCTTCAGCTCTTCCTTCAGCTCTTCCTTCAGCTCTTCCTTCAGCTCTTCCTTCAGCTAACCCTTCCAAACGAGCGTTCCCTAAGACATCGTTTTGGATCATAATGGCGTTCAAGTGCTCATCATAAGCATTCCTGTCACCCTTGTCAAGCATGAGATATTGTAATTTTGCACGTGCTTCTTGCAGACCTGGAGCGGTAGTGTCATCTTTGATGTGTCCGTTCTTCAGATAGTCGAGCCATTCATCTAAAGGTGTCTTTGCCACCTGGTTGAATTCGTTCACTCTGATAATGTAATACTCTGGGAATATCTCCTCTGGCATTCTCATCCGAATGACTCCATTTTCCTTTGTGCTTATCTTTAGTGTGTCATGAGTGTGTACTCCGACAAATTTATTTTGTCCGTGATACAAATAGTCTGCACCTTTTCCTAAATCGAAATAGATAATATTAATGGAATACACCTTTTTTATCTCGTTATAGGTGTTTCCTAAATTGATGTGTTCTGTGATGGCTTTTGCCGTTCCATAGAGGATGCGCTCCAGATAGTATATCTCTCGTGTCAATTGAACCTCTACGAGGAATATCTCCCCTTTGTCGTTCTTTGCCTTGATGTCCACACGATTGAACTTGTCATCGGCAAACTCCTGATTGCCTTCGCTCTCTAAGAGTTCGACAATATGGACTGGCTCGTTAAGAAGTACAGTGATGAGTCCTTCCAACACTCCGAAATTTGCCTTGTCGCGCAACATCCGTTTCACAGCCCAGTCAAAGCGTATGTATTTGTTTTCTGCATTCATATCTAACTTGCATTTCCGAGGCAAAGATAATAACTATTTTTGATTTATCCAAATATTCTACCCAAAAACAATGGGCAGACATGATTAGTGTCCGCCCATTGAATATCGTGAGGGGAAGGTTTACTTTACAATCACCTTGAGCGTTGCTCGAACTCGTTCACGTTCGATAAAGCATGAACGAGTTCAGACTTTATGCTCACTTAATCACGACTTTTTTGCCGTTCTTGATAACTACTCCTTTATAAGAGGAATCGACTCTCTGACCATTGAGGTTGTAGGTCGGCAGATTTCCTTCGTCGTTCAAATTGGCATTTACCTTGTTGATGCCAGTCACAATGGTGATCTCACGAGCCTCGCCGAATCCACCCATTGTATTGACTGTGCGGATGGTGTAGACAGGAGCGTCACCTCCTGCACGACGGGATGCGTATGCTGTCTCGATGACGTATGAGGTAACATCAGCACCAACAATGGCGAGCAATACATCGTCTGCAAAGATGGCATAGCCGGCAGCACCTGCTACGGCAGTCCAAGTGATAGTGCCATTCTCAAACTTAGCATCTGTAGGAGCGTCAACTTGCTTGGCAATAATCTCTGGTGTCCATGAAGTGAAGAACTTGTCAGGTGCATAGTTGGCAGCCTGTTCCTCTGTCAGATAGAGAGCATCCTTAGTTCCAGAAGTCTCACAAGCATTCACATTATGAGATTTTACTTCTGAGCCTGTTGCGTCTTTTGTGTTGAACTCATGGAAGCGGATGGCATCTGCCTTATTCATGCTTGTCCAACCAGCAGAAGATGCATTGATCTTCATGGTCGTGTTGACATAAGTAGCAGCAGGTGACTTCTGCCATGGACGCCCAAGGTTGTATTTGTCTTTCTGGTTGTCTGTACCATCGATAGTACATCCATAGAAAGCGTAACCCTTCTCAGAGGCATAGGTGGCTGGAGCAGTGATGACATTTGCGGATGTCTTGCTCTGGGTGCGGTCAGCCACATAGAGGTCACACTCGTTGAACAGGATAGAACCGCTACCGCAGATGAAGTCAACGGTACCTTCAATCTTAGAAGTCTCGAAGTAAGCAGTCATACCCTCACTACCATTACTATAGTAAGTGTCTTGCAGTCCTTTTAGGTAGACATTCTTACATATAGTATTCGTACCCTTGTCCTGGAGGCATACTCCACGCTCAGCCGACTTGGTATCGTCACCAGTTCCGTAAGGAGCGATACAGTCGAGTGTCAGATCCTGTAGATAGGTGTTGGTGGCTGTGTTCAGCAGGGTTGCGGTGATGGCAATACCTTCCTTCACCGGACGGTTCTTGATGATAGTACCTTCCATCGACTCTCCGATGATAGAGATATTATTACGTCCGATAGTGGTGAGTGTCGTCTGACCGAGGTCGTAAGTACCATTAGGAACATAGATGAATACTCTTTCCGTACCACTCATACCGTTAGCGGCATCGATAGCGTCGAGGAGACTGCTGGCATCACCTGGCTTTACGTAAATCCATGAGCCGTCCATGTCGTAATTGGTCGTGGTGGTATTGAATATCTTCACGCTGTGGATATACATCTCACCGGAAGCAACCATCTCCAGCGTCAGTGTTCCTTCCTCGCCCTCGTAGTTGTAACTTGCCAAGGCACCATCAGTCTCATCCTTTGCTGCCAATGTCTCAAGGAGCTCACCGGCGGTATTCTTCACAAGGATGTTAGTTCCAGATCCATACTGGCAGAGGCTGACAGAGATGGTAGCCTTCTTACCAACGAGCAACTCAATCTTGTCACCATTATAGAATGACCAACCATGGGTACTATCATGCCATTTAGCTTTCTCGCTGATAACGTTGAATGCCTCATGGTCCTCAGCATAGAACGTCTTGCTTCTCAGGTCAAACTCATGCTTGCGGCTATCGCTTGAAGCCTCTATCTCTGTTTCTACGGCATAGAGCTTAGCGTCAGCAGTAATCACGTCATCGACGCTGTATTTCTCGCCAACATAGTTGTTCTTGAACCAGCCACGGGCTTTGTAACCCTCTTGGGTTGCCTTTACGTCAGCGACATCTTTGTCGAACTTACCAATCTTTGCGTCCTTCTCAACTATCTGTGTACCGAACACTTCGCCAGTAACATCATAGTATGTCAAAGTGAAGTCAGGCTTATAGACAACATTGAGGATGTAGTTGACACTACCTTTTTCTGCGGTAACAGGAATTGTAACGACCGTCTTCTGGTCTGCGCCCTCACCACTTGTCGCATAGGTGATATTACCGATCTCACCATTGTCGGCGACAATGTCTGTCAATGGGTTGTTCTCACCAATGATGGTAGCGGTCTTGCTGACCTCAATGGTTCCTTCGTAATAGCCTGCACTGCTCATCTCAAAGATGTCGTCAGCCACATACTCTTTGCCGTTAGCCTTGAAACTGCCCAGTAAGGGCTCGCCGGCCAGGTCGACATTGCCGAAGATCTCCAAGTCAAACAAGAAGGCGTTCTGATTGTCGGCAAGATTCGTGAAACGTAATTGACAGTTCTTCTTGTTGACACTCTTTGTCACCTCACACCAGTTCTGGGGGTTAGCAGCATCACTAGAAACGACAACCCAGTCGGCATCGCCGTCACCCTTTGCCTCTACCTTCCAGCCACGGTTACTACCTGTTGCTCCATGGATGAAGCGGATCTTGGTAATCTCAGCCAATGCACTGGTGATGAAATAAGAACCTTTGTCCTTCTCTGCACGCAGTGTCATTCGGGGGAGGGCTGTGTATGAAGCAAACTTATTGTCTTCTGTAGCCATGACAGAAGTCTGGAACAATGTGAACTCCAAATCCTCCTTAGTATATTTGGTTACTTTCTTGACAGTAGTGGCAGGGTCACTGGGATTAGCCTTCTCCCAGTCACTGAAGTCCGTCTTGTAGATAGACTTCTCCTGAATATTAGTACCCTTCGGAGCATACTGGGTGACAGAGATAGAATTAATGTAGTTGTTGGCTGCTGTTGCAACAACTGAGACATAGCCCTTCGTTACATCGCTGGCTTTTGCCTTGTACTCAGTAGTCTGATTCTCTGCTTCTACACCACCTACGCTATAGTGGAAATATCCGGGATAACCTACGACAGTTACTAAGTCTCCAGCATTCTTCACTGGAATCTGCATCTCAACGCCAGTACCTACATAGTAGCTGTTGTCATTGTTTTTAATCTGTCCGCCGTTATAGACAATCTTCATAGAGATTCCTTCAACGTCAGAAACCATGGTCTCAGCCGTGTATGCTCCGCCCTCACTCTTCGAAGCAAGGTTTGCGCAGTTGTGGACGAAGTCCCATGTAGCAGTCATATCGGTGGCAGGAGTATCGCTACCGCCTTCATCTGAGCCACCTTCGTCACCGCCAGTGCGAGTAATCTTGAAGTTGTTGAAATACTCTGTAGCACCAGCGGCACGATAAATGTAAAGAGTAGTTTTTCCTACATACTCAGAACCTTCTGTTACAGTGTAGTTCAGCAGACCGGAGATGATGGACTCCTCGGCACTTGTGCCTGCACAGGCAGGAGCTTCAGTGGGATAACTTTCGGCAGTCGTCACCCAGATACCTTTGTTCAAATCGTTCTTCACTCCGCCAAGTGCGTCGGCCGTAATCACGTCGCCTACAGCAAGGGCTTTGTCAAGCTCCACCTTAAAGTAGGTGTTGTTGTTCGTCATGCAGAAGTAGTAGACGTTACTCTTCATGGCAATCAGGTTTTTGATGTCTGTCTGTCCGCTGATGGCGTACATCTTACCTCCAACAATCGTTGCTTGATCACTGGTAATTTCAGTAGTACCGTTGTTGAAACCCTGATCGCTGGTTGCCGTCACGGTAGCCGAGAAAATAGTTTCCGTCTCAGTACTCATTAATGCTCCTAATGCGGCTCCGCCAAAGAGAATGGTGAAGGCGCTAAGAAGCGACATGCGTAAAAATTTGTACTTCATAAACTTTGTTTTTTAGTTATTAATTAATTGATAGTTCTGTATATATATCGTTGTAGTAGTTTGT
>CAJONQ010000117.1 GCA_905235835.1 uncultured Prevotella sp.
GAAATATATTTTTTCATGACTGTATGATTTTAGAATTTGAAAATATCGAATAAATAACCTACAGAAAGCGAAGCATAACTTACTTTACAGGGGAAGTTACCAGCAAGCTCTCCTAAGCCCAGATTATAGCGAGCAGAGGCAAAAAAGCCTTTTTTAGAATGATAGGATACGCCAATCGTTCCCCGAATATCACCACCCTTCAGTTCACCAATAGAGATTTTTGTAGAAGGAGCCTCAAGCACGTCGGGCTTCTTGGACATTAGGAAAGCGAACGTAGGACCTAACTCAACATTAAACTCCTGAGTGAAATAATACTTGAACAGAACAGGTACTTCCAGATAACCCAACTTGATATTCTCGTTCAAGTCAGTCTTGATATTGTGCTGTCCATAGAGCACTTCTACCTGAACACCACAAGGACCCGTTCCTGCATCAGCACCTTGACGCTGTCCGAAATGAGCATTAATGGCTATACCGCCCTGGAAACCAATACCAGTACGTGAACCTAAATCAATAGGATCATACTTGCTCATCATTGAGAAGTTTCCACCAGCAGTAACACCAAGAGAGACTACATTCTTTCGAGTGTCTACAACATCATCGCCAGCACGCTCTTCCTGAGCGTAGACTGACACTGCCATCATAACTGTGGCTGCTAACAAAAAGATTTTTTTCATTACATTTAAAATTTAAGTTAAAATAAATATGAATTATCTCGGTAATACGCGAATGATTGTTTCCTCACTACTCTTTCCATCACTAAGCGTAGCACGGACTTTCGCGTACTTTTCTTTTTTCACATTGGTGACTGCGGCAAACGTGAAACTGGTATTACTACGCCCTTTCACATTATTGCTCTTTGTGCCTACCTTCTTGCCATCCACAAACAGGGAGACATTAGCCTTACCCGTCTGGTCTCCACTGTTACTAACCCTTACCGTTACATTGAAATTGCGAGAAGGGTCAGCCCATTTATCCGCCGCTTTAGGAGCGGAGATAGAAAGAGAGGCGATGTGCATATTCGAAGAAGGGGTAGACTTTGGTGTCACTTTTGAAGTGTTAGACGCACCTGTCTTCGACGTGGAGGTTGAAGCAGTCGTTTTGGGAGTTGAGACTTTTACAGTTTCCCCTACGGTAACTGGCTTCACAATAGCATAATCGACACTGCCCTGATTCTTCCACAAAATAAGGTTCTCATTCCAAACTTCCAACTGGTAGTCCATCTTTCCGCTCTTCTTAGGAACGCTGCCAGGAAGGAACGCAAAAGTACGATTTTCACCTTGGGTACTTAATGCCTGGACTGTCATCTCATTCCCTTCACTATCAATCATTCGCATACGAACCGGAGCATCAATCAGTGCCTCAGGTATAGCCAATGTCAAATAACCCTTGTCCACTTGCTGACCTACCACCTCCAGTTTCCTGTTCTCAGACTGAACAGAGAAAGAGCCGTCAATCATTCGCAAAATACCATTCTGCCCCTTGTATTGCACACTGGCGAACTCACCACGGACAGGCTCAGCCTTATCCATCTGTGCAGGTAGCACGATGACACCATCACGTTTGTAACCATACTGTCCATTCTCCTGATAAACAGTATAACGGCTATCCACTGCAGCCTGTTGTACTTGTTCGTGATATTGCTGCTCTTTATTACCTACAGAATGATCATAACTGTTGACCATTAGATCTTTGATGTCGGTCTTAAACTTTCTGACGACCCGGCCACGGCGATTGATGACATACCCTTTAGGAGTCAGGCTATAGCCACTATACACCACCGCCTCTTGTCCTGAGAAGGTAGAGCCGAACACCAAATTGCCCCACCCGACCTCTATCGGCAAATACTCAAGGTTGCGATTGACATAATAGGTTTTGTTATCAATTTTGACAGACGCAAATCCGTCGCTAAAAGGATATGCCATCTGGAACTGGCAAGGAATGACCACGTTGCCATCAGTATCAAGATAGCCCCAGCCACCAGCGCCTTTCACTGGCATCTTACCCTCGCTGAAGAACATATAGCGAGTGGCATAAACCGTTTCTGATACTGGCATCAACTCATAATCGCCATCAGACATAACACCTTCAATCTTCAACTGGTCACCGACCTTGTTCATCACCAGGGCCATACCGTCACGGAAAGGAGAGATACTGTCGTATGCCACAGGAATAATCTCGTTATTGTTGAGGTCGAAGAGTCCACATTTTCCTGCTTTCTTCACTTTCAACAGATTACCATAGTTCTCTATCTGTGCTGAAGTCGGTCTGACCGCCCATTGAACGGTTTGTGACATACCCTGTAAGACAGTCAACAGACCTAATAAAATTAATAATGTACTTCTTCTCATTATATTATACTTTTGATTTTGTCTATCTCCTCATTGATACGCTCAATATACTCGGCATCCTTTTGCTCTGTCGCATATTTCAGTGCCTGCTGAAAATAGTCATTCGCCTTTCTTGCCGCTTCTACTGTCAGGTCAAATTCGTAATTGCGATCATTACCCGCAATACAGTCCCTTCCCAACTCAAAGAGCGCATGATAGTCTTTCGCATTGATCTTGACCACCTCCAACAAAAGCTGATGCGCCTTTTCGTAATCGTCCTTAATACAATTCTCCTGCACCAATACATTACGCATCATCTTTATACTATCAGGATAATACTCGCTGCCCGATGATTTCACGAAATACAAACGGCTCATCAGGTAAACTGCGTCAGCGTTTTTATCGTCCGCCATCTTTTTCAGTTGCTCAAAACCTTCCTTTGCCGTCGCAGGAGTCTTCATCATGTCAGCGACTTTTGCGATACCTGTCAATTTAGGACCTTCATGGACAACTACCTTTTTAGTAACTACCTTAGTCTCTGGAGTGATGACAAAGAGATATACACTGACACCAACCAACAGCAGAACGGCAGCGGCAACAGAGGCAATGATTGTTTTCGCCCTAGTACTCAAACCTACTCCAGAACCATTCATAGTCTCCAGTGCCACACGCATCTGGGCAGAGGTCTGATAGCGCAGATCCTGACGTTTCTCACAAGCATTGGCGATGATACCTCTCAGTGCCTTATTCTTGATAACCCCGACAGGAATCTTAGTTTTCAGTTGCTGCTCAAGAATCTCGTGACGAGGTCCTTCAAACGGAGTGTGTCCCACAATACACTGATAGAGCAGAATGCCCATCGCATAGATATCCGTCGTCTGATTCTGATGTTGGATATCTCCCAAGGCGAGTTCCGGGGCAGCATATTCCGGCTTACCCATAAACTTACCGGCAACGGTCAGTCCCTTGTCGTTCGTGGTCAGCGTGTTCATCTGCTTGGCAATTCCGAAGTCTATGAGTTTGATATGACCATCGCCAGTAATCATGATATTTGAAGGGTCGATATCGCGATGGATATATCCAGCATCATGGAGAGCCATCAAACCAGACAGAATATTCATTACGATAGTACGGGCAAAATGCTCGGAATCATTCTTATAGTCCTGCAGTAGTTTTACAGCATAGGCAACCTCTTCACCGTTGCGATCTTTCGTCTTTCCCTCCAGCAAGTCGGACAGTGAGACTCCAGTCAGCAGTTCGCTGACCACATGATAATGGCTTTTGACATCACCTAAAGCCGTACGCTCCTTAATCTCGATAAAGCCTAGCATCTCCACCAGGTTGTCGTTGCGTAACTGGATGGAGGCCTCACGACGGGCACGTTCTATCGCATGGGGAGGAAGGTCGTCGTACATAAACTTAATAGCAACAGGACGGGTAGCACCTGTGCGCTCGTCCACACAGATTCCTTTGAATACCTGCCCCATTCCTCCAACACCGATAGGCTCGGCAGAGGAGTCTAACTGATAGTAGATTCCCCTTCGTTTTTCCGCTTCTCCCTGTAATCTTATTATTGCCATTTATATCTACTTACTTTAACTTTTTCTGTATATCTTGTACTTTCTTGGAAAGTTGTTGTATCTTATTCCTTGCAGGAGGTGTGGACACATACTCCTCCTTGGTCTTATTTGCATTGTTCTTATCCACCTTGTCTGTCAAGGGAGAAGGATGCTGTAACTCACGATTGATACCCTCAATAGTAGAACTGAACTTTCCGCTTGTCTTCTTGTCCAATACCAGTAACTGCTCGATGATTTGCTGTCGATACTGCGCCTTCTTCTTGGCTGCTTCTTTCCAGTCATCTGCTTTTGCCTCCTCCATCGCCTTAAACAAGTTCAATATCTTTTGAACTATCTGTTGCGGTGTAGCTGAGGAAGGTTGGGCAGCAGGCTTGGCAGACTCTGCGTTTGTCGACTTTCCTGTTGTCGATGCAGAAAGCAAGCGTTCCAGCGAATCCACTTTGTCTATCAACTCTTTCTGTTTCTCACTAAGCAGTTCCTTCTCATACTGCAATATTTCTAACTGAGTGATCAGATCCTTCGTGCCAGTATTCTTCACATCCTCATAGAGACTCATCTTCGATACCAACTCCCTGTTTTTCTTTTCTAACTCCGTTATCTCATCCTGTAAAGAACTATTTGAAGAGCCAGAACTGAAGAGTACGATATTGAAGAACAAACTCAACACCAATAAAGACCCTAACACACTGAGGATAATTTTCATGATTTTGCTCATCTTATCTTTCAATATTGAATCCACATTCATTTCCACAACCGCCAACGTATGGTTATCATGATTCCCGCCGGCAGCAAACCCTCTATTGTCGATCTCAGCCGACAGATTGCTTACTAAAGATGACAGAGACTGTTGTGAGGTCAACCGCTGTGCCAACTCCTCATGGGGCATGATGCCCCACACACCGTCCGTACAGAGAAAGAAGCGATCACCCTTACAATAAGGAACTTCCTCTATTTCCGGCACATGGTTATTAGTATTCCCCAAACCACGTGTAATCACATTCGACTGCGGAGAGACTCGCGCCTGTTCCTCTGTCAGTGCCTTGTTGCGAACCAACTCGCCCACCAGGGAATGGTCATTGGTACGATGCACTATACGACCATGACTGACTCGATAGCAGCGACTGTCACCCAAGTGGGCAATGATAGCGGACTGTTGATTGATCAGAATGGCGACCAAGGTTGACCCCATGCCCACTAAAGCAGGAACCTCCTCCATTTTCCGATAAAGTGCATCATTGGCAATACTGACGGCTTTTTTCATCGCCTCTATTCGAGACGCTTGTGGATTGCTCTCTCGAAGGGAAGCCATCAACTCAGCTTTCACAATGCCAGAAGCCGTCTTTCCACCTGGTCCTCCACCCATACCATCACACACTACCAGCAGGAAGCCCAACGGTGTGTCAATGAAGCCACCGTCATCCTGATTCTCAGGACGACCTCCCTGCATAGAGTTGGCAACTCCTTGGAG
>CAJONQ010000118.1 GCA_905235835.1 uncultured Prevotella sp.
CAATCAATGTACATAGTTTCTTCATAAGCATATTGTTTAAGTTTTTAATGAGTGATTCTATCGCAAAGATAGGGAAAAGCCTATACAGGAACACCCTCGCTGTAGTAGTTTTTGACGAACTGCCCCTTGTGAGTGACGAACTCGGATGGTGCGGAAATAATTATGAGCAAATACTTTTGTCATTCCGCTTTTTTTAGTACCTTCGCATCATGGAAACATTAAAACGCATCTTCTTGGGACTGGCACTTTGCGCCTGTCTCCCCCTATCCGCTCAGACTGAGAGTCATCTGACCTATCGACGCTATACCACACAGGACGGTCTGCCGCAGATGCAGACTGAACGATTGTGGCAAGACTCACATGGGTATATTTATATAGGTACACTGTCTGGGTTCGTCCGTTATGACGGCAAGACATTCACCCCCTTCCTGAAAGGACGACGACTGAACATCGTGGGATTCACTGAGGTAGACAACGAGGTGAGGGCATTGGGGTTCTTCCGACAATGGAGGGTGGACTATGAGGATATTGAGCCGCTCCCACTCGCCCCCAAGGGTCACTGGTTGCTGAACAACCTGAACGCCGGGAGTCTGCCTAACGGTTACGTGCTGATGGAGGACAGTCTGGAGAAGCACCGTCGACTATGTCGCATGACACGGGAGGGTATTGAGCCGTTGCTGATTAGTTCTCTGCTCAACGAGATACCCCCAGACAGAAAACTATTCATGGACTCCCTATATATCTACATTCCCACAGCGCAAGGACTCTTTCAGGTCAAACGGGGAACGAGGAAAGCAGTAAGGTTGTCTTCCAGAAAGGATATCTACACCCTATTACCTACGGACTCTGCCCTACTCGCCTTCACATCGGAAGGTGTCTATAACATAGGGAAAAGGAAGATAATAGCCCCTGTCGACTGGTCGATGGCGAGTTACGGACTGACGGTCAGGATGCTCCGCTCCGGCAGCATGGTCATAGCCGACGAGCATAGCATCTACCTCTATGACGGGAAGGGTGTTCGTCAGCTCTTTACAGGTATCAACCTTATCCGGGACATCATGGTAGACCGCTGGGACCGTTTGTGGGTGGCAAGTTACCAAGGGGTCTATTGCTTCTTCAACCGTTGTTTTACGAACCACACGCTGACGGACGAGAATGATATCGTGAGGGCTGTCGCTGTGGATCAGGCAGGGAGACTGGTGATGGGAACTCTGAATGGGAAAGTATTGGTGGATGGGAAAGTCATTGACGATAACCCTGAACAGTTTTTCGCACCAAGTGCCGTAGGGATAGGAGATCATGTCTATATGGCAGGGAATGGTGATATCGCCAGTATCAGCCATGAGCAACTTCATTGGTTAGGACTTCCTCGTGACCGCTACCAGTTTGTGGCGGAGGCATGGGACATGCTCATCACTGGCAATCGTAATAGTATCTTTGCCTATGACCCGAAGACAACGACTATCGATACGCTCACTACGGAAATCCTGCACCCTTGGTGTGCGACACACGACCAAAGCGGTCGATTATGGATAGCCAGTAGTTCAGGTGTCTTCTCCATTACCAAGGATCATCAGGTCAACAAGGCGGAATACAAGCAACAGAAGCTGATTGTCTCAACCATAGATGCGGACATACAGGGGACTGTCTTCTTCGCCTCTGCCGACTCTGTATTTATGATACGCAAGGAGCAAGTGGAACCATTGAACCCGCAGATTCCACAACTGGCAGGTCATGAGGTGCGCTCACTGCATATCTCTCCACACGGTTATCTGATCGTGGCTGTCGTCGATGGACTTTTTGTTTGTCGCATCAACAAAGACTACCAAGTCAGTGACACCCGTTTCTTCAACCATCATAACGGGTTTACCATGACAGAGCCGCTGAAAGCGACCATTGCCGAGACCAACGATGGTACGATCTGGCTTGCCGGCGTGGAGCAGATGATCTCTTTCAAACCTGCTAACTTACTCGCATATCATGAGGAAGACACCTATATCTATCCCCCACTCCGCTGGTGGCAGCACTGGTGGGTATGGCTCTCAGGACTATTGTTGTTATCAGTATTCGTATGGGCAATGACACGATGGTATGAGAAACGACGTAACCGCCAGAGAATGATCCGACTGCAACGAGAGAAGTTACAGAAAGAACAACAGATTGAGGCTATCCGCAAGAAAGCAAGTGAGGATGAGTCAACCAAATTGGCTCAAGACATCATCAAGATGACGGAGAAGAACACGGAAGAGCGACTCACCATGCGGACAGCGAGTGGCACCATCGTTGTCCTCGTGAAAGACATCGCTTATTTCAAGGGAGACGGTAACTACTCACAAATCGTTACCTTTTACGATAAGGACACCGTACTTCTCGGTCTCGGGACCTTAGAGAAAATGCTTGACCCTGAGACGTTCATCCGTGCCGATCGCAGCACCTTAGTGAATATCCATCATATCAGTAACCTGCTCCCTAAGCAACGCCGGTGCATTTTCCGCTCACCCTCAGGACAGGAGGTGGAGACCACGCTCCTCGCTCCTGCCTTCAAGCGGTTACAGGAGTTGCTATGAGCATTATCTATTTCCTCACGACAATGCTGGGACTTGCCTGATGGGTGGCAAGAATAAGGACCTCGGCAATCTGCACATGCTCAGGGGCATTGGCAGCATAGACGGCAACATCGGCAATATCATCACCCGTCAAGGGCTTGATACCTGTATACAGTTTCTTGGCACGCTCCTTATCACCCCTGAAACGGACATTGCTGAAGTTTGTCTCGACAAGTCCGGGTTTCAGGTTGGTCACTCGGATAGCCGTTTCTGCTATATCGATGCGCAGACCGTCCGACAGTGCCTTCACCGCCGCTTTGGAAGCACAATAGACACTACCTCCGGCGTATGCGGCATCACCAGCCACGGAACCGATGTTGATGATGTGTCCACGATTACGTTTTACCATTCCAGGAACCACCAAACGGGTCATGGTCAACAGTCCTTTGATATTTGTGTCTATCACCGTTTCCCATTCATCGAGGTCGCCCTCATATTCTGAATCCATCCCCAGTGCCAGACCAGCATTATTGACTAACACGTCGATAGCCTGCCACTCTGCAGGTAGCTCGTCGATCAGTTTGGTAGCCTTCTCACGGTCTCTTACGTCAAAAGTCAGTGTGAGGACATCTGTACCCTTTGCCGTCAGCTCCTGACGAATCTCTTCGAGTTTCTGTGCATGACGACCTGTCAGTATCAGTCTGTCACCATTCTCTGCGAATTTCCTTGCGCAACCAAGTCCTATACCACTCGTCGCACCTGTTATCAACACAATTTTACCCATAGTCGTTTAAATCCTTGTTATTGAAGCATATTTTGCAAACATTGCTTGCAAAATTAATGATTTCTCCTGATTCTGCACATTTTTCTTGCGGAATATATTTGATTTTTAACAAAAGTAGACGAACATCTCCCTGGTCGAGCATCTGCCACAGGGCAACACCGTCATCCGTATTGTTGAATGAAGGGGAAGTTCTGTCTGTCGTTCCCCTCACTGTGATCGGAGGCATCGGAGACTTTCCGTAAAACTGGTTGAATTTTCCGTAATATGTGTAAGCAGAATGTGGGGATTTCTCTGTACCTTTGCATCAAAAAAATAAGAGAATGATGAGAACTATTATTAACCGGCTGATGGCAACGGCGGCTTTGATGGCAATGATGGCATGTGGAAGCGACGACGCTGCTGAAGTCATAGCACAGACTACTACGAAAATGAACATCACTATTGACGGCGTGACGCAGAGCGTGACTCTCGCCGACACGCAGGCTGCCCAGGAACTGGCAGCACGACTACAGGACGGTCCCGTCACCGTCACGCTCAACGACAACGGCGGATTTGAGATATGGGGAGCATTAGGCTTCTCGTTGACTTCCAGCAACCAGCAGATAACGGCACAGCCGGGTGACGTCATCCTCTACGGCGGCAGCAACATCTGCATCTTCTACGGTTCTAATTCGTACAGTTACACCCGTCTGGGCAAGATTGACGGGCTCTCAGCCGACGAACTGCGCACCTTCCTGAAGGGCGGACAGAGAAACATCAGTGTGACACTCTCCAGCGCATCATCTACGGGTATCAGCCAGACGAAAGCTGACACCCGCAACGGTGGTCAAGCCTACAGGCTCAGCGGTCAGTTGGCTAAGTCAACAGACCGGGGCTTCATCATCAAGGACGGAAAGAAATTCATCAAAAAATAGACGACGCGATACAAGGAATTATGCTATGACGCATGACTTCGACATCTAACCATGAGAAAACAATGTTATTTGCGCTGGGAACGAAAGTTTTCGGCGCTTTCTCGCTTATATCTCCTGAAAAATGATTAACTTTGTAGCACCAAAGGCAAATATTTCATTGACATGGGCAAACTGATGTTTGCCGGAAAGAAGATAAAGATTAAGAGAATAAAATAATGGAAGGAAAAAGCGTATGTGCAAATTCAAAGACACCAGTTTAGGAATCAAGAAACTCGACTTCGGAGTGAAGCGCGGTGCGATGGCGACCTGCCCTACCGATGGTCGCGAGGTGATTGTACCTCCCGACATCAAGCGGCTCTCGCGCAAGCAGCGTGAGGAGTGGATGATTATGGATAAGATACTACCATTTATTATGAAGAGATCATATTTCTTAATATTCCTCTCCCTATTGCTGGTTCTATTTGGCTGCAAGTCAAATCATATAACAGAGGAGCAACGGTTTGAGAAAAGTATCAGGAAACAGTTGCCCTTCCGCGTTGACACAGTTCACTGGCTTTCAGGAACAGACGTTCCGACGTTCAAGTTCTCGAATGGGGGATATACGGCAGCCCCTCCTGATGTCGAGATACGCCCTGACGGTGTTTTAGTGGGAAACAACATCTTTGGTATGGTGAACAGGACACGGCAGGAGGAGGAAAACATCTGGAGGAACGTGATTGTGTCCAGGAAAAGCCGTCGCATCATCTGTATTGACCGCTATCTGCGGCAAGGAAAAACGATGGGATATTGTTATGTGTTCCAAAGTGAGCATAAAAAATATCCCACGTTTGGCACCTTCCACTGGGACGTAAGTGATTGGCGCAACGCAGAGATGGTTGGTGAGATGTTGACAGACCTGAGAAAACTTGCCATGAAGCGTCACCAACTTGCCGACGGCGAATTGGAAACGCCCACCTCGCAGTCTGCCTACTGGCAACTGATCTTCCATGCCGACTCACTCTTTGATGCACATCTCTACGACGAGGCACGACAGGTATATGACCTTGCATTTACGGAAGACCGCTACATCCTGCC
>CAJONQ010000119.1 GCA_905235835.1 uncultured Prevotella sp.
TCAGAGATTACTGTCAACAGTAAAGAAGAGATAACGCCACATGCAAGCCATCTGCATACCTCCATCGACCTTCAGCACGGACCGGTGATGAAGGTAGGAGTATATCATCTTCCCGACAGCGACGTACTTGTGCTCATCTGTCATCACATGGCTGTTGACGGCGTATCATGGCGTATCATCACCGACGACCTGATTACTTCTTACAATCAACTAATTGCCGGCAAGGAAATATCTCTGCCTAAGAAGACGCATTCATTCAAATATTATACCGAGGCAATCCAACGCTACCGTGACAGTTACAAGCTCAGCCTTGAGAAACCATACTGGGAAAACGTGCAGAAGAAGATGCTCAAGTTGCCGAAAGGCGGCAGCAGCGCAGAGGATATTCGTTACTTCAACATTCAGTTTAAGAATGATTGTCTGAAACATCTTCTCACAGATGCTCATCGCGCATACAACTCTACTGAGAACGACCTCCTGATTTCAGCGTTCCTGCGCAGTTATCGTGACGTAACAGGTCACGACAGCGTCAGTTTGATGATGGAAGGTCATGGTCGCGAACCCATACATGAGCCTATTGTCAGCGACCGTACCGTGGGGTGGTTCACTTCCATGTATCCTGTTGTCGTTGAGGGTCTCAACGGTGACATACGTCACGACATCCGACTGGTTAAGGAAACGTTCCGGGCTGTTCCCAACAAGGGACTTGGTTACGGCATTCTGCAATACATCCCATCGCTGGAAGGTGACAAGAATCTGCGTACTGACGTGGACGAATGCTTAGGCTTCAACTATCTGGGCGACGTGAAGAGCGAAGACGCTATGGGCGGATTCGAGATTACCAATGACGTGAACACTGGCGTTGCTGCCAACAAAGAGGGAGCAAAAGGCCCGTCTTACATGATTAATTGTACAATCATCGAAGGCGTGTTCGACATCAATGTCGATTACGACACGAAAGTATATACCGAAGAACAGGCTCATGCCATCGCCGATGGTTTCTGCAAGCAGTTGGAGGAGATAGTAAAACATACCACCTCCGTCAGCGAAACAGAAGAAACAGCATCAGATATTGGCGCTGAGGGATGGACAGACACTCAATTCGAGACCATCAAGGCTGAATTTGAGGAGCGCGGAGAGACGCTCCAACGCGTGTATCCTCTTACTCCAATGCAAGAAGGCATCTTGCTGGAATATATGAGTAACCCCAAAACCACAGCTTATGTACTTGTAAATCGATATGAGACTAACATATTGCCATCAGAAGAGCAAGTGAGATATGCCCTTGACGTTATCGCGGCCAAGCATGAGGTGTTCCGCACCTCTATCATCTACCGTGGTGTTGACACTCCATGTCAGGCTATTATTGACAGAAAACTCGGACTTAGATACGTCGATATTTCCAATGAGCATGATGTCTATGCCGCATCGGAGCGAATCCACAAGGAAGAGCTTGAAGCCTCGTTTGACCTGCAATCATCGCCTCTTTACAGGGTAGTTGTGCTGAAGACGTCAGAGACATCATGCCACATTCTGCTCATTACCCACCATATCATCATCGACGGCTGGTGTCAGCCCATTTATTTCCAGGATTTCCTTGCAGCACTACAGGATGCCATGGGAGGCAAGGAAAAGGCTATCGCTACCGGCAGTTCCGGAAGATATGAGAAGGCAGTTCGCGACATGCTCAGTTTCGACAAGAAGAAATCGTTCGCCTATTGGAGAGAGTTGCTTGCCGACTATACCGACAAGGCTGTCGTTCCTTATTCTCACAAGCCTGGGGCTAATGCCGCGCGCAAGGCAGAGGCACAGACATTCAATGTGGAACCAGAGGTGATGAACAGACTCCATGAACTATGCAGCAAACATGAGGTGACCTTGAACACCATAATGGAATATGTTTGGGGTACAATCCTGCATATATATAACAACAATCAGGACGCAGTCTTCGGGAAGGTCGTTTCCGGACGTAACCATGGTGACGTGGCAGACCTTGTGGGTCTCTTCATCAACACAATACCTGTACGTGTAAAGACAGACGACACGGCAACAGTGCTGGACACACTTCGCTCTCTGCAACAACAGGCAGCCGACTCTGCTATTCACGACTATTGCTCGTTGGCAGAGATACAGCAACAGTCATCCCTACGCGGCAACCTCCTGCAGAGCACTCTTATCTTTGAGAACTATGCAGGCAAGGAGAATATCGACAAAATGGGTCAAGCCATGAATATCAAGGCTCTGCAGACCGACGAGGAGATATTCAACGAGCTGCGTGTAGTCGTACTTCTTGACGATGCGGCTGGCACGATGAAAGTCAGCATGACTTACGACGGCAATCTTTATTCTCAGAGACACATGCAGACCGTTGCCCGCACGATGCAGCACATTTTGACAAGACTGGCAGAGGAGATCAACACCAAGACCACGGAGTGTTCTCTCATGACTGAGGAGGACAAAGCAAAGGTGATAATGCTCTCGAAGGGCAAGGATATGCCTTTCGACTATTCAAAGACTTATCTCGACTACTTCATTGCCAAGGCTAACGAAGTGCCGGACTATCTCGCAGTGGATGACGACACCCGGCAGCTGACATACGCAGAATTGGAGCATCGCTCAAACCTCATAGCCCACAAGCTTATAGCGATGGAGGTTAAAAAACAGAACTTCATTGGAGTGATGATTGAGCGTAGTGTCGATTTCCCAACTTGCGTGTTCGGCATCCATAAAGCCGCCGCGGCATACTTGCCACTTGACCTTGAATATCCTAATGAACGGCTCTCCTATATGATTGAAAACAGCGGTGCTCCAATCATCATCTCAACTCACGATGTCTTCGAAGAGAAACAGAAGATGGGCGGCTTTGAGATGCTGCAGACAATGCTCGATGAAGGCAAGGTGCTCTTCGTTGACGACATCGACTGGGAAGAAGAATGCGAGCCTATTAATCTCTGCACGCCTGACTGTTATACCTATATTATATATACGTCTGGCTCAACAGGAAAACCTAAGGGAGTAGTGCTGCACCATCTTGGCCTTATGAGCTACATACTTTCAACGACGGAAGAAGTAGGTCTCACCCCAAAAGACAGAATCAGCAGCCACCGCTCATTCAGCTTTGACAGTCATATCGAGGACTTGTATGCCATACTTCTCCTCGGTGGCAGTCTGCACATCATGCCTTCGGCCATCCGCAAGGACCTGCAGGCGGTCTATGAGTTCGTTGTCCGCCACAAGATTACCGGCGGAGGCTACACTACGTCGATTGCCGCACTCCTTGCCAACAACTTCGACATGCCAGTACGCTATATCAGCGCTATCGGAGAGAAACTTGCAGGCGTTGTCTCAAGAGAAGCCCAGATTCTTAACTTCTACGGTCCTACGGAGTGTACCGACCATATAAGTATGTTCCCGATGGAGAAGGATAAGGAATATACCGATATTCCCATCGGTCATGTGGTTGCAAACAGTTGGTGTTTCATCGTTGACGTTCATGGGCGTCTTGTTCCTTACGGTGCTATCGGAGAACTTTGCATAGCAGGTATTCAGGTGGGGGTCGGCTATTGGCATCTGCCAGAGCAGACAGCCAAGGTGTATGGCGACTGTCCGTTTGTGGAAAAGAACATCAATGGCACCAAGGTACGTATGTATCACACCGGAGACCTGGCTCGCTATAATGATAACCATCAACTGGAATGCCTCGGACGCATGGATGGTCAGGTGAAAGTGCGTGGTTATCGTATCGAGCTTGGCGAGATTGAGAGTGTGGCCGCAGCCACAGTAGGACTGCACGAGGTCGTTGCCGCAGTGAAGGTGATAAACGGAACAGCGATGATTGTTCTCTATTATACCATCGCCAATGCAGCAACCACGGAGGCGGACATCGTGAAGACTGTTGAAGGCTCGGCACTGGCCGACTACATGTATCCTTCTGTCTATATGAAACTGGACGACATGCCTCGTCTGCCAAACGGAAAGATAAACCGCAAGGCCTTGCCTGAACCTGTTGTAGCCGCAGAGGAATATATTGCTCCAGAGACAGAGATAGAGAAGAAGTTGTCGGAAGGCGTTGAGGAAATGCTCAGAATAGAGAAGATAAGCGTCAAGTCCAACCTACTTTCCCTCGGTCTGACATCCCTCCTCGCAATGCGTATCTCTATGGCCATCAGCCAGGGCATGAACGCAAAGGTCACAGTGGCCGACATTATGAAGGCTCCGACAATACGGCAGATTGCAGAACTCGCTGAGAAGAATAAGAACGTGACTCCAAAGAGTAATGCACTCTTTACCAAGCACGAGGGCGACTCACAGGCGTCACAGTCAAATCCATCGGTACCTAAGGCTAATCCTTTGGCACCTAAAGGAAATCCATTAAAGAAAAATCCATTAAAGAAATAACATCATGACAGAATTACAGCAAAATAGAAGGAATCTCTACGATAACCTCTTGAACGACGGTTATTTCAAAGATGAAGATGGGAACATCAACTATCCGTTTGAGGATTTTAATGAAAGTCTTAATGATAACGACAATGTTGTGACACTTTACAACAATCTACTTGACGATGGATATTTCCGCGACGAGAATGGCGAAATAAACTTCTCGGAGACAGAGTTTGTGGAGATGCTCGGTCTGTCATACGAGAAGCAAGAGTATTATCCTCTTACAGGCAACCAGTTGGGCATCTATGCTGACTGGGAACTTAATCGCGACACTACTCAGTATAATATCCCCACACTTACCCGCTATGAGGGAATAGATGTGGACAGGCTTATCAAGGCTCTTCATACCGTGGTCGATGCTCATCCATATCTCAAGATGCAACTCGCGGAAACTGACACAGGCATTATGCAGCATCGCAGGGATGATGCAGAGACTGTCATAGAAGTGAAGACGGAAAAGGAATATTTCCAAAAGTTGGTACGCCCGTTTGACCTTTTCAATGACAACCTGTATCGCATAGCCGTGATAGAGACGCCCTCTGCAGTATATCTCTTTAAGGATATGCACCATATCATCTTTGATGGTGGCTCGATGGGTATTTTCTCTTCTCAACTGCGCGAAGCATACGCAGGCAAAGAAATAGAGGCAGAGACATATTCCGCATACGAATTCTCACTGCAGGAATCCGAGCGTCAACAGGGAGAGCAGTTTGCTGAAGCCGAGTCTTTCTTCGACAATCTCCTCAATGGACAGACCGCCACCTCATATCCGCACTCTTCGACGCTGGAAGAGACAAACGCTCAAAGCCAAACCCTTCACAAGAGTCTGGACATCAACGTCAGCGAATATTGTCGTCAGCATCAGATTACCCCCAACAGTTTCTTCATCGCATCCCTGTCGCTACTGTTGCATAAGGTGACACGTGAAGACGACATCATGTTCATCACAGTGTCACATGGTCGTAATACCATTGAGATGATGAGTATCATGGGCATGTTTGTGAAGACATTACCAGTGACAAGCAGTTTGGTTGGCGAATCCACCCTACAGGAACTTTTCTCAGATTATGCCCGGAAAGCCCAGACGCAATATGTGGATGTTGTGGAACGCGACTTCTATCCATTTACAACGATGGTGGAGCGTCATGGAGTACGTCCGGAGATTCTGTTCGCCTATCAGGATGGTTCTTATTCTGCTGACTCGGAATCGACGGAGACAAAGATAAAGGCTAAGAACATATCCCTTTCTCTCGACACCTCAAAGACTCCCATCACCATCGAGGTGGAGGCTTTGGGTAATGACCACTATATACTTGACCTTGAGTACGACACGAGCCTATACAACAGCACAGACATGCAACGTCTTCTCAACTCATACGCAAAGATAGCAAAGCAAGTATGCGCCAAAGACATGGCGGTAAAAGACGTTGAACTTGTAGGCACTCATGAAAAAGAGATGCTCAAGGCATTAGGCTGTGGAGAAAGTCTTGACTACGACTTTAGTGACACCATGGTGGATATCCTGCGCAATCAAGCAGCGCTTACGCCAAATGCGACAGCTATTGTTTTTAAAGACCGAAACAAGACATACGCAGAGGTGGATAGTATTACCGACCGTCTTGCAAGTCAACTGAAATCCATGGGAGTAGAGAGAGGCCAGGCCGTAGGTGTTATGATTGAACGAAGCGAACTGATGCTCATCTATCCTATGTCTATCATGAAGGCGGGAGGTGCTTACATGCCTCTTGACCCCCATTTCCCTGAGGAAAGACTTTCCTTTATGTG
>CAJONQ010000120.1 GCA_905235835.1 uncultured Prevotella sp.
GTTATGTTCCAAGTAGGGTTTAGTTCTGCGTCTTACTTCACTAAAAGTTTCACGAGAGAGTTTGGAGTGTCACCCAAAGAATATATCGTTAACATGACAGGTACGTCATCTCGTATTAAAGAAACAAAAAAATATATTAGTAATAAGTAATGTTTAACAAACTTTTTATACCTTTGTAGCATTCCCCATCGGTTTCGCCGTGACCAAGGACAACCTCGGCTCACACAACGACATGACGGGTGAAATCAGCGTTCCAGGCATTGCTGATACCCGCATTGATACTACCGAGGAAAAATAAGATAATATATGAAGAAAGTTCTTTTTGTGTTAGCAGGCGCCTTGATGGTTGCCGTGAGTGTGCAGGCTCAGAAGAGTCCTGTGGGTATTGTCAGTGTTCAGGACTCGGTGAAGAGCGTTCAACTGGGTGTCATCTCGTCGGTATCTGTCGACGGAGGGCACGGCGTACAATTGTCGACGGTTTCCAACACGTCGGCACAGAAGTTCAACGGTCTGCAACTGAGTGGTGTCAGCAACATCGTAAACGGCATGGATCGTGGTGTGCAACTGTCTGGCTTGCTGAATGTGTCGTCGGCAATGCATCGCGGTGTGCAGTTTGGTGCCGTCAACTATGCCGACTCGCTTAACGGAGCACAGATTGGTGTTTTCAACGTGGCACGCAAACATCCTAAGGGCTGGCAGGTAGGACTCGTCAACCTGTCATACGACAGTATTGGTCATAAGATAGGTCTGGTTAATATCAACCCGATGACCAATATCGACATGATGCTCTATGGCGGTTCATCGACGAAGATCAATGTTGCCATGCGCTATCGCAACAAGAGCACCTATAATATTATAGGTTTGGGTACCCATTTCATAGGACTCGACTCGAAATTCTCGGGTGCTCTCTTCTACCGATTGGGACAGTACGTGCAGTTATCGCCCAAATGGAGCCTGAGCGGTGACATCGGCTTCTACCATGTGGAGACTTTCCAGAAGAACAGCAATAATAGCCCAGAGCGACTCTACTCCTTGCAAGCCCGTGTGAATGCTGACTATCAGATCAATAAGCGATTCGGAGCCTTTGCCTCCGTGGGTTGGGGACTCACCCGCTACTATAATCGTAACGAGACCTTTCGCAACCGTCCTATGGTGGAACTGGGTATGACCATCCGCCAGCCTCGTAATTTGCACGACACGTGGAAAACAACATGGAATAAGGAAGACTCAGAGCGGGAATACACAGACTCCACGATGGCACTGCCCCGCAAGAAACATCCTTGGTGGGCACTTGCCGAGGTGACAGGTATCAATGTGGGCGTTCAGTTGTATGACCGTTATGTGACGAGAGAAGACTTTGCCCAGACCACCTTACGCACCATCCGTAGAAACTTCGAGAAAGGAATGGTGTGGGACAATGACTACTTCCACATGAACATGATTATGCACCCCTATCACGGTAACCTCTACTTCAATGCCGCCCGCTCCAACGGACTGACATACTGGGAGTCAGCACCTTATGCCTTGTTCGGTTCTGCCATGTGGGAGTTCTTCGGAGAATGTGACCCACCTGCCATCAACGACCTCTTTGCCACCACCTGCGGCGGTATGGCTATCGGTGAGATGACCCATCGTCTGAGCCACACTATGCTCGACGACCGTGAGCGTGGCTTCCGCCGATTCCTGCGTGAGGCTGCTGCCGCCATCATCAACCCCATCCAGGGGCTGCACCGTATCTTCAGCGGTGACGCATGGCGGGTCAAGAGCAAGAACTACCTCTATCATGACTACAACAAGATTCCTATCGATGCTACCGTCTCTGTCGGCTGGCGCTACCTCGCTGATGATGGCGCACTGTTCCGTGGTGTCCATGCGGGCTACCTCAACCTGACACTGACCTATGGTACATCGGTTGACGGTGACAAGCATAAGACTCCTTACGACTTCTTCGACATCGAGACAAATATAGCCATCGGTGGTGGTCAGCCCCTAGTCAACACACTGAATATCGTGGGACGACTGTGGAGCACCCCTATCCTGGATAAGAAAGGCATGGCGGGTGAGTTTGGTATCTACCAGCACTATAACTATTACAACTCCAAACCTATCGAGGACGGCTCTGAACTGACACCATACCGTATCAGCGAGGTTGCCGCCTTCGGTCCTGGCATCATCGTCTCACTGCCAAAGATCGGTGCTTTGTCACAAATGGAACAGCGTGTCTTCCTCAGCGGTATCCTGCTGGGTGGTACCAAGAGTGACTATTTCAACGTCGTCGAGCGTGACTATAACATGGGAAGTGGCTTCAGCATCAAGTCGAAGACCCAACTGGATTTCGGTAAGCTCGGACGCTTCATCCTCAATGCGAAGTACTTCCGTCTCTACACATGGAAGGGATACGAGAAAAGAGACCTCCAGGCTTACGTTGACGGCACTAAAGATATACGCTATCTGAGCGTACAGGGTGACAACAGCAATGCCTCTCTATTGGTGGTGAACCCTGTGTTTGAGTTCCATGTGGCTCGTCAGTGGTTCATCAACGTCTCTGGAGCCTTCTATTCCCGTCGTACGCACTACAACTACTATTACGACCGGGATTTCGTCTTGCGAGAGAACAGTACCGTACGTGCTAAGACCTTTGAGACAAAGATAGGAGTGACTTGCAGGCTATAAGGAAATACTACCAGCCAGATAAACAGAATGAACAACTTGCAAAAACTCTATCAAATTATTTGGTCGTTTGCTTTATTCTGTGTAATTTTGCAACAAAACCTATTAAGCGATTAAAAACTATGGGTAAGATTAAGACTATCGGTATTCTCACGTCGGGCGGTGATGCTCCCGGCATGAACGCAGCTATTCGCGCCGTGACACGCGCAGGTATCTATAACCAGTTTAACATCAAGGGTGTCTACAGAGGCTTTGATGGACTGATCAAGGGTGAGGTCAAGGATTTCACGACAGAGAATGTCAGTGGTATCATCACCAAGGGTGGTACCATTCTGAAGACTGCCCGCTCGAAAGAGTTCATGACTCCCGAGGGTAGAGAGAAGGCGTATGAGACTTGCCAGCAGCAAGGTATTGACGCACTGGTGGTGATTGGTGGTAACGGCTCGCTGACTGGTGCCTGGAACTTCGGTGTGGAGTTTGACTTCCCTGTCATCGGACTGCCCGGCACTATCGACAACGACCTCTACGGCACGGATGCCACCATTGGTTATGACACGACGATGAACACTATCATGGACTGTGTGGACCGTATCCGTGACACCGCCAACTCCCACGAGCGTATCTTCTTCGTCGAGGTGATGGGTCGTGATGCCGGTTTCCTGGCTCAGAACTGTGCCATCGCCTGTGGTGCGGAAGCCGCTATCGTGCCTGAGGAGGTAACGGATGTCGACCAGTTGGCAGCCTTCATGGGTCGTGGTATCCGTAAGTCTAAGAAGTCCTGTATCGTCATCGTATCAGAGAGTCCCAAATGTGGTGCCCTCTACTATGCCGACCGTGTGAAGAAAGAGTTCCCTGAGTTTGACGTGCGTGTCTCTATCTTAGGACACCTGCAGCGTGGTGGCAGTCCCTCGGCACGTGACCGTATCCTTGCCAGCAGCATGGGTGTGGGAGCTATCGAGGCTATCATGCAAGGACAGCGTAACGTGATGATCGGCTACCGCATGAACGAGATCGTCTATGTTCCTTTCTCTGAGTGCATCCGTACCGACAAGCGTTTCGACAAGCGTCTGATCAGAGTTCTTGACGAACTGAGTATTTAATCCCGTTGGCGTCGTCAGCGCTCAAGATACGGTGATTATTTAAAAGCAGTACCCTGATTCAGGGTACTGCTTTTAAAGTGCCCCCGATTTTCTGCCAGAGTTCTGCTTTTTTCATGCTATCACTTAACCAAGCCCAATTTTCTCAAGATGGGGATGACGATATTCGGAGAGTAACTAGTCTGCTCTTTCGATGCGGCTTTGTATTCCGTTAAGATGTCATCATGTCCTTCCAACAGATTGAGCATATATTTCTTATCTCCTGTTTTAGGTTTATAGTTGGAGCCTCCCCACCATAATGACTTGCTCCCCGAACGGTATTCGAAACTCAGTTGCTCTAACGGATACCACTCGTCATTCAGATAATCCAAAAATGTCATGCAATACCTGTCTTGTGCCTTACAAATAGTCACGAGACTAAGCAGTAACAATACTAATGTGGTCTTTTTCATGATAGATTCATCTCCGATGTTTTGTTATTGTTGATTATTCTGTCTTTGTTTTAAAATACAGGGAAAATATTCAGACCTAATATAAATAACGCTATTCCTAACAAGAATGCAAATGCACCAATAATCATCCATTTAATCTTTATTGAGCGCGGTTCCCGATCAAATTGTTCAAAATATGCTAAACCCTTATTGCCTTCTAAAGAAGTAATTTGTGATAAAAGGAAATATATACAGATAATTATTATTATATAGATACTCTTATATATAAAATTACCTTTAATTAAATAAGCAAAATGTTCTCCTCCAAAAGCCCCTATAATAGACAAAAAACCACTCGTATAAAGCATTATCAAAAGGCAACATATCTTGAAGCCTAATTGCCCCCTATAATAGTCTTTTCTTCCCACGTAGTATGTTGGAATATCCAGTTCCCTAGTGTAAAGATAGATTCCAAAATATATTCTATTTATGTATTTTATAATTTTCTCTTTCATGCAAATATACAATTTTATTTTAATAATAATCCCCCGAAGATTGTTTTTTTAAAATCATTTAAAACCTTAATAATAATGTTTTATTACAAAATTGTAATCACCTGTATATGGTTTATTATTTATAATTAAGGTATTAAAATTAGGAATCCTAGAAGCATTCCCTCCTTTTAAAAAGAAT
>CAJONQ010000121.1 GCA_905235835.1 uncultured Prevotella sp.
ACCAGCAATCCGCTGATAATCAAATAGTTTTGCAAGGCGGCAACGGTGGCAAGGGTTTTAAAAATTACGTGTAGGGATTTGTGCCGGTTCAATTGGCACGATTGCGCTCGCCATGGATTTGCCTCCATGGCCTTAACTAACGGCATGCTCAAGAATACGGCACAACTGGTACATTCGAGGCACAGGTCGGTCAACAACTTCATCATGAGTATGATTGCGGCACTGGCGGCATACTGCTTCTTCGACAATGAACACAGGCACTTCAGGGATATTGCATTGAAACCCCAAAACAACGTATGCTATTTTAGTATTTCTTATCCCGAACTGGAGTCAAAACTCCTGATAGTGTTGCTATTTGTCAAACAGTTCCTCCATCGTTATAGGTATCGGAGATATTTCCGAATACATATTCTCATTGAGTCCGTATGTGGTTACAAGGCTTACTTGCACACCACCTTTATGCCCTGTCTCCTTCTGGAAGGTTTCCATGCGACGGACGATATTTCTATACTCTTTCTCATCAAGAGTATAATCGTCTTTGGAGTATTTCATTTCACAGATGGTCACGATACCGTCAGCACGATCTATAACCAAGTCGATTTGAACGGCAGGTTGGCTATTTTGACTGCGCCATGCATAGTATTCATGTCTGATAGCATCAAGGCGTAAGCCATGTACAATCTGCCTTACATGCCATAGGCAGACACGCTCAAAAGTTAGTCCGTACCAATTGTTTTGCTCTGGTGTACCGAGTGTGTTACGCCAAAAATGTTCATCCGTCACTCTACGTGTACCAAAACGATAGTAGAACAGAGAGTAGAAATCTATCAACTGGTAGATACCATTTTTTTGTAATGTACCGTTATTGTATCTGCGTACAAAGTCACAATGCTCCAAGTCATCCAGCATATCACAAAGATGACCATTGTCCGAGATTTTTAATTCATTAGCTATTTCTGCACGTGTATATCCGTCACGACGTGTACTGAGCAAGCGTACAATTTCCATATAAGACTCTGCATTCTTAAATAAAGAGTTGAAGAGTCTTTGGTATTCATTTTCCAGTTCTGGCTCTGCCGAGAAGAAAAGCGTATCTATGTTGTCAGGGACATTCTTCTTTGGGTCAAGCAAACTCAAATAATAAGGTACACCACCAAGGACCATGTACGCCTGCAATACAGCAATTCTTGGCCAGCGGAATTTTCTGCTTTTTAGATATTCTTCTGTTTGCCCAAGAGAGAAAGGACGGAGGTGCATGGTGTGCGTAGCGCGTTTATGGAGTCCGGCTTTATTGTTTACTATGTTACGCATCATCCACGAGGTAGCGGAACCACACACTACAAAATAGATGTTGTCTATCCAAGATGCACGGCTGTTCCAAAACAAGTCTAACGCTTGCAGGAACCCTGAACGATGGGTGTCAAAGCATGGCAGTTCATCAATGAACACGACCAAACGACGCTTGCGGTTTTTGTTCTTGCGTTCCAGCAGCTCTGCTAATTGTGTAAAAGCCTCAATCCATGATATCGCTTTGCCTCCCTTGTGACCATATCGTACTAGTGCATTATGGAAGGCTTCCATCTCAGTTTCTCGCGAACCCTCGATAACACCTGTTGCATAGAAGTCAAACTGATCCCTAAAGAAACTTCGGATTAGGAATGTCTTACCAACACGACGACGACCATATAATGCAATAAATTCACTCTTTCCAGACTCGAAGTAGTCAGAAAGTTTCCCAAATTCTGCTTCTCGGCCAATAATCTTTTCCATCTGCGCTATAATTTGAATGAATACCTCTAAAGATTTGAGTTATGAAATAGGCATATGCATTGCCTCAAAATCATGTTGCAAAGGTATGAAAAATAATTGGAATATCTAATTATCTTGGGCAAAAAGTTTCATTTTTTTATAGTTTTTGCCCGGGATAACATGTTGTAATATCAAAAAACAACTGTTACAACAATAGTAGTCTTCAAAATTCCATCAAAACAAAGTCTGTCGTGTTTGGTAATAATATGCATAGAACATGGGCAAAAAAACGATTATTTGTCAGTTTCTGCCCAAAATAGAGTATCAAATAAGAGATTCTGTTGTCTTAATTATTGATATATACTCATGTCAAACGAATCCTGATCTTCGTCTGTTTCATAAGACATAGTAAGTGGAAAGTCAAAGAATACGAGGAATCTTTTTTGCGCTGAAATGCTTGGTGGTTTCGAAAATAGTTCTTACCTTCGCAGAAGATTATGGTATATATAATGGATAATTTGCAAGAGATATTTCCGATTGTTGACGAGGAGGGAAAGGTTATCGGCTCTGCCACACGTGGCGAATGCCATAGTGGATCGAAGTTATTGCACCCTGTTGTACACTTGCATGTATTTAATTCCAAGGGTGATATCTATCTGCAACGCAGACCAGAATGGAAGGATATTCAACCAGGCAAATGGGACACTGCCGTTGGTGGACATATAGATTATGGAGAAACACCAGAAGAGGCACTGCATCGGGAGGTGCGTGAAGAGCTGGGTATTACGGACTTTCATGCAGAATTCGTTGATAAGTATGTGTTTGAAAGCAAGCGTGAACGTGAGTTAGTATATGTCAGTCGTACCATCTATGATGGTGAGATTCGTCCATCAGCAGAGGAACTGGACGGAGGTCGCTTTTGGACGATAGAGGAGATATACGAGGCGATGGGTAAGGACATCCTGACTCCAAATTTCGAGAACGAGTACAAAAGGTGCTTTTCATTTTGTGGAATCACATAAAAGTAGTATCTTATCCCGAACTGGCGTATGTTTAGGGCTACCCCTCCTTACTTCTCCACAATTTCCTTGGCTCTTGCTAGGGCGAGGTCGATGTGGTTGCAGATGTTCTCCTCGCCGATGATGTGCTGGAAATTATTGCGTTTCAGGACGGTCTCCACCTTCTCGTTGACACCAGAGAGAACCACCGTGATGCCCTCCTTCTGACTCATCAGACACATGTTCTCAAGGTTGTGCAGACCAGTGGAGTCGATGAAGGGAACCTTACGCATTCGGATGATACGCACCTTGGGATGACGACCATAACGTGCCATGATGTCCTCGAAGCGGTTGCCGGCTCCAAAGAAGTAAGGACCGTTGATCTCATAGACCTCCACACCCTTTGGAATAGTGAGGTGCTCCAAGTTGCCAGCCTCCATGTCCGCATCCTCGTTGAGGTCGATCTCATTCATTACCGCATGCACATCGGTCGTCTCTGCCATTCGACGCATGAAGAGCAGACAAGCACAGATGAGTCCGAACTCGATGGCGACGGTGAGGTCGAAGATGATGGTGAGGAAGAACGTGAGCAGCAATACCGTGATGTCGCTCTTCGGATTACGCAGCATGGCAAGGAAAGAACGCCAGCCACTCATGCCATAGGCGACGACAACCAACACGCCAGCCAGGCATGCCATCGGGATATACTGTGCTAATGGCATGAGGAACAGGAAGATGAGCAACAGCACAGCGGCATGGATGATGCCAGCCACGGGGGTGCGCCCACCATTATTGATATTCGTCATCGTACGGGCAATGGCTCCTGTAGCTGGAATACCACCAAAGAGGGGAGAGGCGATATTAGCGATACCCTGTCCGATGAGTTCTGTATTTGAGTTATGATGGTCGCCGATGACACCATCAGCGACAGTGGCGGACAGCAGACTCTCGATGGCTCCCAAGACAGCAATGGTGACAGCGGGACCCACCAGTCTTTTGATGGTCTCCCAAGAGAGAGCAGGTACGACGGCACCAGGCAGCTGGGAGTTGATGCTGAAACGGTCGCCGATAGTCTCGATGGTCGTCACACCAGCATACGTTTTCAGCAATAAAGCAGTAATCGTGATGACGACAATGGCAACCAGAGAACCAGGAAGAGAACGCAATGGCGACAGACGGAACATACGTGCCAGGATGGGCCATGCGGCTATGATGACGACACTGGTGATACCCATCAGGGCACTCCAACAGTCGATATGTCCTAAATGTGTAAAGTAAGCAATCCATTTCTCGACGAAGTCAGAGGGCACTGTGTCCATCTGCATACCCAGCAGGTCCTTGATCTGTGTGGTGAAGATCGTGACAGCAATACCACTGGTGAAGCCCACCACGATAGGATAGGGGATATACTTGATGATCGTTCCAAGTCGAAGCACACCTAATAAGATAAGGAACACACCAGCCATCAGGGTGGCGATGGTCAGTCCCTGCATACCATACTGCTGGATGATGCCATAAACGATGACGATGAAGGCGCCCGTTGGTCCTCCAATCTGCACCTTACTACCTCCGAACAGCGAGATCATCAGTCCTGCCACTATGGCAGTGATGATACCCTTCTCAGGTGACACGCCACTGGCAATACCAAAAGCGATGGCAAGCGGGAGTGCCACGATACCCACAATGATACCCGCCATCAGGTCGGCGAGGAACGTCTTTTTGTCGTAATGCTTGATTGCCGAAAACATCTTCGGCTTGAAGTCCAATGTCTTAACCATTTATCTTATCATTCTGAAAACAGTTGCAAAGGTATGCAAAAAATATAAGGTGGCAAACAATCACCACCTTATATTATATTAATAAGTCAAATTCTTGATTTATTTCTGCTTCAGCAGGTCACGGATCTCAGCGAGCAACTCCTCCTGTGTAGGTCCTGCGGGAGCCTCTCTTCCTTCTTGCGGTTCAGCTTGTTCATACCCTTAATCATCAGGAAGATACAGAAAGCGATGATCAGGAAGTCGATGATGTTTTGGATAAACTGTCCGTAGGCAAAGACAGCGGCACCAGCCTCTTTAGCCTCTGCCAGAGTCTTGTAGGTTCCCTCGCCCAGATTAACGAACTGGTCAACAAAACTGACCCCACCTGTACACAGGCTGATGATAGGCATGAGGATATCCTCTACCAGACTGGAAATGATCTTGCCAAAAGCACCGCCGATAATCACACCGACAGCCATGTCCATCACGTTGCCCTTCATGGCAAACTCTTTGAATTCTTTAATAATACTCATAATCTTAAATTTAATTGTTTAACGTATAATGTTTAAATTGTAATCTGCATTTTGCAATCTTGGGTTATCGCCCTTGATTTATCTTATTTTTAATGTTTAATACAGAATCTTTAATCTTAATTAAGACAGAAATCAAGTGCAAATATAGATATTTTTTTGTAACTTTGTGCCCGAAAAAGGAAAAATATTAATAAACCCTTTAAATAAATTAGTAAAATGACAAAAGTAGCAATTAACGGTTTTGGCCGTATCGGTCGCCTCGCATTCCGTCAGATGTTCGAGGCTGAAGGTTATGAGGTAGTAGCTATCAACGACTTGACAAGCCCAAAGATGCTTGCTCATCTGTTGAAGTATGACACCGCTCAGGGTGGTTTCGCTGGCAAGTTCGGTGAGAACAAGCACACTGTAGACAGCACTGACAACTCTATCATCGTTGATGGTAAGGAGATCACTATCTATGCTATTCCTAACGCTGCTGAGCTGCCTTGGGGTAAGCTGGACGTAGACGTTGTTCTGGAGTGCACAGGTTTCTATACTTCTAAGGAGAAGGCTTCTGCTCACCTGACCGCTGGTGCTAAGAAGGTTGTTATCTCTGCTCCTGCTGGTAACGATCTGCCTACTATCGTATACAATGTAAACCACAAGACTTTGACTCCTGCTGACACAGTGATCTCTGCAGCTTCTTGCACCACTAACTGTCTGGCTCCTATGACAAAGGCTCTGAACGATTTCGCTCCTATCCAGAGCGGTATCATGACAACTGTACACGCTTACACTGGTGACCAGATGATTCTGGACGGTCCTCAGCGCAAGGGTGATGTTCAGCGTGCACGTGCTGGTGCTCAGAACATCGTACCTAACTCAACTGGTGCTGCTAAGGCTATCGGTCTGGTTATTCCTGAGCTGAACGGTAAGTTGATCGGTGCTGCACAGCGCGTTCCAACTCCTACAGGTTCTACCACTATCCTGCACGCTGTTGTTAAGGGTGAGGTAACTGTTGAGGGTATCAACGCTGCCATGAAGGCTGC
>CAJONQ010000122.1 GCA_905235835.1 uncultured Prevotella sp.
CATCTGTCGCATCAGATTGGCGTATGACAAGGCCGAGGTGACGGCATCCACGTCGGGCGTCTTATGCCCATAGACGAAGCACGTGTCTGTGCCCCAGTCCAGCGTCTTCAATAGTGCGCTGAACGCTGTTTCGTGGTCCGGCTGTGGAATTACTGCATTGTCATCGCTGGAACAGGATGTCCAGAAAAAGAGACCGCTTGTCAGGGTGGCTGCCATCACCCATTGCATGATTTTCTTCATAAATCTTGTTTTTGTGTTAATGCTATGATACCATTATGATTTATGTAATCATGGTGGCAAAGGTACAAAAAGTTTGTGAGTTACGAGCCATTTGCGTGTTAAAAAATGCAGACACGATTATTCATGCTCGTCCTGCTACTCACGGCAGTGGTGCAGGGGGTATGGGCACAGACGGCGCCTTAGCCATCCGCCCAAGGGCGTGTTTATCGTGAACGGGAAGAAGATTGTAGTTAAATAGTTAAGTAGTTAAGAATATGAGAAAGAGACAATATGCGAAGCCTCAGATGGAGGCGACAGAGATCCACATGCCACAGCATCTGCTGGCAAGTAGTGACACCATCAACAGCATCAGCACCAGTGATGATACAGGTACTATCGGTATTATCTATGGCGGTGGCGGCGAAGGTCCGGCCCGCGCCAGAGAGTTAGATGATTTAGGACTATAGATAACAGACAAAGCCCTGCCAAACCGGCAGGGCTTTGTCTGTTTATTTGTAGCATTCAAATATCTTACCGACTGTCTCCCTGTTCATCTTAGGCGACAGCAGACTGACGAGCCATACGACGGGGAAACCTCCTACCATGGCGATAGCACCACAGTTGATGGGGTTGATGGGATTACCCAACAGCATGTTGATGACGGTAATACCGACACCCCAAATGAAGCAAGCCCATACACTTGCCGTCGTCACACCACGCCAGTAGAGTCCTAACATGAAGGGAGCGAGGAAGGCACCGGCAAGGGCTCCCCATGAGATACCCATCAGCTGGGCGATGAATGTGGGAGGATTCAAGGCGATCATCAGAGAGATGACGATGAAGAACACGATCAGTACACGCATCACCACTACCTTGCGAAGCTCGATCTTCTCAGCTACGACGTCGTCAATCGTTCCTTCCTCTACCTCACCGGGTGCCGCTTTCTTGTCACGGTAGATCAGATCGAGGGTCATCGTGCTTGAGGAGGTGAGTACCAAGGAAGCAAGGGTTGACATGGATGCAGAGAGTACCAGCAATACCACCAGTGCGATGAGCACATCAGGGAGGGTGACGAGCATGGAGGGTACGATACTGTCGAAGGCGAGTTTACCGTTAGGCAGTACGGGGGGCATGCCGAACAGACGACCGAATCCACCAAGGAAGTAACAACCGCCAGCCACGATAAAGGCGAAGATGGTAGAGATAATCGTGCCGCGCTTGATGGCACTCTCGTCAGTAATCGAGTAGAACTTACCTACCATCTGTGGCAGTCCCATTGTTCCTAAAGAGGTGAGGACGACGACACCTAACAGGTTCCAGGGGTCCGGACCGAACCAGGTAGCAAAGCCGCCATTGACCGTCGGGTCGGTGTCAGAGGGCAACTGTGCCAACTTCCCGACTGCCGTCGTTAGTCCGCCTTGTACGTTCAGTACGGCAATGATGACGGCAACGATGCCGAAGAGCATGATGACACCCTGTATGAAGTCGTTCATTGCCGTTGCCTTGTAGCCTCCAAGGATGACATAGACGGCAGTCAGTATCGCCATGATGATGACACAATACTCGTAGGGAATGCCGAAGCCCATCTCGAAGAGGGTGGAGATGCCTTTATAGACACCAGCAGTATAGGGAATCAGGAACACAAAGGCGATGACGGAAGCCACCACACGCAGTCCCTGACTGTCGAAACGGGTGCCGAAGAAGTCGGGCATGGTACGGCTCTCAATATGTTGGGTCATCAGTTTCGTGCGACGACCTAACAGGAGCCAGGCAAGCAAGGAGCCGATGACGGCATTACCCACACCAATCCATGTTGCCGACATACCGTATTTCCAACCAAACTGTCCTGCATAGCCTACGAAGACGACAGCAGAGAAATAACTCGTTCCATAGGCGAAGGCTGTCAGCCAAGGACCTACGGCACGACCGCCCAGTACGAAACCGTCCACACTACTTGCCTGTTTGCGTGAGTAGAGTCCTATCCCTATCATCACGGCAAAGAAGATGATAGTCAGAAGAATCTTGATAACCATGGTCTTATCTTGTTATTTCTTTTTTGAATAATCCAGCCTTACCTGCATCTGTGCCATCACCTGGTGGCAGGCACCATGGTTGAAGACACCATTGGCGACGTAAGCACTCTTGTAGACATACTGCACCTGGAAACGGCACTTCTTGAAGAACCAGTATTGCAGACCGGCAATCGCTTTGTGCTGGTCCATCCCCAAGGACGTGTTGAAATTAAAGAAATCATAGGAGCCTACGAACTCCAAACCCTTATACAAGGGGACGGCACCGGTGACATAGGTGCCACGGCTGGTGGCACATCCGTCCTTACCCTCTAAATACTCCCCATGTACGTTGAAGTCCTTTGACTTATAATCGAAGCCCACCGTCCAGCGGTTACGCTTGTAGTTGTCACCTTCATGAATATCCGGATTGTAGGGCGAGTTGGCGATGGCATGCCCACGACCAATCTGTCCTGTGGCAACGAGGTTGAGTCCTTTTACGGGACGGTATTCCAGTCGTCCGATGAAGTCCTTCTCCTTGTTACCGTCTTTCTTGTTGATACCCTGTCCGTTCATCACCTGAGCCTCGTAGCGGAACTTACCGTCGTTGGTCTCACCAAATATGGAGAGTCCGAGGTCACGACCATACTGCACACCCATCAGGGGGTCGCTGCCACAACCAGTCAGATAGGTCACGCCTTCTGAATAGACATCAATAGCCTCCATGGCGGCAGCGGATAGGGGGTTCTCGATCGAGACGCCGTTCTTAAACTGTCCAAGGCGAACGGTCAAAGCCTTGTTGTTGGTAAAGCGATAGTCGGTGTAATACTCTTGTACGACGTTCGAGAAGTCGTGCATAAACAGGAACGACCATCTGTCTGTGATACGGGCATCTACCCAAAAGAGGATGCGTTTGAGTTCAAAGGTTCCTTTGTCTTCCGCATTTTGATGTGTGTAGTTGAAGCCTCCTTGTGCATAGCCGTGCAACGCGACACGGTCAGCGACATCCTTCAACCAGTCGATGGCTTCTTTCTGTTCACTCTGTTGCCCCATAGCGGCAGTACTGCTGAAGGCGGCAAGCGCAACGGCAAGCAACGCCTCCTTGAAAAATTGCTTTCTCATCTTGTTTAATTTTGATTGGATATAACGTTATTTTGTAATCTCGTAATCTCGTGATCTTGACTTTATTTATATTTCCTGATCCTCACGTCGATGCCGCTGCCTCCCAGCAACATCGTCACCTTGCGGATCGGGGTGTCGCTATAGTGGTAGGGGAACAGCACCTTCGGTTTGATGGTCTTCGCTGCCTTCACCAGTTGCTCTGTCGTCATGGTGTAAGGCTGGTTGCAGGGCAGGAAGGCAATGTCGATGTCTTTCAGGTCCGCCATCTCTGGAATGTCCTCTGTATCACCAGCCACATAGATGCGCAAGTCCTCCACGTTCAGCACATAACCATTGTCACGTCCTTTGGGATGATACTGCTCACGACCCTTGGTGGTGTTATAGGCAGGCACTGCCTCTACTGTCACGTTGTCGCAGACCTCTGCCTTGTCACCATTGGCAAGCACGTAACCGCTGCCCCACTGGGTATATACATTATGGTTGGTAAAGATGACGGTATAGTTTCTACGCAGCTCAGTCAGCGCCATCGGGTCGAAATGGTCGCGATGCTCATGGGTCACGAAGATATAGTCTGCCTTGGGCCAGGTGGTGAAGTCGGTATGTGGCTCCATATTGATGACGGGGTCGAAGTAGATGGTCTTCCCGTTATACTCCATCATGATACTGGCATGCTTGATACAGGTAATCGTCAGCGTCTTGCCAGAAGCCGTCTTAAACACGTCCTTCTCAAACTGCTGTGCCATACAGCCGAGGGTAAGGCAAATGGTCATTAAAACAACACAAAGTCTTTTCATTTGTTCTTCTTTATGGGTTAATTGGCGACAAAATTACGTATTTTCATTTAAACAGCCAAGCATTTTGTCGTTTTTTATAGGGGTGATGTGAGTAAAGTGCCATCCAACGCAGTTGTAAGTGCCTATGTTTTCGATGCGAAGAAAACCCAGGAAATCTTAATACAGGGTTGTTCGTTAAAGTTGATGATTCCCGTAATACGGATATCGACTATTCATATCATTACAATAGTTGATGCTTGTCATGCTCAAAATATGCATGATTAACGCCAGTTCGGGATAAGAAAGTCTCATAAAAAGTTGGTAATCTGAGAAAATTGAATTTAATGTCAAAAAATAGCATTAACCTACACTATTATAGTTAA
>CAJONQ010000123.1 GCA_905235835.1 uncultured Prevotella sp.
CTCAACGACTTACACCGATTATTTGCAGATTTGCAGATTTTTCGCGATTTTAAAAATCACATGTATATTTTAATAGAAGACAGGATGTACCCTGACAACGGTAACCGGCTACCCCTACGGGAGGCATCTTCATCATCGACTGGAGGCATCGGGGGCTTTCAGCTTACGGAGCATTCAAGGTGAAGGTACGATGGCAAAAAACACATTATGACTCTTTTTTTCTCTTCTGGCATTCGACAATAAAAATAAAAAAAAGTTGTTTTTATTTTGTATTTTGTTCACTTATTCGTATCTTTGCACCCAATTTGAGAAATTAGAGTCGAGAAAGATAGTCGATGAAGAATGACAACATGAAGAATCAGTACCGCATTAACGAGCAGATTCGTGTTCGTGAGGTACGTATCGTAGGCGAGGGTGGAAGTACCGTTCCTACCCGTCAGGCATTAGATATGGCGCATGACCAGGGTGTTGACCTGGTGGAGATCTCGCCCAATGCGAATCCCCCAGTATGTCGCTTGATTGACTACTCGAAGTTCCTCTACCAGCAGAAGAAACGCCAGAAAGAGATGAAGGCGAAGCAAGTGAAAGTGGAGGTGAAGGAGATCCGTTTCGGACCCCAGACTGATGAGCACGACTACCAGTTTAAGCTGAAGCACGCCAAGGAGTTCCTCGAGGATGGTAATAAGGTACGTGCGTATGTGTTCTTCCGTGGTCGTTCTATCCTTTTCAAGGAGCAGGGTGAGGTGCTGTTGCTGCGTTTCGCCAACGATTTGGAGGAGTATGGTAAGGTAGAGGGTATGCCATCGTTGGAAGGTAAGAAGATGTTCCTCTATCTCGCTCCCAAGAAGGCTGGTGTGGCAAAGAAGAGTCAGCAGGCTCGTGACCGCGAGGCTTCTATCGCTGAGGCGAAGGAGGCAGAGAAGCAGCAGGCTGAGCATGCTCCGTCGAACGGTGGACTGTTCGCTAATGCGAAGATCAGTGCCGATGTCTTGAAGAAACTGACGGAGAGCGAAGACGAGTAAAAAGGAAAAGAAGTAAGGTGGCGCGCCCGGTATATGCGTAGTCGCCGATTTATAATAACAATTTAAATAATTAAAACAATGCCAAAAGTAAAGACAAATTCCGGTGCGAAGAAGAGATTCTCGTTCACGGGTACAGGTAAGGTCAAGAGACACCACGCTTACCACAGTCACATTCTGACGAAGAAGACCAAGAAGCAGAAGCGCAACTTGGTAGGTTCAACCATCGTTGATGTATCAAACATGAAGCAGGTTCGCGACCTGTTGTGTCTCCGTTAATTCACCTATTGTCAAACATTTAAAAGTAAGAAGAAACTATGCCAAGATCAGTAAATCACGTTGCATCAAGAGCAAAACGTAAAAGAATTCTGAAACTCACTCGCGGTTACTTTGGTGCCCGCAAGAATGTTTGGACAGTAGCCAAGAACACTTGGGAGAAGGGTCTTACCTACGCTTATCGCGATCGTAAGAACAAGAAGCGTAACTTCCGTGCCCTGTGGATTCAGCGTATCAACGCTGCGGCCCGCTTGGAGGGTATGAGCTATTCTGTCCTGATGGGTAAGCTCGCTAAGGCAGGTATCGAGATCAACCGTAAGGTGCTCGCTGACCTTGCTATGAACAACCCAGAGGCTTTCAAGGCTATCGTTGAGAAGGTGAAGTAAATCTCCGCATGGAATGAAAGAAAAAAGGTCGTGACTCTTTGGAGTTGCGACTTTTTTTATTATCTTCGCACCATGAAACGTTACGTATTAGCTTGTATACTGCTGATGACGCTGTCTCCTGTGCTGGCGCAGTTCCTGCATGAGGGGGACACCATTGCCATCATCTCTCCGTCGAGTGCCACTGATACGGCAACGGTCAATGGGGGCATCCGAACGTTGGAGCGTTGGGGATTCCATGTCGTGACGGGTCATCATGTCCTGAACGACTATCATGGTTTCGCAGGTACCATTGTCGAGCGTCGTAACGACCTGCTATGGGCATTGCAGAACCCGAGTGTGAAGGCGATCATGTGTTCACGGGGTGGGGATGGTGCCGTCCATCTGTTATGCGAGCTGTCCTTAAACGTCTTCAAGCGTTATCCCAAGCTGCTGATAGGATTCAGTGATATCACCGCTTTGTTGAGTGCGGAGGCGTGTGCAGGGAATATCGGTATTCATGGTTCGATGTGTCATGCCATCAACACCTATGAGGGTAATGATACCATCAGTCAGACGCTGCGACGGATGATGATGGGTGAGCTGCCCGAATATCATGTCGCCCCGCATCCCTTGAACCATGCTGGTAAGGCAACAGGTATCCTGGTGGGAGGTAACATGTCTGTGCTGCATGGTCTTGCCGGCTCCGACTACGACCCGTTGAGACTCCCCAATATCATCCTCTTTGTAGAGGACACGGGGGAGAGTATGACGAAGGTCGACCGTATGCTGCATAATATCGAGGTGCGAGGCTTGATGTCACATGTCAAGGGTATCATCATCGGACAGTTCAACAGTTACAAGAAGGTGCCCAATACCTTCCCTGACATGAACTATATGTTTCATGAATATTTACGGAAATACGCCATTCCCGTATGTTATGACTTCCCAGTAGGTCATGCCCACATGCGCAACTTTCCAATGCTGGTAGGGAGCGTTGCCACCCTTGAGGTGACAGGAGATGGCGTGACACTTACTTTCCGCCCATCCCCTTCATACTAAGAGAGATGCGATGACGTCGCAGGTCGACCTCCAAGACACGGACACGGACATGCTGATGGAGTCGTACCACCTGTGTAGGGTCACTCACATATTTATTGGCAAGTTGGGAGATGTGTACCAGTCCGTCTTGGTGTACACCGATATCTACGAAGGCTCCGAAGTTGGTGATATTTGTCACAATACCAGGCAGTTCCATTCCTTCGTGTAAGTCTTCAATAGTCTGCACGTTAGGGTCGAACTCAAACTCCTCGATCTGTTCACGAGGGTCACGACCGGGCTTCTCCAACTCCTTCATGATATCCGTAAGGGTAGGTAGTCCGATGGTGTCCGTCACATACTTTTTGATATCGATTTGCGAACGCTTCTCTTTGTTGCTGATCAGTTCACTGACCGTACAATGACCATCCTTTGCCATCTGTTCCACCACACCATAACTCTCCGGGTGGACGGCACTATTGTCGAGAGGATTCTTCGCCTCAGGGATACGCAGGAAACCCGCACACTGCTGGTAGGCGGCAGGTCCCAGACGGGGAACTTTCTTCAGTTGTGCACGACTGGTGAACGCTCCATTCTCCTTACGGTAGTCCACGATGTTCTTAGCCAGTGTCGGACCCAGTCCACTGACATACATCAGCAGGTGATGGGAGGCAGTATTGAGGTTCACACCCACCAGATTCACACAACTCTCTACCGTCTGGTCGAGGGACAGTTTGAGTTTCGTCTGGTCGACATCATGCTGGTATTGTCCCACACCAATACTCTTCGGGTCGATCTTCACCAGTTCGGCAAGCGGGTCCATCAGGCGGCGTCCGATGCTGACGGCACCACGAACGGTGACATCCTCATCAGGAAACTCCTCACGTGCCGTCTTCGATGCGGAATAGACAGAGGCACCATCCTCACTGACTACGAAGATTTTAGGGACGGCAGATGTTGGGGTTTGGGGCAGGGACTTGAGGGCGTCCTCTATGAAGTCCTTTGTCTCACGACTCGCCGTGCCATTACCAATGGCTATCGCCTCGACATGATAATCAGCGATCATCTGCTGGACATGGACGGTAGCCTGCATGCGGTGGTTGACAGGCGGGTGGGGGAAGATAGCCTCATGATGGAGCAGGTTACCCTGAGCATCCAGACAGACCACCTTACAACCCGTGCGGAAGCCAGGGTCGATACCCATCACACGCTTCTGTCCTAACGGAGCACCGAGCAGCAGTTGGCGCAGGTTCTCCGTGAAAACCTTAATCGCCTCCTCGTCCGCTTTCTCCTTACTGATATTCGTAAACTCCGTCTCGATAGAAGGACAAAGCAGTCGCTTGTAACCATCTTCTACCGCCTCGGCAACGAGTCGTTGACAAGCGCCATTGCCTCTGACGTAGTTTCGTTGTAGCCTGTTGACAGCCTCGTCATCATCAATGGTGATACTGACACGCAGAATACCCTCGCTCTCCCCACGACGCATGGCAAGCAGCCGGTGGGACGAGCAACGTCTCAAAGGCTCCTCCCAGTCGAAATAGTCGGAGTACTTTGCAGCCTCGTCCGTGTCTTTCTTTGCCTTCACGACTCTCGATGTGATAAAAGCCTCACGACGGAAGGCGGCACGTACCTGATTGCGGCTTCGCTCCTCTTCGCTGATCTGTTCGGCGATGATGTCCTTCGCCCCCTGAAGGGCAGCTTGCACGTCAGCGACGTCGCCAGTGACATACCTTTTGGCGGCTTGCTCAGGATGCGGCTCACGCTGAAGCATGAGGAGGGCGGCAAGCGGTTCCAGTCCCTGTTCCCTTGCCACTTGGGCACGGGTGCGTCGTTTGGGCTTGTAGGGTAAGTAGATGTCCTCCAATGTCGTCGCCTCCCAACAGTCATTGATACGCTTTTGCAGGTCGGCAGTCATCTTTCCTTGTTCGGTGATGGTCTTGACGACGGTCTCCTTACGCTTGGCAATCTCCTGTAATACCATCAGGCGGTTGCTGATAGCCGTGATCTGTACCTCGTCAAGACCACCCGTCCGCTCCTTGCGATAACGGGAGATAAAGGGGATGGTACATCCCTCGTCCAATAGTTTCAGCGTGTTCTCCAC
>CAJONQ010000124.1 GCA_905235835.1 uncultured Prevotella sp.
AAAAAAAGCGTGGAATCGCCGTTGTCCATTCCACGTGTCGAGGCTCTTGCATTGCCCATTGCTGTTGAACAGACAACGTTAGAGCCCACGCCGATATGAATACAGTACCCCTAAGCCTCTCGGATAGACACTCTTCATCCTCCTAATATCGGCAAAGGGGATGCGTATATACACATCCCACGGACATCTACCGTTGCTAAGTTCAAGACAGCAATCGATTAGTTGCAAGATTTCGACACGTCTTAAACAAAGCGCTTGTAAACGCCTTTTATATGTCATCCTCGTTTTTCCCACCCAAAGCCCGCTTCGTTCGGAGTTGCTTTCCGATGCTTCTCTTTACGTAGCCCGGCGTAGGCTGAACTAACCTTTGCACTTTGAGGATGCATCCTGCTATGTGCTAAAAGGTCAGTACACGAGAATTTGGGTGCAAAAGTACAATAAATAATTTAAAATCGTGATTTCTTAACCAAAAATTTTTTTAGTACAAATTTTTCCGTTTTATATCAGAACTTTCAATAATTTCTTATATTATGGCTTCAATCCTTTTCTTGGAGTCGCTTCTTTAGTTGGAGTTGTTTCTGGCATCACCCTTTCACCAATTGCCACTTGTTTCTCTGGCTGCCAACTCCAGTTGAATCTTTCGGTCAAGTGCTGCCAGTTCGGACTTCAAGCCTTTCAGATCATCTTCTTTCTTCCACTGCTTGCCAGCGATCTCCTTCAGTTGCGGGATGTCCTTTTCAAGGACGGCATTCTTCTCCTTGTATTGCTCAATGGTCTGAGGTATGCGCTCCAGTTCCTCTTGCTTAACCTCCAAACGCCAGACAGATTCATTCCGTCCCTTGTTGAACGACTTGCGTTCACCTTCCAATGCAGCAATCTTCTTTTCCAACTTTGCTTTATCAAGCAAGTCGGTGTTGCCCGACAGAATTGCCATATACTCGTCGGGATGATTCTCGTAGTTCGGGCTAATCATACGCATATCCAGTGCCATCTTTCGAGGAATGTTATGCAGTATCTCGTTCTTCTCTGGTCTGTCTTCACCACGTTCTGGGTCACAAATATTCTCGGAAATAAAGCGGTAGAAGATAGAGCCAAGTACGCAGGCTTTAAATTCCCATCCGTCAACAGAACCTCTCAACTCATTGGCTATCTTCCATATTGTCTTATGTAGTTCTGCACGTTCCTGTTGTGTTGCCATAAATAATAGTCTTAAGTATATTGCCTACAAAGGTACGAAAAATTATCGACATTCGTTCATGATATAAGAAAAAAAATAATTTATTCTCACCAAAAAGCACACATTTTATCCACAACTCCATCTATCTGATAATAAGCAACTTAAAGACACATTTCGACAAAAAGGTGATTTTAGTGATTTAAGTTTCCGTAAATCTATATATAACAAAAAAATTAATTTTAACATTCATTATTTTTTTCCTTATATATCATTTGCGTATAATAGAATCACTAAAATCACCTTTTGTGTCTGAAATGCCGATAAATAAAGGCTTTAAGCGAGGTGATTAAAGCCTCCATTTGGGTTAATTAAAGCCCTTAATTAGGTCGATTAAGGGCTTTAAATGAATCTGACTTCTATCCGCTACTAATAAATGGTGAATAGAATCTTGTCCATCTGTATTTCCTTTATGCACACTACTGAAACATGCCCATATCCACATTGTGGAACGGTGTTACAACAGATACTTTATACATAAAAAATGAAGCTATAAAATCACTTAGTAGTCGTTAATGATGATAAATATGTTGCAAAGATAATATTTTCCCTACAAATAACCAAAAATTTTTTGGCACGGTGTTTGCAGAACATATCATGTATGACAAGTCAATTTTCACCAAAGATATCGGAAATACTCGCTTACTCCCGCGAGGAAGCCGCACGCCTCGCCAGTCGGAGCGTGGGACCAGAACACCTGTTGCTGGGAATGATGCGCATGAAGGAGGGACCCGTCAATGACGTGTTCCGACGCTTAGCCATCAATCTTCCAAGCGTGAAGACAGAACTGGAGTCACGTGTGAGGGAGGATGAGATAGGACTGCCTATCAACACTAACGAGCTGGTGCTCAACGAGAAAGCAAGTAATATCCTGAAACTTGCCGTGCTGGAGGCACGTATCCAGCGCACCACCCATGTGGACGAGCAACACCTGCTGCTTGCCATCCTACACGATCAAGTGGATAACGGAGCTAAAATAGTATTGGAAATGAATAATATGAATTATGAGGATACACTGACACTTCTGAGTGTCAAGAACGGCATCGGACTGCCTGACGAGGACTTTGAGGAGGAAGAGGAGGAACAGACCTCTAACAGTCAGAAACGGTCATCGTCCGGTAGTCAGACCACCACACAGACGAAACAGACAAAGACCAAGACACCGGTGCTCGACAATTTCTCTACAGACCTGACACAACAGGCTCTGAATGACAAGCTCGACCCTGTGGTGGGACGTGAGCGTGAGATACAGCGTGTCGTAGAGATCCTGGGTAGAAGGAAGAAGAACAACCCCATCCTGATTGGCGAGCCTGGTGTGGGCAAGAGTGCCATCGTGGAAGGACTGGCTCAGATGATAGCCCGCAGGGAGTGCTCTCCCATGCTCTTCGGAAAGCGACTGGTGACCCTCGACCTGACAGGTGTGGTTGCCGGCACGAAATATCGCGGACAGTTTGAGGAGCGTATCCGACAGCTCATCAAGGAGTTGGAGCAGAATCCCGACGTGATTATCTTCATCGACGAGATACATACTTTGATTGGTGCCGGCTCGACACCAGGTTCAATGGATGCCGCTAACATCCTGAAACCAGCCTTGGCAAGAGGCACCATACAGTGTATCGGGGCTACGACACTTGATGAATATCGCAACTCTATCGAGAAAGACGGTGCTCTGGAGCGCCGTTTCCAGAAGGTGCTCATCGAACCGACCAATTCAGAAGAGACCTTGCAGATTCTGCATAACATCAAGGGACATTACGAGAAGCATCACCATGTGAGCTATACGGAAGACGCGCTGGCTGCATGTGTCAAATTGACAGACCGCTATATCAGTGACCGCCAACAACCTGACAAGGCGATTGACGCCATGGATGAGGTAGGCTCTCGCATCCATCTGAATAACGTACAGGTACCACCAGAGATTGCGAAGTTAGAGCAAGACCTGAAAGAACTGAAGGAGAAGAAGCAACTTGCCGTCAAGAATCAGAACTTCGAGCTTGCTGCTGGCTTCCGCGACCGCCAGACAGTGATGGAGAGTCAGCTTGCAGAGATGAATCGCAAATGGCAGGAAGGGGATATCGACGACCGTCAGACGGTGACGGAGAAAGAGGTACAGGACGTGGTATCGATGATGACAGGTGTGCCCGTTCAGCGTATGGCACAGGAGGAAGGTATCCGACTGAAAGGCATGGCGCAGGAGCTCAAACAACACGTCATCGCACAGGACAAGGCGATAGAGAAGATGGTACGTGCTATTCAGCGTAACCGTGTGGGACTGAAAGACCCCAACCATCCTATCGGTGCCTTTATGTTCCTGGGACCGACGGGTGTGGGTAAGACCTACCTTGCCAAGAAACTCGCTGAGTTCATGTTCGGCAGCAGTGAGGCACTGATCCGTGTGGATATGAGTGAGTATACAGAGTCGTTCAACGTGTCACGTCTGATTGGCGCACCTCCGGGCTATGTCGGCTATGAGGAGGGTGGACAACTGACAGAGCGAGTACGCCGTCATCCCTACTCTATCGTATTGCTCGACGAGATAGAGAAGGCACATGGTAATGTGTTCAACCTGTTACTGCAGGTGCTCGACGAGGGACGACTGACAGATGGTAACGGACGCTTCGTGGATTTCCGTAACACAGTCATCATCATGACCTCTAATGCGGGAACCCGCCAACTGAAGGACTTTGGTCGTGGTGTGGGATTCACCAGTGCTGGCTCCGGCTCGCTGATGCTTAACGAGCAGGATAAGGAGCATGCCCGCAGCATCGTACAGAAAGCACTGTCTAAGCAGTTCTCACCAGAGTTCCTGAACCGCCTGGACGAGATTATCACCTTTGATCAGCTCGACCTCGACGCTATCAAACAGATTATCGACGTGGAACTGCAAGGTCTCTATAAGCGCATCAGTGATCTGGGCTATACCATCGACTTGAGCGACGAGGCAAAACAGTTTGTCGCTGAGAAAGGATATGACGTGCAGTTTGGTGCCCGTCCATTGAAACGAGCTATCCAGAGCTATATTGAGGATGGTATCTCAGAACTGATTGTCAATGGTGACCTCCAAAACGGAGACACTATACATATTAATAAGGTGGAAGGGAAAGACGAATTATCGTTCACCCACTAACCTCCATTTTAACACTAAACCTATGAAGCCTGCCCTTGTTATGGGGCAGGCTTTATTGTTCTCGCACACATACAAACTGTATATTTTTATCATTTTTTCCTTGATTATAATCAATTTGTGACAAAAAGTAACTTTTTTCGTTATTTTTTTGATAAAATGTTTGGTAATTCAAATTTTTGATGTAATTTTGCATCCGAAATAATTCAAGCGACAAATTTCAATAGTATAATAACCAAAAAAAGTAAAAAGATTATGAATGCAGCAAAAGTTGTAGAGGATCTGAAACAGAGATTTCCCAACGAGC
>CAJONQ010000125.1 GCA_905235835.1 uncultured Prevotella sp.
GACTCACAAACAGGAACACGGAGGTCAATGTAATCATAAATCTGGACATCTTGTTTGCCTTCAAACTCTCGATGCAAACGTCCTGCATATTGGGCCACGATGCCTTTCCATGCTACTGGAGATACAAGAAACAGCGTGTTAAGCCTTGCATAGTCAAAGCCTTCACCAACATATTTTCCTGTAGCGACTATGACAAGCTGCTCTGATGATGGAATAGATTGTAGATGTTCCATCTTCTGCCGTTTCTCCTTGGTACTTTCAGAGCCAATAAGAGTGATGACATTCGGGCAATGAGGTTTAAGCAGTTCTGCCAATGTTGTCACATGGGAGGTCCGACTGGTGAGGATGATGGGAGAGCGACCTTCTTTCAGCGTTTCAACAACATCCTTGACGATGAGAAAGTTGCGATATTCGTCTTCTGCTATTTGTTGTGTAACCTTAGCAAACGAGAGGTCTTCATTACTGATAAGTCTGAAGGGAGTAAAACGAGGAACCAACAGACGTTGGAAGGACTGAGTTTGCATTTGTGCCTTTGCATCTGCGCTGTATCTGATAGGCCCGCATTGCATAAAGATTATAGGCTGATGTCCATCTTTACGAATGGGTGTCGCAGTCAATCCATAGACATATTGGGCATTGACGGCTTTCAGTATCTGTTCAAAGTTTACTGCAGAGACATGATGGCACTCATCAGCAATGACCATTCCATAGTCTTTGACGAAAGTCTTTACCTCATTATCAGAAATACATGACTGCATCAGTGCGATGTCGATGATGCTATGCAGTTTGTTTCCCGTTGAAGAAAGTGTGCCAATGGGCGAAAGACTTTTCTTTCGTCTGCGCTTACCCTCTTCAACTTCTGGAACCTCATTGATAACCAAGAACTGCTCTAATCTCTTAACCCATTGGTCGAGCAATGCCTTGGTATGTACAAGAATCAGCGTGTTGACACCATGCTTGGCTATCAAACCAATGGCAGCAACCGTTTTACCAAAAGCCGTTGTCGCTGAAAGAACGCCAGTATTGCTGGAAGCCAAAGCCTCGACAGACTCTTGTTGGTCTTTGCGCAGCTCTCCATTGAAGTGTACGGAAATACTCTTGCCATGATTTGTTTCATCATCAAAACGAAATGCTACACTTTTTTCTTTAAGTAATGCGACAACTGCATCCTCGCATCCCCTTGGTAACATCAGATAATCTTCCGTAAGTTCTGCGCATGAGATGATTCGTGGCGTGGAATATGTTGACAGGCGCAGTGCCTGTTTACTATAGAACTCAGGATTTCGGAACGAGGCAATGCGTCTTAGATGGTTGAGCACTTTTGATGAAAGTTGACTCAATGGGATGTAAAGCATGTTTGACCTTGTGATGACAATCTCTGAAGCAAAGTCGGTCCGTTCAATTTTGTTCGCAACGGGCACTTCCCACGGTTTGCTCTCACTGGTCTTTGACAAATCTCCGAGTGGTATTGTATTCGCATTCTGCTTCAAAAGTTCTTCAAGAGCTTGCTCAGAAAGCTTATCCACATTAAGTAGATACTGCCATTGGTCTGGATATGGCTCAAAGAACTCATTCACAAATACACTATTGCCATTCTTTCGGGCATTACCCTGCAGAGGAAGTGCTACCAAGTTGCCTAGTCCTCCTTCGGGTAATGTATCTTGATTTGGAAAGAAGCGGTCGTAGGACTTGAATCCTATCTTTCCGTCTCTGTTCATGGCTTCAGTCAGGATTGCATTACCCAGTTTGCGAGCTTTAACGGCAAGTACTGGATTATCAAAGAATATCCAAACATGTGCACCATTACCAGAACGGGACCGCTCTATGGAGTATGGCACATTCCAACTCCTACACACATCGACAAAAGCCAATACATCATCCTGATAGCCATGCTCACAGTTCTTATCGTCGAAATCAGTACAAAGAAGATGACACGTATTGTCTTCGTTAAGTACATAAAGACCGATAACATCTCTGCCATCCGAATCCTTTCCCTCCAAATGTCTATAGTAGTCGTTGTATGTTAATGGTGAAAACTGACGATTGGGACAGTCTGCACACTTGTACTTGCGTTTATCACATAGCGGAGTCCATTCATTTTGGCACACTGGCTGATAGCCGGTTTTCCCACTTGTCTTACTGTACCATCTTCTCGCAAACACATCATCACGTCCCTTAAACAAACTACAAAACACATCAATCTTCTCTTGTAGTGACAGATTCTGCATAGCATTAGAGGCTGAGGTCACAGGTTCAACAAGTGCGCCAAGTCTTTTCCTAAGCTCAGCGTTTTCGTTTTCCAACTCCTTGATGCGTTCAAGCAGTCGTGTACGTTCTGCTATGAATTCCTGATACTGTTGTGAGGACATACTATCATCAAGCTAAAGGTGCCAATATGAGACTTATGCTCCTTGTACTTACAATAAAGGTGACATGTAAAGCGGAAGATAGGTGATACCATCCTCTACTTTATAGTCAGCTGCATGCAAAACAGTAGGAGTGGTCATATACTCTCCAAACTTATTCATACACTTCTTTAGAGAAGATAATGTGTAGTTCTTGCCGCTTTTGACTTCTATCGGACGGATATTGTGACGGCTGGTCACTTTGTCCTTTTGAAGCAAGAAGTCTATTTCCATTCGTTCCTCGGCTTCTTCTGACGACTTACTGTAGAAAAAGAGCTTGTTACTGCTGGCTGTCAGCATCTGGGCCACGATATTCTCAATGAGCATTCCCTCGTTCACCTCCAGCTTTCCAAAGAGTAGTTTTTGGTAAATCTCAGACGAGACGATGCCCTTTTCATCAAAAGCATGGCTGATTAACAAGCCCGTATCGTTCATATAACACTTCAATGTCGTACGGTCTTCGTTCATCTTCAGTCCGATGTTCGGCTCTGTCGAATTGTAGCAGATGTTGACAACCCTCGCGTCCTTCAGCCAGAAGAATGCATCGTCCCAGTCGCGATATTTCGCGCCTGGTTTCAGGGCTGACAACCGAAACTTCTTTTCGTGCTTGGAGAGCTGGGGAGGAATCTGGTCGAAGATAGACACCACCTTGTCTGCTATCTCACCTGCATAGTTGAAGATGTCATTACGATAGATAGTCAGCACATCGCGTTTTGCTGCATCTACGGCATCAAAGTCTTTGGTCTCAACATACTTTTTGACGGCTTGCGGCATTCCTCCAACTATCATATAGAGACGGAAAGCATCCATTGCCTGACGATGGAAAGCCTGCCCCATCGGTTTCTTCTCTGCATACATTTTCCGTATCAAATCCATCAGCATGTCGTTACCTGTAGCCCATAGAAATTCTTCAAAGTCCATCGGATACATCTGAATAGAACGTTCTTCCGATGGGAGCACGATGCCTTGTGTGTTTTTCTTGATACTTACCAAAGAGCCCGTCTCAATGTAGTCATACCTTCTGTCGGCCACCAGAAACTTGATGGCTGCTCTCGCTCTGGGGCATAACTGAATCTCATCAAGGATAATGAGCGACTTACGCTCATGAAGCCTTACTTTATAGTGTTGGCTCAGATAGAGGAACAACGTGTCGAGGTCTTCCAGATAGAGGTCAAACCAATCTCTTACCATCTGGGGAGCCTTATTGAAGTCAATGAGGATGTATGACTCATACTCATTCTTGGCGAATTCCTCTACGATATAACTCTTTCCGATACGTCGTGCTCCCTCTACGAGTAGTGCCACCTCACCGTTTCTTTTCCCCTTCCAATCAAGGAGTTTCTGATATATTTTACGCTTCATAATGATGTCGTCCGCACCTTTTTGCGATTTCTGAACTTCCATATTTTACACCTTTTTGAGATTTTACACGGTGCAAATATACACCTTTTTGAGATTTTCTGCAAGAGTTTTGACGGAAAAGCATAAGATATTTGATTATTTTA
>CAJONQ010000126.1 GCA_905235835.1 uncultured Prevotella sp.
ATGGCTTCGCGTGTTACAGAAGGACTGGCAACCTGTAACTGGCTCATACGTCGGTTCCAATCTTGATACTGGGGAACAATGGTGATATAACCGCCTCGGTCGTTGCCGCAAATAGCATCGCTCACTTGTTTCTCGGTGCTACGCATGATGCGGAGCTTTTCCTGCTCCTGCATTCCCGTAATGTGCAAGCGGTTGTATTCAGCCAGATACCAGTCGGCATATTTGCCCATCAGGTTGTCAAGTTGGCTCTTATATGCAGAGAGGGCTTCTTCGTCATTGACCATTGACGGCACTTCCTTCACACGTTCAAGAGCGGCATTGACATCTGCCTCCATCTGTTGGTCGGTCATATACTGCTTTGCCTGAACGAGGTAAGAAATCCGAGTCCGCAATTCTTCTACTACTTGGAGCATATTGTCGAGCTGACTCATAAGTGGAATTGCGTCAAAGACATGACCAAGTTGCTCCAGAGTCCAAGGCAGATTGCTCATCTTAGCCTTTGTGCCATAGTTCTGTAACTTGTCACAGAATGAAGCCAAAACCTGAAGGCGGTTGGCATGGCTGCTACCATCGAATGGAGCAAGCACTTCCTCATTTTCAAGGAAGATACCACCACGTACCTTCTGTGCCAATGTAACGGCATGTCCTGCTTTCTTCTGTGCTGCTACAAGGAGTTTGGTGAAGGTGTCTTCCTTGTCAAGTTGGCGTGTCAGGTCATGGCCTTCTATCTTAACGAATATCTCGCGTACAAGCGGCAGATTCATTCCCTTCGGACGGCGAACATGTGAGAAGTTGTAAGCCATATCCTCTGGCAATGATGTGATGTCAGCAATGGTGGCTGCATTGATAGACTTATTTCCCGGCAGGCTGATTTCAATCTCGCCAAGACTTACCATCGTACACAACACCAGAAATTCCATGTCAGCTTCAATCTCAAAGTCACGGGTACGCCATGTCTGCTCGTAGTACTGGTAGAGGATTTCATCACGGTTGAGCACCTGTCCTTCCCCTTTGTCCTCCAGTTTCTGCTTGACACTTTGGGCATACTGCGATGCCTCAATACTCAATGTTCCGTCGGCAAAAAGACCCAGTGCAGCAAGAATGGCTTCACTATCGCGGTTGGCTTGTGAAGGATTAGCTATTCTCTTCTTGGCTCCTGCTATCATAGTCGCACGGTTGCTCGATGTGATAGGTAGTCGGAGAAGTGAGAACTTTGGATAATTGGGCAGATGCTGGCAAAAGTACTCTTCGAGTATGTTGGAGGCAATATCGCTAATGATTTGCTCCTTTGCCATGCCTGCTGCTCCTGTCAGATTGACGGTTTGTTGTTCTCCTTGATAGTACACCTCTGTACACTGGATAAAATCGCGCTGGAACACAGGGCGCAACTTGTCCTCGTATGTTTTTCTGTACTGCTCATAAAATCGCTTCTGCGATGTGTCCACACTCTTGATAAGAGCCTCGGATGCTGCATAAAGTGAGATTAGTTGACGCATTTCTTCACTCACCTTGTCCATGCGAATATAGACGCTGTCCGGCTCGGTGCCTACCTGGATCTTCTCTTTATTGAAGATAGGCATGAAGTAGATGTAGAAGTATTGCTCCGGCTGAGTAGTGCTACGTTCATCTGGGTTGCCCATAAAAATGTAACCATCGAGAGAAACCTTATGGCTCTTCCACTCTACGGAATGAGGATAGATAGGGAACTCCCTTCGGTATTTCTCCACCTCAATAGGCAGGTTCTCCACCAGATAACTGAAGAAATAGCTGTCGAGAGCATCAGGTGCCATTGTCAGAACATAGTCCTTGATTTTTTGCTCATAGTTCACGCCTCCTTCGATACGAAGGTGATATTCCTGATTCTGGGCGTTCTTCTCGAAATATTGTCCTACGGTAGCCGATACAATTTGTGATGCGGTGGTGTTGATAACCTCGCCCAACATTTCTCGGTCGAGAATGGTGGGGTTGAGATAGCAGAGGCCGTCAATCAGGTTTTCCGCTGTTACGCCATTGGTGTGCTCCAACGTGTCTTGAAGAATCTTCACGGCACAGGCATTGGCAATGCGGTGAGCTAAAACTGCTTTGTTGGCTCTTGCGCCAGTAAAGTTCTCCGTAATCTTCTGGTGGACGGTCTGCATGATGGCAGTCACACGGCGCACGTCTGCATCGGTCTGCATTTCGGGAGCCTGAAGGTCATCCCAATACTGGTCATAGCAGATAAGACCAGGCTCTGTTTCTGGAATATCTTTATCAAAGATGGCTTGGAACTTACCCGTCAACGTCTTCAGTACTTCACGCTGTGATTTACTGATACGTATCTGTTGGAAATTCTCAAAGAACGAAGGATTGACGGGGAAAAGCGATACATAATCTTCCAGTTTAGCGTGCATGTCAGTGAAGAATTCCGTAAACTTGGAAAGGTGGCGACGAATAATATCACGCTGGACATCGGTCTTTTTCAATAGTCGCTGTTGAACGACATACTGCACGTCTTGCTTGGTTATGGTTATATCCTTATAGCGGTCATTTACCTTGTTGAGCATATCGGCAGCATACTGAAACTCTGGTGAGTTATATATCAGCTCCTGAACACCGAACATCATACGGAAGCGTGATTTATCGCTGGTCTGACCAAGCGCTTGCAACACACTAAGGTCACGGTTCAGACTAACACCATTGGCACGTGATTTCAGGTATGAAAGCATCTCATCGATGACAAGCATCAAACCCTTGTCTGGGAACTTCGCTTCAAACTGTGCCATCATACGACGCAGTTTGTCTGCATACATATCGGGCTTGTCGTCGTTAGAGATGCTATAATCCACGCCCCATGCCGCAAGGGCTTTGTCTATCTGGTAGCAGACAACGCGCCACAATTCCTCGTCGGTTCCTAACTCGAAGCGAATGACCTTGTACTTTCCAGCAATATTGCCAAGAACCTTACGGGCACTTTCGTTATTTACTTCTGGAAGTAGGGCTGCATCTTCAGCAACAAGTGATACGAGTGACATCAAGTGTGACTTACCCGTACCGTAGTTACCAACGATTTGCATACCAAACGTCTCATAACTGGCCGTATAGTCGAGATTCTTGCAAATTGCGGGTATAAACGTTTTCTCGTATGTTTCAGAGAAAACGAAGTTGCGCACCAGGGAATGGCGATAGTCTTCATTAGACAGTTGATCGAACTTCACCACCTCGTTGATTGGCTCAAATGTTATCAGCTCTTTATATTTCATATGCTCGGCTATTATATTTCTATAAAGGATAATCCTTGGAGATTGAGTGCAAAACGATTGTCATCCATCAACAAATAACGGTTTTCCTTGATTGAGCCATTAGATAGCAGAATCAAACACTTGTTGATAGAAAAAGATTCAATGATATTTCGCAAGTCAAGTTTCAGGTCTGGCTCAAAAAGAATTGACCAGTTCGATAAGGCAAGGTATGACCCTACAACCTCATCTTGGTACTTCTGCTCGAAGATTCGTTTACAGGCACTTGAATATCCGGAAGGCTCTTCTTGTTCTTTGATAGCGGATGACAATTCTTTGCCCATATCCACAAAATGTAGGTGGGTTATCGGCTCATGGCAGAAAATGATTTTGTTTCTGCTCACTTGCGAAATGAATTGTTTTATCTTCTCTTTGCCAGACATCTGCTACATAAAAGAAGAGCTCCCAAGTGATGTCTCAACAGGCGACCAAGCCCTTTTTACATCACAAGAGAGTCCCTTGTTTATCGTTTACCCATTGTTGGGCATTTTGGTGGTCTTTGTTGAGCAATATCCATTCGTCTCTTTCCAAGAGACGTAGAGAAACAATAAGTCCCCTTATATCACAGCTTCAGAAGCTATTTCTACCTGTTTTTGCTAAACAAAATGAAAAAGTATCATAATAAAAG
>CAJONQ010000127.1 GCA_905235835.1 uncultured Prevotella sp.
TGCCGACTTATAAAAAAGGAGCACAGAAATGAGAAAACTTGCATTTTTCCTGACAGCCATCGCCGCTCTGCTACTCACAGCCTGCAGCAGCGAAGAAGACCAGCCCGCCAACGGCGTGGCAACCATCAGTTTCCAGGTCATCAACTATGAGCAAATCAGTCTCGACGAGGTGACGCGCGCCGCTTCCGCCACTTCGCTGGCCCATCTGGAAATGGGCATCTACAACGCGACTACACGCGAATTGATAGACAGCGTGAAGACGACCAACAGCGACAGCAACTACGGAACATTCTCTGCCACGTTGCCTTTCGGCGAATACATCGTGGTGTTCCTGGGCTTTGACGGTAGCAGGGCATCGCAGTTGAAGAATCTGAACAGGATTGGTTTCGCGGATTACTATGTGCCGAACTTCTTTTATAAGACCATCAACCTGACGGTGTCGCAATCGACAAGCGGAAGCCAAAACATCTCGCTGGCCCGTGCGGTATCGGCTTTCACCATTAAGAGTGAAGGCTACATCCCTACGAACCTCAGCACCATAACCATTGTCGCCAAGGGAGGAAGCTATGTATTCGATGCAGAGAAAGGACTCGCCGCTGCCGTCTCACGAAGGACTATTGTGAATAATGTCTCCGAGTATGCAGGAACAGAATCTATTGGCATCACCCTTTACACCTTCCTCCCTTCCGAGGAAGCCAATATGGACTTTACGGTCAAAGCCTCAGACGGCAACGGTGAAGAAATAGTATCGAAGGAGTTCACAAACGTGCGGACCATCTACACCGGCTCCCTCTTTGGCGACGGCACAAACACAAACGGATTCAACCTCTCACTGGAGAACGACCAGTGGGACGAAGTTAACCAAACTTATTGATTTATGAGCACATCTTCTTATATACTTATTGGCTGGCTGGCATTCTTGATACTGGTATATGCCCATGTCTTTTACGAGGTAAAGGCTTCACACATAAACTTCCGCAAACGCTGGCATCAGTTGCGCGACGCTTTCACAGAAGAGGAATGACGCTCAAGAGGGCATGGCTTTTCATTGCCACGCTTTGCCTGACAGCAGGATGCGAGAAGTTTGACCCTGAGCCAGAGGAAGAGAAGGAGACAGCAGAGCATGTCGTCCCGACATCTTTAGGCCGTGGCACGCAGACCTCACCCTACACCATCAGTCAAGTCATAGCGGGCGACAGCGTGACAACTAAGGTCAGCTGGTTCATCGGCTATGTCGTAGGGAGCACCTACTCCACCATGCAGAACGCCGTCTTTGACGCGGAGACCAGTTACACCAGTAACATTCTCGTGTCCTCTGACTCTACGTGCGAAGAGATTTCTCTGTGTGTGCCCGTGGAGCTATCGAAGGCTTCCCTGCAAAAAGCATTCAGTCTTCACTACAACAGTAAGCGTTTCCGCCAGTGCATCATGGTGAACGGACGCTTTGGCCAGTACTTCCGCACCAACGGAATTCGCGACGTGCAGACGTGCTACTGGCTGCCGGGCTTCGACATCAGTACAATAAAAACCGCTCCTACCGAGTGGCAGGAGCGGGACGAAAGGTATTAAGTCCTATCAGACTTAGTCAAGAATACAAGTGAGATGGCCGACATGATAGCACCAAAGATGCTGACTGCCGCAGACATGAAGGTGTAGAATGCACTCGAACGTACGTTCTTACTCTTGTTGGGCTCTACGTATATCATGTCGTTTTGCTGAACATAAAAAGCAGGACTTTCGAACACATCTGCTTTGGTCATATCCAAATCATACTTCTTGCGCATACCATTCTCCTCACGATAGAGGCGAATGTTATAGCGGTGACCCGTATCATCAACATCACCACACTGAGCAATAACATCCACGACAGTGTTACGCTCACTCGTAAGACTGATGACACCAGGCGAGCGAACCGCACCGATAACCGTTACACGGGCATTCTGCAAACGAACAGTAACCTCTGGGTCAGTAATCAGACCTTGTTCAATGATGTGCTGCTCAATAAGCTTGGCACATTCTTCGGTCGTAAGGCCTGCCACATGCAATTTCCCCACCATAGGCAGGATGATGTCACCCTGAGTGTCCACAGTGAAGCTGTTGATGTTACCTAATTGCGAGTTTAAGTTCGAGTTGCCACCACTTGCAGAACCGACGATGACACCCTTAGAAAAGTCTTCGAGCAACTTCTCATCAGAGCATGTCAACTTCACCGTTACTTGGTCTGCTGACTTCAAACGCATTTCATACTGCTGAGCAATACGCTGTGCCTGAGAATAGACCGCGTCGTCAGACTCCTGGAAATAACGAATCTTCTTTGTACTAACGCATCCCGTTGTACTCAACAACAAGAGGATGATGGAGAGAAAAGATAATACTTTCTTCATAATAATATGCATGAAATTTCGCTGCAAAGGTACAAAAACTCTCTGGATTAATAAAATAATATGGCGGGAACAGCCCCGCCATATTAGTATAATTTTTTCCTTTATTTACTTGACAAGAACCTTCTTACCATTGATAATGTACAGTCCCTTGATTGCTTTGTTCACACGCTGACCAGCCAAATTATAGATAGCACTATTGGGTGCCTTCTCTCCAGTCTCTGCCTCAATGCCCTCTACCGCCGTAACAGGTTCGGGACCCAGATAGTAGAGCTCAAAATTGTCGAAAGGACACCAGTCGGCATTTACATGCTCATCCTTGTAGAGACCCAAAGTCAGGCTCTCACCCTTCTTTACAAATACCTCAAGTTTGTTCCAATAGATACCAGCCATGTTATAGGCAGCAAATGACTCTCGGTCGTTGGGTACGTAGAAGGAGCTGTAATCCTTGTAGTTAGTAACCTCGACCTCTGCACCAACGCCCATAATGCCCGTTTCCAGTTCGCCTTCTTCGTTCTCACGTTCCAAGACATTCTTCACAGCGATATTCCTGTTGCTACTTTCGGTCTGAGCAAAGAGATAGGCATGAACGATTGAGTCAGGCTTTTCTGTCAGTGTGGCCGCATTGGTAACATTGTCGCCTGCGCGATAGAAACTTTGTACGCGGATAAGGTAAGAACCCTCGGCAAGGCCGTTAATGGTCTGAGAGATGCGGAAGCTATTGTTGTTGTAGTACTCATAAGTCTCATAAGCACCACCCGTATTTCCACCATCATAAACAGAAGTCCAACCATTGGCATTGTTCTCACCTGAAACAGGATCAACAAAGCCGGCATTATAGATAACAGCCGTGATGTTTCCGGGATTATCCGCGCTACTATTCGCCAAAACAGGGTACTGAACAAAAGCAGTCCAACCATTCTTCAGGCCATCTATGAACCCCTGAATCTGTTCATTGCTTTCAAAGCCATCTGCCAAAGAGGCTTCGATTTCGCCTATTAAGTCATTGAAAGTAGGCTCGTCGCTATCAACCTCGCTCATCAGGTAATTCGTATATAAATCATAGGTAACTTCCAATTCTTTAGCCAGTACGATAGACTCCTTAGCATAACCAATGGCATCCTCGTATTCCGTTATAAGAGACTTCAGATCTTCTTCTGACATATTATCCCTGTCATCGTTCTTGTTCTGGGCATCATTAATCTGGTTCTCCGCAGTCTCGTTGAAAGCGACAGCATCTTCATCTTGCAAGTTACGACTCTCAGTATCAAGAGCATCGAGTACATCGTACAAAGCATTGCGGTCAGGAGCATTGTAAGCGATAGAGAAGGTGTACCATACTACCCAACTATTACCCAGCATCTCATCAGCAGTAATACCAAAGGTAAGGTCTCCCTCAGACGTAAGGACTGTGGATACAGACTTCTGAAGATCATCTGTATATGCCTCGTCGTTGAAGAGCAGGTAAGCAGCACGCTGTGAATTGGGGACATAAATCCCTTCGTCAATCGTTGTCGCACCTTCCAGTTCTGCCAATTCAGAAGAAGCGATGGCAGCCACATTCGTCAGTCCCGTCTTCACGCCGCCAGCAAACAAATTGGCCTGAGGCGTATTTGCTGGATTCCAATCTGCGTAGTTCGTCGCATTATCTGCCATGCGGAAGAACGCTTTAGTGGTAATGGTGTACTTACCCGCAGGTAGATTCTTGATGGTACGGCTTACCGTGAAGGGACTCTGATTCCAGACCTCAGCAGTTCCATATTGGGTCTTGAAGTTTGTCGCACTTCCATATTGCCATTCCTTATCAGGCACATTGGTATTGGATACAGCCGTTGTGCTGTAAGTATAAGCCAACTGGTCGAAAAGAATAGAGATGTCGAGGTCCTCGTCAAGCATGGCACCCGATGCGACAGCAGCATCCCATGCCTTCTGGATACCCTCCTTGATGATAGGTTCGAGGGAAGAAATGACCTCTTCAATCTTTTCAGTGGTCCAGGAACCTTCTTGAATAGCATCTTCCACTTCATCCAACATGTTCTGCAAAGTATTACTCAGCTCAGGATACGATTCCTCATCATACTTATCACATGCAGGCAGCAGTTGAGTATCGTGGAAGTCCTGCAATTTCGTATAGGCATTGATACTTGCACTGACAGCATCCATCAGTGAGGATATGGCAAGCGCAGCCTCTTTATTGGCATCAGAATCACTGCTGTGAGCGTCAATCAGTTCCTGACCTGCGCGGACGGCCTCTTCCAGTTGCTCCCTCAAATCAGCATTAAAAACTTCATCAAGCACTTGGTTACCCTGATTGACAGCAGAGTTCAGTGCCATCATGGAAGCATCGATTCCTGCGCCCACATAGTAAAGAGAGAATCCATCTACAAAGAGATGAGGCATGTTGCCTGATCCCGTATTCGTAGCCTGATAGCCTAATGAGAAGTAACCCGTAGTTTCCTCACCCAACTCAAAAGTAATCGTTTCCGTCAACCAAGATCCAACAGGATAAGTCGTAACCTCGCCAAGATATTCCGCACCGTCTTCTACCACGAAGCCATTCAGGTTCTTGGCCACAGCCTGTGCGCCACCTACATTATAATAGGAAATGACAACCGTGTACTTACCTGCGGGCAAGGTCACATTCTGTCTGTATTGAGCAATACCGGACCAACAAGTAACGATACCCAGCAGATTACCCACGGTTGAACCATCGGACATTGCCGTAGGAGGCAAGAAACCCGCACCACCAAGGAAAGCATTGCTGCCAATAGCAAAGACACCACCTGCACGGCCGTTTTCTGTGCTGTTGGGAGTCCAGCCCTTAACGGGAGTCAGACTGTAGTTACTCGTAGAGATATTGTTTTTCTCGCAATCGTAATCATACGTGCAGATACCTCCTTGTATAGGATTCTCGTCTTGCGAGAACTTGGGATTAACGATAAAGTATTCCGACAAATCTACAATAACACTCGCGTTCAGTTCTTTTTGATTCTCTATTGCAGCCTGAACTTCTTCGAGGGTTGCACTGGGATTGTCATAAACGGCTTGAGATGCTGCCACGTCAACATCCAATGCACGGCCCGTCTCTATCAGACTCAGCAATTCCTCTTTTGCTTTATCAATCTCGATTTGAACGAAATAATGTTCGTCAATTGTATATAGATTAACATGGTCATAGAACAAGTGAGGAGAAGAAGCCGAGCCTACGCCATTAGCCTTATAGCCCAGCGACAATTGGCCTGCAGTTTCGGCAGTCAGACGGAATAGAATAGTGTCCGTCTGCCACTCTCCGACATCGAAAGATGTCTTCGAGGATACGAAAGCACTTCCTTTTGCAGGAACAAAGCCATTAAGGTTTGCCGAAATGTTTCCTCCGTCACCCACGTTATGGACGGTAACAATCATCATGTAACCACCTGCGGAGAGCGTAATATTCTGAGTGTATTGGATGTCTTGTTCCCAAACTGCCACAACGCCCAGCCCCTGACCGGCATAATTGGCATCCTTATAAGGTGCATGATATTGAGCACTGCCCAAACCAGGACCGCTCGTTTCATCTGCATTAAGATAAGCATAGACACCACCAGCCTTGGCATTAGCGTCATCGGTTCGGGTGTCCTTATCAACTGCGATGTTGTCCGACGGGGTCACAGCGGTCCACGATGTCACTGCCTGCTGACCAAAAAGGGTGGTACCATTATTGGCCATGTCGTAATCATAGGTGCAAATAAGTTCTGTAATAGGAGTATCAGCCGTAAAGTCTGCATTCGCAATCTTCGAGGTGACATCCATCAGCACCGTCACATCTGCCTGAGCATGTAGCATCAAGGCAAACATCCCCATAAACAGGGACGAAAGTAAACGAGTTTTCATTTTGTTAGTTATTAAGTGTTAGTTAATAAAAATAATTATTTCATTTATACTCTATCTTCTCAAAGTTGCCACCACTTCTTCTTGGGCTTCTCTCTAATCTTGCCAAGTCCTTCAAGCAGCACTTCTTCATAAGTCTTCTGGTCATGCACCATCTGGTAGATGACGCCCCAATCAGGAAGCCCTCCGATATTTCGGTCGTCAATAAACATATCAACCCTCAGCTTGCGGCTATACGAGGTGTTCAACTGCTCATTCTCTTCGGGGAAATCCTTGTTGACAGCATAAAACTCCACGCCACGCGCCCTGCACCACTCCACGGCCTCCTCCAACGATTTTCCTTGACGGACTGTCCAAAGGACGAATTGGTGTCCTTCGGTAATCAGCATCTTCAGGGTTTGCGTGGCAAAGGGCTGCTCGTTGCCAATCTCAGGATAGCGGTCCTGAACGATAGTGCCATCAAAATCTACTGCTATAATCATGACTATTTACTTTGCGTAACTTACTGAACGGACCTCTCGGATGACAGTAATCTTTACTTGACCAGGATAGGTCATTTCGTTCTGAATCTTTGTTGCGATTTCGTCGGATAATTTCTCGGTCTGCTGGTCTGATATTTTATCTGCTCCTACGATAACACGCAGCTCACGGCCAGCCTGTATGGCATAAGTCTTGGTAACACCTGAATAAGACATGGCGATGTTCTCAAGGTCCTTCAGACGCTTGATATAAGCCTCCACAATCTCACGGCGAGCACCGGGACGAGCACCAGAAATAGCATCGCACACCTGTACAATGGGAGCAATGAGGGTCTCCATTTCCATTTCCTCATGATGAGCACCAATAGCATTGCAAATATCGGGTTTCTCTTTGTACATTTCGGCAAGTTTGGCTCCATAGAGGGCATGCGGTGTTTCAGGATCTTCGTCAGGCACCTTACCTATATCGTGAAGCAGACCTGCACGTTTAGCCTTTTTGGGATTCAAACCCAATTCACTGGCCATGATGGCACAGAGGTTGGCCGTTTCGCGCGAGTGTTGCAACAAATTCTGTCCATAACTTGAACGATACTTCATCTTACCCACAAGACGTGTCAGTTCTGGATGTAAGCCATGAATGCCCAAGTCAATACAGGTGCGCTTACCTGTTTCCATTATCTCTTCATCCACCTGCTTCTTTACTTTGGCAACAACTTCCTCAATGCGTGCAGGATGGATTCGGCCATCAGCCACCAGTTGGTGCAGAGCCAAACGGGCAATTTCGCGACGAACAGGGTCGAAGCCACTGATAACGATGGCTTCGGGTGTATCATCTACAACGATTTCGGTACCAGTTGCGGCTTCCAATGCACGGATGTTACGACCCTCACGGCCAATAACACGTCCCTTTACATCATCATTGTCAATGTGAAAGACCGTCACGCTATTTTCCACAGCAGTCTCGGTAGCCACACGCTGGATTGCCTGAATGACAATGCGCTTTGCCTCCTTATTGGCCGTCAATCTGGCATCGTCCATAATGTCGTTAATATAGGCTTGAGCCTGAGTCTTAGCCTCATCTTTCAGACTTTCCACCAAACGCTCACGTGCTTCCTCCACACTGAGACCCGAGATTTCCTCCAGACGGGTACGCTCTTG
>CAJONQ010000128.1 GCA_905235835.1 uncultured Prevotella sp.
ATCGCTTTCTGAGAACCGTAAGTATAAGGACATCACAGAGCCAGAAGCACTAAAAATTTGCCTTGATGACCAAATAACGGATGGCAAGGGTATGGGATTTGGATTATATACCACTTCTAGGCTTGTGGACAGCATAGGCAAAGAGTTTGTACTACATTCTGGTAATCATAAGCTCATAACTAAAGATGGACAAACCTCTGTTGTGAGAAATGGTTTCTGGCAGGGTACACTCATTTTTATGGAGATTGAGACAAAAGATGAGATTGACCCTAATCAGGTTGTTGACCACCGAACAGATGTAACCGAAGAATATAATGAAACTTTCGTAGAAACAGGAGAATTGGAAGAACTATGGTAGAATTTAAATTTATAGAATATGGTACGGACTTCGGTACACGTGATATGGGACAGAAGCTCCGTCAAAAACTATTACCGCTTATCAAAGGTGATGAAAAAGTTGTTCTCGACTTTACAGGTGTCAATGTGGTATCCAACTCCTTTGCAGATGAATGTATTGCCAAGTTACTACTTGAAATGCCATTAGACGAGCTTAAGAAACACACAACTTTCCGAGGGCTTAACCCCATGGCTGAGCGTAGCGTGCTTGTTGCATTACAACGGAGATACAAAGTGTTGCTGGAAGAGTCATCTATGTCATAACCTGCCAATATTGTTAAATAAGACCCTAAAATCCCTCTGACTTCTATTCGGATAGTCAGAGGGATTTTTGATTAGATGTGCTGATACTCACGTTTCGCATCGAAACAAGGACAGGACTTGGCGACCCGGGGGAGGTCACGATGACCGAGAATCTCGGCATCCGGATAGTCCGCCTTCAAGCTGTGAAGCAAGGCAAGGAGGGTTTCCTTCTGTGCCGGAGTACGGGTGTCGGCTGGCTTGCCTCTCGCATCAAGACCGCCCTCGTAACAGATGCCGATACTGTTGGCATTGTACTTCTTGGCGTGGGCACCCTGTACTGCCTCGGAGCGGGTGAGATGCAGCACACCGTCACGGGTAATATAATAGTGGTAACCGATGCCGTTGAAGCCCCGTGCCCGGTGGCATACCTCCAGTGCCTCCACGGGGAAGTCTCTGTCGCAACGGGTAGCGCTGCAGTGAATCACTATCAGGTTAATGTCTCTCATTGTTTTAAATGTTTAGCGTTGAGCGGTTAGCGTGATCTCTAAAACTCCCTAACCCTTCATCATACAGCTTTGCATGAAGAACGTGCTGAGTGCTGCCGTGAGTACGGTGACGATGAAGTTGACGATTTTGTTGATGGTTTCCTTTTTCATATTTTTTTGGTTTTAAAACAGAGAGGCAGGAGCGATCAGACGTGCCTGAATGGCGGTATTTTAGAAGTTATGAGCGGACATTTGCCGAACGAGGGTCGCCATGGCACTGTCCAGGAATCACCTCTGCCTCAACTGCAATTAGTTCATATTGACGGTTTGTTCACTACTCACCAGAAGATGCTGCCGCCTTGATGTTCATGATGTTGTCTGGTGTCTCCTCGAAAGCGACATCCTTGATCATGCGCTTTGCCACCACATACTTCTGCTTGAGCTTGCCATTCTTTCCGATCTCCTGACCGACGACCACACGCTCTGTCTCAGGCTGGAACAGCACACGGCGAGAAGAGATGGTAGAGGCAGTACACTCGTCCTTGGTAGCGACACCAATACTGGAGAATCCTACCTTGAAGATGCCGAAGCCCTTGATGCGCACCTTTTGTCCCATCTCGAAGTAGTGCTTCAGGGCATCCCCCAGTTCTGTGAGCACAGCGACAATATCACTTTTCTTCACACTCGCCTGCTGCTGAATGAAATCAGCGATATCCTCGGTCTCGATGAACTTGTCACCATAGATTGCCTGAGCAAAGAACTTGCCATAGGCATTGGATCGCTGATTGTTGTTTTTCGCTTTAATAAACTTTTGACTCATAGACTTTAAAGATTTTAGAAAGTTAAACATAGGCTTTGTCGGTCGTCGAGCTATCATCTGTATGCTATCCGGATAGTCTTTTTGCATCGTGCAGATGACTCCTATACCCCCATAAAGATCATCTCCGTGCCCCTTGGAAGCCATTTCCAAGACCCTTGGAGAGCATCCGCGTCACCCTTGGAGAACTCTTGCGTCACCCTTGGAGAACATCCGCATGACCCTTGGGAAGCATCCGCCCCACCCTTGGAAGGTATCTCTTTCCGACTCGCTTGCCTTATCACTTACAAAGGTACAACATTCGCAAAGGGTTACTATGCACATCCGTACACATCATGTCACATCACGTCACATCATGTCACATTATGACTTTTCTTTCTTCTTTTTTTTGTTTATCCACAAAAAAACATTATCTTTGCAGTCTAAACTATAGGAACTATAGTCACTATAGGTACTATAGACACTATAATAATAACTATAATATCAACAAAAAAAAAAACAATGAAAGAAAAGAAAAAATTTCAAATCCTAAAACGACAACAGCCGTGGCGGGATGCCTTTTATTATCAAAAAACAGAAACCTTGTATCATTTTTGTCAACGATTTCTCCCCTCTCATGGTGACAGGACAGTAGACCAAATGATTCAAGCTGCGAGAAGCGGCAAACAGAATATCGTAGAGGGTACAGAGGATGGAGAGACCTCAACAGAGACGTATATCAAACTGCTTAACGTGGCACGTAGTTCCATACAAGAACTACGTGAGGACTATCGTGATTATTTGATTTCAAGGAACTTGACCATCTGGACGAAAAAACATCCTCGTTATGCCGATATGCAAGACTTCTGCTATAACAATAACAAAGTAGAGAAATATATACCCTTCCTAAATATTTGGAATAACGAAGAAATGGCGAACACTGCCTTGACCCTTTGCTACCAAACCGATTCTATGCTCAACAGTAAACTAAAAAAAATAGAGAAAGAATTCGTAGAACAAGGAGGTATCAAGGAACGGATGTATGCTGCTCGTACAGGCTATCGTCAAGCACAAGAAGCAGAACTGACACACCTCCGTCAGGAGGTGCAGCGCCTTCAGGCACTGCTAACCCAACATGGGATTCCCTTCTAACTATAGGCACTATAGGATCTATAGTTACTATAGTAATGGTTCCCCAAGAAAGTGGACTATAAGTGCCACTTCCTTGGGAGTATAGTGCTTTGATTTGGATGACATGCCACAGTCCTGAAGAGATGCCCTAAGCTCTGCATTACGATTAATCCAGTAATTCAGGTTGCAGAGAGCACCTCTCGCCGACCATGCTTTTGGAAAATATAATAGGGCAAGCTCAGACTTCCCATAGGCACGGATTTCAAAAGTAGTATCTTTCATCGTCATCGCTGCTCAAATAAGTAATCCACAATATCTATCTTGGCGGCTTTCTGGGCAGGAGTGGCGTTATCCTCCAGAATGGGACTGACACGGATGGGGTATTTAAAGAACTCCTGGGCAGCCTCCGCCACCTCTTTCCACTGCTGGAACGCCTTCCCCTCCTCATCGGTATCGGGGAAAAGGACCACACGGTAGTCCCGCAACGGATACAACTTGGAGGCATTCAGCATCGTCATCCCGCCTGACGCCATCCAGACAGCCTGGGGATAAAGCTCAGAACAGATGACTGCCGTCTTCTCTGCCTCGACGACCACAATAGTCCGGTCGAGGTCCTCGGGCAACAGGTGAAGTCCGAAGAGACAACGCTCCGGGTCGAACATCAGAGAGAGCTCCCGCTGCTGTTTCAACTTCGCCGTAACCCAAGTGGCGTTCCTGTCTTTGTCACGATGACAGTCATCCTGATAGTACATCAGTTTCCCGTCACGGATCTGCTGCTGCTCGTCAATCTCCCAGAAGATGACGGCACCGTCTTTCGACTGCCCTAAGCGGTAACGCTCTGCCGCATGCCGCATCTGCTGATCTGTGAGATAGCCCTCCGACACCAACGAGCGGCAAAAGACGGTATTGGTACTGGTCGTTCTGTCGACTAAGTTCTTCCCATCCTTCTCCGGATGGTGTAGTAATGCTGATAATGATGTAAACATAAATGGCATGGTTTTAGTGTTTGGGTGCCTCGGTGAAGGTCGCTTCAAATAGCCCCTCCATACTACTGTTCTCTCTCGTAGAGAGAACCTAGTATGGGGCTTGAAGCCTTCACCTCGGCAAACGGTTAGAAAATAATCTCTGTCTCTCGGGGTTCCGGCTTCGAGGGCTTAGGTGCCGGTCGGACGTAGATCCGTTGCTGGCAGGCATCGAAGCTCTGCATGATGACCCCCTCCCTCACGCCTTTGCTCAGCTGCTCCATCAGGATTTTCTCCGTGGCGATATTCGACAACTTCCCGATCTCACCCAGCAGTTGCCGCTCCGTATACACCTTTCCCTCCTCCATGGCATCGCCTAATAATAGTTTGACATCAAACACTGTATAACGGCTCTTTTTCCCGAGGATGTATTTCGGGTTAAAGGGTGTCAACTTACTGCTGTCCCCACTTTTTTGCCGCTCTTCAGCCAGTTTCCGCTGCGCCTCATACTGAGCCTCCAACAGTTGCTCCTCCGTACAACGATAGGGAATGCCCTGCTCGTTGACGGCAAACTTCAGTTTGTCAGGGATGTCATACTTACGGGTATCCGTCTGTGCCCAAGCGAAGATACGCTCACTCGACTTCGAACACTCATACACCTCAAACGCCTTGTTTCTCAACTCCGTACCAATCCAGCCACGCAGGTTGTTATCCTCCACCGACTTGTTTTGGTGAAGGACACAGACGATGCAGCACCGTTGCGCTGAGGCAAGGCGCATCAGACGTTCCACCACTTCCTGGGCGACGACCCCGTCATTGATGTCCGCCACTAAGTCACGGATACCATCCAGGATGACCAGATCCGGCTTATAGCGACTGACTGCCGTCTCCAGCAAAGGCAACCGCTCGGAATACGGCTCGCCCCGGACATTGAACACATCGAACAGTTCTTTCGGAAACTGACTCTCTGACAATCCCGTCATGGGCAGAATACGGTTCTTCAGGATGTCTTGCGTCGACTCCTCGCTTTGTTCCGTATCATACCACAGCACATGCAACCTTCTCGGCTCGATCCGGTCGACGGAGAGCACTTGGTTGCGGAAGCAGAGCGCCATCAGAATAGAACAGACGAATGTCTTGCCACTCTTGGCTTTTCCCGAGACACCCACCAACTCGCCACGGGCGAAACACGGCTTCTTAAACATCTTAAACAGGAATTCCACCTGTTGTAGTTCACTGTCAGGCAGGATGCGGTGATGCTCTAACTGTGCGATCCTGCGTTCTTCCTCAAGAGACAGCCCCGCCAGGGCTATCTCTCCCAAGATCAGTTTGACTGATACAAGGTTCTTTTCCATAATGTATGATGTTGAATGTTAAGTTTGATAGAAACAGAGCAATGAGCATTGATCAGTTTCTTCCGCCATCATTTCTTTCTCGCATGGGCATCGTTAATCTCACTGGCAGCATCCGTATCGGCTACTTTCAGGATGTATTCGGCAATATCCGTGAACATATTGACAAACTGTGCCTCATCCATGTACATCGCCAGATTCAACAGGAAGCGGATGAACACTTTTACCGTGTGGCAGAACATTTTTTCTCTTGAGAAGATGTTGCCGTTAAAATGCCCCATCTTCAGAATGTCATTTTGTAACTGTGAAGGATCACCCAGCTGACGCTTGATCTCCTTTTTGCTCTTGTCTACATGGCTGAGGATGATCTCCGCCAGCCCATCAAAAAATTCTTTTTCTTTCATAATTCTAATTTGTTAGTTATGCTTCCAATTTTACGACAAAGGTACAACTTTTCTATTAGCAGAATTGACGGAACTGTCAACGGAGGGGGTGTCTAATCGTTAAAATATGACAAAAAACATCAACAGCATCATGATTATCACAATACTATGTGTAAATTTGCATGATAATGAAGGATGCATTCATGCTGCTACGTCCTTTGCAATGGTTTAAGAATGCCTTTGTGTTCGCCCCATTGTTCTTCAGCAACAACTTGCTGAACAAGGAGTATTTTATACCGACACTATGGACGTTCCTTGCTTTTTGTCTCATCTCCAGCAGCATCTATTGCTACAACGATATTCACGATGTGGAGAGAGACCGCCGGCATCCCAGGAAGCGGTTTCGCCCCATTGCCGCAGGAAAGGTCAGCGTATGGGAAGGCTACTTTATCATGACATTGTGTCTGATAGCCTCCCTCCTACTCGTCTCCTTATCGCATAGTGTCAACATGCCGATCCTCTATGCCCTGCTTCTTGGCTACTGGACCATGAATATCGCCTATTGCGTCTGGTTGAAACAACACGCCATCCTTGATGTTGCCATCATTGCGGTGGGCTTTGTGATTCGCGTGCTGATTGGCGGCTTCACCACTAATATCTTCGTGTCTGGCTGGCTTTCCCTGATGACCTTCCTGCTCGCCCTCTTCCTTGCCTTTGCCAAACGGAAGGACGACTATCGGATTTATGAGCTGACTGGCACCGTTCCCCGTAAGAGCATTACGGGCTATAACTCCCAGTTTATCGACCTCAGCGTCACCATCGTAGGCACCATCACGATGGTCTGCTATATCATCTACACCATGAGTGAGGGTGTCATTGAGCGTTTCGGTTCACCATATATCTATCTGACGAATTTCTGGGTGCTCGCCGGTCTGTTGCGCTACCTGCAGAATATGCTGGTCTACAAACGCAGCGGCAGTCCCACCAAGATATTGGTGAAAGACCGTTTCATCAAATGCTGCATCG
>CAJONQ010000129.1 GCA_905235835.1 uncultured Prevotella sp.
ACAACAAAAAATAACAAAACGTATGAAACATTTTACAAAATTCCTATTCCTGACACTCCTCTCCGTGATGTTAGGAAATGTTCATGTCTGGGGGCAAGCAACCAAGACCGATGTTTTGGACCAAGCATTCACAGGTGTAACAGGAACAAACTATGTTGAATGGTCTGGGAAAACATCTAATTCCAATGCCGTTTATGCAGGCCAGAGTGCAGGAGGAAACTCATCAATACAATTGCGATCAAGTAACAGCAATTCTGGAGTTGTTACCACTACTTCAGGAGGTAAAGTGAAATCAATTACTGTAGAATGGAAATCAAGCACTTCAGCAGGACGTATACTTCAAATATATGGAAAAAACACAGCATATACTGCTGCAACCGACTTATACAACAGCAGTAATCAAGGCACATTGCTTGGCACTATAGTAATGGGCACTTCTACCTCGCTTACAATCGATGGAGATTACGAATATATCGGTTTCCGTTCTGCCTCAGGTGCCATGTATCTTACAAGTGTTTCCATAGAATGGGAAACAGGTATCTCTTATACCATTACCCCAACAAGCAACGACACTAACATGGGTACGGTGTCTCTGAGTGGATCAACCATCACGGCCACACCTAAGACGGGCTACCGTGTGAGCAAAACTACCCCCTATACCGTAACACCATCAGGAACAGCTACCATAACAGACAACGAAGATAACACCTTTACAGTTTCCAACCTCACTGGACTTTGAAGCCATTCCAACACATATCCTCGACATCTATATTAACGGACAACGAGCATCCGGCTATCCAATCGAAATGGTAGAAGGCGAACATTTTGACTTCCCCACTGCTCCGCAAACCATAGAATCTGGAGAAGATACCTATACTTTCATTGGATGGGTTGCTAACACAGAAGTTACCCCCCCCATAGACACAAGACCTGAAACTGTTTATACCAGCCAAGGAGCCTATATGGGTATACACGATGTAACGCTGTATGCGCTTTATGCAATTGGAACCTCAAGTCAAACAACCATTTCTAAAACAATTACGTCAAGTTCTTCTGGTGTGCCTTCAAGTTATGGTTCCGCTAATATTTTCTCTGATTGTATCATTGAAGATCTTACGTTTGCAGTCCAACAAATGTATAAAAACGGTAGTAATCTTCAGTGGCGTGCTGCAGGAAACAGCAGCGGTACTGGTACCATGTATAACAAAACGGCATTACCGGGTTTAAGCAAAATCACTTTAGTGTATTCCTCTTCAGATTCAAACAAGAATTTCAGCATAAAGGTTGGCAATTCTGAGAATCCAACAAATGGCACATCCATTACGCCAACGGTAAATACTGATACATACACCTTCGACTGCTCTTCTGCCAATGCGAGTTACTTTGTTCTGACAAATGGTTCTGGCGCAGGCTATCTCTCATCTATTACCATTGAATATAAAGTAGGAGAAACTTCATATACGGATTATTGCACTACCATTCCCGATAAGACAAAACTCAACCATGAGTTATCATTTGCGAAAGAATCCTATACTGCTGTTAAGGGCTATGCTTTCACTGCCCCAGAACTAACAAACCCACATAATTTAACAGTCACTTACACCAGCGAAGACACAAATATAGCTGAAGTAAACAGTACGACTGGTGCCGTTACAATAAAAGAAATTGGTGAAACTGTTATTACAGTTACATTCGAAGGTGATGACACGTATAAAACAGGAGAGGTGTCTTATACATTGTATGTTGTAGACGTTCCTGTGGCTCCTACCTTTGACCCTGAAACTGGAAGTTCCATTGCTGTTGGTCAAAAAGTCAGAATAACATCAGAAGGAGCGACCAACATATGGTATACCTATAATGGCAATGAATCTACAGAAAATGGCAGTTCAATACAAGTTTCACTTTCAGCCAAAGGTGAACAAACTATTCGTGCTAAAGGTTGTATCACAATTGACGGCATTAACTATTATAGTACAGAAACGAATGCAACCTACAATGTTGTAGAACGTCCGGAAAGACCAATTCTTTCGGCTAATACAATTTTTGACACCTCATATACTGTTACTATCAGCAAGGCCGAAAAAGATGCAGATGATAATACCGTAACATTATGGTACTCTACTGATGGTGGTGAAAACTTCATACAATATACCACTCCTTTCAATATAACAGAAACTACCACTGTGATTGCTTATGCTATGCGCGGTACAGTTACAAGTCCTACCAAACACCCGAGTGCAACTTATACAAAGGGCACACCCGCAACATATTCTGACGGTGACTCTTATTATCTCGTTACCAATGCTAACACACTTGTTGACGGCGATAAAATTATCATCGTAAACAATACTGGCGACAACTACTATGCTTTAGGAAAGAGTTATGCATCAATATCTAACTCCAATATTGGCAAAGTTGACGTATCAGATAATTATAATAATGGAGCCATCACACCAACTTCAGATGTTCAAATATTAACATTGAAAAAAGAAAACAACAAATGGACTCTTTATTACGACTACAGTAACAATAAATATCTTTATACGACTGCTTCTGGAAACACTAATAATTTGTTAATGCATGAATCTGGCGATGACGCTACTTACAAATCTGCCACCATAAATATAGAAGGAGACGATTATCATGCAGATATAGTATATTTAATAGAGAGCGATAAAAAACGTGAAATTCGATATAATCCTCAGAGCATGAGTGGAATCTTTGCTTGTTATTTGGAATCTCAAAATCCAGTACAAATTTTCCGCAATGCACAAATCGATGCTGTCACTTTGTACGAGAACCGTACAGGTATCGAAACGACTAATCTTTATGACGCTAATGCTATTAGCAATAATGTGGATAAGACCGTTACAGTAAACCTCTATCGCTCATTGGTGGCCGATTGCTGGAATGCCATCTGCCTACCGTTTGACCTTGACGATGCCAACCGCAAGAAACTCTTTGGAGAGGGTTACGACCTGCAACAGTTTACGGGTGTCACCACCGATGGCGCAGGAACTCACCTGAACTTCTCGAAGGTCAACACCGACGAGGCGATGGTAGCCGGAACGCCCTACATCGTCTATCCTACGCAGACGGTGCAGGCAGGAGCGGTTGTTCCACTAAGCAATATAACGATCAGCGCAACAACTGCCGGAAGTGTTGAGAAAGAAGGATATACCTATCATGGATTCTTTGCCCCGACAGCGTTGCTGTCTGGTGGTAAAACTGAGGATAAAAACACGATTTACATCGGTACAGGCAATAAGTTTGTTTATGCGCAAGCCACAACGAAGAACCCGACGGCCATGCTGAAAGGCTATCGCGGCTACTTCACCCTGCCTGACGGAGTTGAATATGCCAAGGTCAGCATGGAAGTAAACTGTGATGACGATGAGACAACAGGAATCTCAACCATAGAAAGTACCGATACGAATGTAGTGACGCGGCGTGCCTCGTTGAACGAAGGTGTCTACGACCTGCAAGGCCAGAAGGTTGCAAACGATCCTGCATCATTCTTCTCTCATCCTTCATCCCAAAAGGGAATCTACATCATGAATGGCAAGAAGTTCATCATCAAATAAGGCAAGGAGGATAACAGAAATGAAAAAATATATTGAACCAAAAACCGAATTGATAGTAATGATGCCTTTCCAAATGATGGCAGGTTCCATAGACGGTAATACTGAAGGAGATAATCCTGGCATCGGAGGAGGCGGAGGCGGCGGCAACGATGACGACCTCGACTTTGCCAAGAAGAACTTTTTTGACGCGGAGGAACTGGACAAACCTGAGAACCTCTGGGAATAGACGTAAAGAGAATTATATTTTTATACTTGAATAATTTTTGAAGATTAGGGGT
>CAJONQ010000130.1 GCA_905235835.1 uncultured Prevotella sp.
ACAGCATTTTCTGACCCTGTTGACAGGGAAACTGCGCGTCAGCAAGCCGATGCCTTTGCACATCGGATGGGACGGCAAGTCAGTAAACAGAAGACAGCCAGAGCGCATCAGGCTCCAGCCGTCGGTGATCAACGTGTCACACCCTATTATGTGTATGACATCGACGATGAACAGGGCTTCATCATCGTGGCAGGCGACGATAGGGCAGTGCCCATTCTGGGTTACACCGACAGCGGCCATTTCGATGCAGATCAGATTCCTGATAACATGAAAGCATGGCTCAACGATTACGCGCAGGCCATTGCCGCACTCGACGCTTCTGCCGCTACGAACGAGATAACCGCTGGTGAATCAGACAATAAGGCAGCCGTGGAACCACTGATGAAATCCCAGTGGAACCAGAGCGATCCCTACAATAATAAATGTCCTGTAATCAACGGGCTACGTTGCCCTACGGGTTGTGTGGCCACTGCCATGAGTCAGATTATGTACTACTACCGTTGGCCACAGCAGGCCACGACATCCATACCTGCCTACAGTTGGGATGATGGCGCCCACAGTCTTTCGGAACTTCCTCCCGTCACTTTCGATTGGAACGGCATGCAGGACACCTACAACGGAAATGTGAACGGAGATGCTGTTTCTACGCTGATGCAGTATGCCGGACAGGCACTTCGCATGGGATATTCTCCTGTTAGTTCCGGAGCCTTGTCTTTGGATGTCTATAAGGCGCTGTCCGTCTATTTCGATTATGACCAGAATATGAGATTCATTAACCGTGACGGCTTTTCCATAGCAACATGGGAAAACCTTGTTTATCAAGAGATTGCCGAAGGAAGACCGGTTTACTATTCTGGTGCTTCATTCGGTGGCGGTCATGCCTTTGTGGCCGACGGTTACGACGGCAACGGCCTGTTCCACATCAACTGGGGCTGGGGTGGCTGGTGCGACGGATATTTCCGCCTGTCGGTGCTCAACCCCGACGACCACTCGGGAATCGGTGCCGGAACCTCCAGCGACGGTTTCTGCATGGGACAGCAAATCGTTATCGGCATCCAGCCTCCCACGGGACAGCCGAAGAAAGACTATTGCCAACTTTATTTCTCACGTTTGGAAGTCAAGAGAGGTGCCACCATCGTATATGACGTTTGGAATTCATACAGTTATGAAGAAGCGGTGTTCGATATAGGCATTGGTGCCATAGACGATAACGGTAATGTGTTGAACGTATATAATCAATGGACCACTGCATCGTTGCCCAACGGCTACGGATATATGGATATTGAAGCGAAGATGAGCGGACTGCTGGATCCCGGAACCTACAAACTGGTGCCTGTCTGTCGTAAGCACGGTGACAGAGAATGGCTAATCGGTAGCGAATTGAGATATGTCACGGCCACTGTCAGCGCCAATCGCACCATAACGCTCACCTGCCATCCTGAAGCCAACTTCGATGTGACCAAAATCAGTTTCCCGGGCACGCATATTGTATCAACCGAGCAGCAGGTTAATGTGCAGATAGAGAACTACGGAGACGAGGTGAATGAGGAACTCTACCTCTTTGCCTATCATAACGGTGAAGGAGAGCCTGTAGTGTTGGGTCGCACAGCCCTCTATTTGCCAAAGGACGGTAAGGAAACGCTCAAATTCTTCTTTACGCCCAATGCCGAAGGATTGTACAACGTTGAAATCGCACTTGACGAGAACTGCGCGGAGGTCATCGGTTCGGCCACGGTGAACATCATGGGATACAAATTGACCCAAGACCTCACCACCGTTCCTGCAAAGTTAGTGGCGTCTCATCCCGGTGTCGTTGCCGAAGAAAGCCCCGAGAAGGCCATCGATGATGAACTGAGTACGAAGTATTGTGCCAACGTGCCAGTCGGCAGCAAGGCCTACCTGCGCTATGAATTGGACCGCCCCATTCGTCTGACATCCTACAGCATCTCTTCTGCAAACGATGCTCCGGAGCGCGATCCATATGAATGGCGTCTGCAAGGCAGTAACGACGGTAGTCATTGGTGCACCATCGACAAGCGTAAGGAAGAAATCTTCGAAAATCGTTTTGAGACGCACGAATACACGGTAGATACAAAAGACAGTTATCTTTATTACAGGTTCTATCTGGATGAACGCCGTGATCGTAACGCCTATATCTTCCAGATTGCCGAGTGGCAGTTGATGGGTGTCGATCCGGAGACGGAGATTGTGGTTTCCGTACAAGCCAAAGAAGCCGACAACTCCCTAGTCTATACCATCGACGGTCGTCCCGCCAACCGACAGACGCTCAAGCCCGGAGTATATGTGAACAAAGGTAAGAAAGTTATTATCAACGCTCCGTCACGATGATAATAATCACTAATTGATACGAAAAATGGGGCTGCCGATGCGAGCAGCCCCATTCTTATTAAATATAGTGTCTGTTATTTTGCGTCATCAGGACGTAATGGTCCGGGAGCCGGCAATATAAAGGAAATGGGAATCGTGTAATACACACGGACATTCTTGCCTTCCTGTTCACCGGGGTGCCATTTAGGCATACTCTTAATGACTCTCAGTGCCTCCTCGTCGAGTGACGGGAACACGCCCCTTATAAGTGTCTCATCCGAGATAGAGCCGTCTTCGTTGACCACAAACCGCACAATGACACGCCCCTGCTTTCCAGCATTCGCAGCATCTTTGGGATATTTTATGTTACTGGCAAGATACTTCATCAGTTCCACTTGACCTCCGGGAAATTCCGGCATTTTTTCAACCGTGAAATAGACGTTATTCGAATCCACGGTTGGCGGTGGAGTTACTTGTCCCATCCCATTTTGTGCATTTGCCGTAGCAAGGCACATTGTCAAAAACGACATCAAGATAATTTTCTTCATTCCTTTTTCTTTGTTTTATTCGTTAAACGTTAGTTTTGACCATTAAGGCGATGCAAAGGTAGTATTTTTCCGTCTATTTTCATTCTTTTTTCAAAAATATTTTATTTTCTCACGAGAATGCATTATTTTTGCATGAGGAATGTAATCCCTGATGATGAAATACTAAAATAAAACGAGACAGATAAATCAAATTTTACGATGCTTTTTCCTTTTCTTAAAATAAAGAGACTCTTAGCCGCCATCATGTTCTTGGTGACTATATGCTTTTGTTCTTGTAGTAAAGACAAACTGGCAGGAAGAGAATTTGATGGCTATTACCATGATTGTGAACGGAT
>CAJONQ010000131.1 GCA_905235835.1 uncultured Prevotella sp.
ACAATGGCATCGAAGTCATAACTGTCTTAGGGATGAAAATAGCCAGCAGAATAAGAATCATACCAACACTATTAGTGACAATCATCATGGTCTTAGATGATACTTTGTCAGCGATAAAGCTGGAACAGAGACGACCTACGAGCATCAGTAACCAATAAGTTCCGGCAACAAAGCCTCCGATAGCTGCTGCGTTGGTTAATAGTCCTGCACCTTTCTCGGTCGTATCTGCGATATAGAAATTCAATGTTCCAGGAATACCTACCTCTACACCAACATAGAAGAATATGGCTATAACGCCTAACAGACAATGACGGAATGACCAAGGAGAATATTCGAACTTCGTTTTAGAAGTGACTCTACCTATTTCCGGATCCTTGATAGGGATGAAAAGCAGTGCGACGAATGCAGCAGCGAATACTGTCATGGCTATGTAAAGAACAAGATTGATCTCGACAAAGTCAGTAGACTTTGTTACCTCACCGATCAGGGCACCGACAAGCATAGGAGTCAAGGTGCCAGAAAGGGAGTTAAGTGTACCACCGATCAAGTTCAGCTGGTTACCGCGGTTACCACCACCACCTAACAAGTTCAACATAGGATTCACCACTGTATTTAGCAGGCAGACTGAAAGACCTGATACGAAAGCGCCCAACAAATACACGAAATTGTCAGAGTAGCCTTCCAATGCCTCAAAACCAGAAACGAATTGGATAAGCACACCAATGAATCCAACTAGGACTCCTAACAGAGCAGTTTTCTTGTACCCGATTCTGGTAAGCATCTTACCTGCAGGAATACCCATGAACAGATAAGCAAAGAAGTTCATGAAATTACCCAACATAGCAAGCATGTTGGAACCACCTACCTCAGGATCGTTTTTCATAACGACACCTATCGGCGCTGCCAGATTGGTAACAAACGCAATCATGGCATAGAGGAACATCATCGTTATAATGGCGATAATGCTACCATTTTGTTTTTGATTACTCATAATGCTGTATGATTTTAATGATTATTCTTCAACACCAAACTTATACACAGTCTTCTGTTTGTAGCGCTCACCAGGATTCAGAACAACACTGGGGAAGTAAGGACGGTTAGGTGTGTCGGGGAAATGCTGAGCCTCCAGACAAACAGCAGAGCGACGTGGGAAAGTAGCACCGTTAGCTCCCTTATAGCCACTCGCATAGTTAGCAGTATAAAGCTGCATACCAGGTTCTGTCGTGTAGCACTCCAAAGTACGTCCGCTCTTTGGATCCTTGATCTTAGCGGCGAAGCTGAGCTCACCTTCTTCTACCTTATTTAATACATAGTTGTGGTCGAAGCCCTTGCCAAACTTAATCTGCTCGTGGTCGGCATCAATATCCTTACCGAAGGCTTTCGGCGTACGGAAATCGAATGGGGTTCCAGCCACTTTCAGTATCTCACCTGTTGGGATAGCTGTCTCATCTGTAGGAAGATAGAAGTCTGCGTTAATCTGGCAAATCTGGTCCTCAATGGTTGGGGTAGGATCAGCTGTACCAGCAAGACTGAAGAATGCGTGATGTGTCAGATTGACAATTGTCTTCTTGTTGGTTGTGGCAAGATACTCCAGTACTAACTCGTTATTGTCAGTGAAGGTGAATTCTACCGTAACATCCAACTCTCCAGTGAAACCTTCCTCACCATAAGAGGAAACACGGTGTAATGCCAATGAACGAGGACCCATCTGACGGGCATCCCATACTTTGGCGTTGAATCCTATTGTACCGCCATGCAGATGGTTAGGACCGTCGTTGAGTGCGAGCTGATACTCTTTACCATTCAAGGTAAACTGTCCCTTACAGATACGGTTGCCCCAGCGTCCGATCAGTGTAGACAGATAAGGCTCAGCACCACTGGTTAGTTGCTGAATACTTCCGTGTCCTTGAATGACGTTAGCTACCTTACCGTCTTTGTCTGGTACCATAATAGCACAAATGGCACCGCCATAATTGGAGATTGCCACTTCAAAACCCTTGCGATTGCGCAAGATGTATAAATCTGTTTTCTTACCATTGATCGTGGTCTGAAAGTCTTTGCGGCTCAGACCACACAAATTTTCACTTTCGGTTGTGTTCGCCATAATCGATTGTTTTTAGTTACATATGTATTTACCTGCAAAGTAACCGAAAAAAATCGAATTTAACGAAAGAATGTGTAAAAAAAACGTTGATAGGAGTGTTAAAAACAACTAAATGCAGTTTTTTAGGAAATCACCCACTAAGTAACTGCTACCGCCAATAAAGATAAAATCTCTCATACCAGCTGCTTCTTGTGCAGCCCTATATGCTTCAACCACAGTAGGATAGCACTCTCCATAGAGCCCATGTTGTGCTGCGATGGCCTTCACGACGTTTCCATTGACTGCACGTTTGGTGGCAGCTTGAGTAAAATAGAAAGATGCGTCTTTTGGTAATAAATCCATCACTTGATGGATGTCTTTGTCATCCACCATTCCGAAAACGATATGTCTCTTGTCACACTCTACTTGTGCTATTTGCTGACTTAAATAAATCCATCCGCCTACATTATGACCTGTATCACAAATCGTTAATGGGGAAGTGTTGACAACTTGCCAACGACCTGTCAGCCCTGTTAATTTACTGATATTGCCAAGAGCGTTAACCAGCTCCTTCTTGAATTGTTCCTGACTATTGGTAGTAGTGCATGCTGAAAGATAACCTTTATCAGACAACACTTTTAATACTGCAAAGACTGTATTCAGGTTTTTTTCTTGATAAATACCCCCCAACTCACCATCCAGTTCTCCCCAGTGACGAGTTACATAGTGCATCTTACCTGAGACCAGGGGAGTAGCTTGAAGTATTTCCGACTCATCATCAGCGAATATGATGTTGCTCCCCGTTTCCTTTGCTTTTTCCTCAAAAACGGGACGTGTCTCCTCATGGCTCTCGCCAATCACCGCAGGTACACCTTTCTTGATAATACCGGCTTTCTCTGAGGCGATCTTTGCCAAAGTGTCACCTAAGAACTGGGTGTGGTCGAAACTGATATTGGTAATGACAGAGACGAGTGGGGTAATGATATTCGTGCAGTCAAGTCGTCCACCTAATCCAACTTCTCCAACTTCTATCACTGCAATATCTATCTTCTTATCAGCAAAGTATTTAAAGGCAAGAGCTGTTGTGACCTCAAAGAAAGAAGGGTAGAGTGGCTCAAAGAAACTACGTTCTTGTTTCACGAAGTTCACCACGTAGTCCTCGGAAATCATCTCGCCGTTAACTTGGATGCGCTCTCTGAAATCAACTAAATGGGGGGATGTATAAAGTCCTACTCGATAGCCGCACTCTTGTAAAAAAGCTGCTAAGGTATGGGATACAGATCCTTTGCCATTAGTCCCTCCTACGTGGATAGTGGCATATTGCTGATGAGGATGTCCGAAATGGTCATCCAATGCCCATGTATTACTCAAGCCCTCCTTATAGCCTGATGCCCCTTGCTTCTCGAACATGGGCATCTGGTTAAACAGGTATTCGCAGGTCTCTTGGTAATTCATGGGCGAGAAGTATTAATTGAAATAGTTCTTAAAACGCTGGAAGATAGAACGCTTTGTGGCAGCATCACCTTGGAAGTTGTCACTATGTTTGAATTTCTCAATGGCTTCCTTCTCCTCACGACTTAATGTCTTGGGGACATAGACACTGACATTCACCACTAAATCACCATTACCACGACCATAGCCCTGTACAGCAGGCAGTCCCTTACCTCTCAGACGGAGTGTCTTGCCAGGCTGTGTGCCAGGCTCCATCTTCACTCTCAGTTTTGTACCCTGAATGGTAGGGATCTCCACGTCACCACCAAGAGCTGCTGTTGGGAAGTCGAGCAACAAATTATATATCAAGTCACTGTCGTCACGGATGAAACGCTCATCCTCGATTTCCTCCACAAAGACCTGGATATCACCATTGATACCTTTGTTATGACCGGCATTACCTTTACCAGGCACGTTGATTATCATGCCCTCAGCAACACCAGCAGGAATCTTAATCTCAACCACTTCTTCACCTTTCTCAACACCAGTGCCACCACAGTGCCGGCACTTGTTTTTGATGATACGCCCAGAACCGTTACAAGTAGGACAAGTTCCTTGAGTCTGCATCATACCAAAGATGCTCTGGGTGGTATGGGTGATAACACCACTTCCATGACATGTCGGACAAGTCTCAGTACCACTGCCGTCCTCTGCACCAGTGCCATGACAATGAGCACAAGGAATATCCTTACGGACTTTGAATTTCTTTGTGACACCTGTGGCAATCTCCTCCAGAGTGAGTCTGACCTTCAGACGAAGATCACTACCACGATGCTGCTGAGGACCCCGATGGGCACCACCTCCGAAACCACCGAACCCGGCACGACCGCCAAAGATATCACCGAACATCGAGAAGATATCATCCATATTCATGCTGGAGGCATTGAATCCACCGAAACCACCTTGTGGACCGTTGAATCCAAACTGGTCGTATTGCTGACGTTTCTGTGGGTCATGCAATACGTCATAAGCCTCGGCTGCCTCTTTGAATTTCTCCTCAGCCTCCTTATTGCCGGGGTTGCGGTCGGGGTGATATTTGATGGCGATGGTGCGATACGCCTTCTTGATCTGGTCTTCTGTAGCGTTCTTATCGACGCCGAGCACCTCGTAATAGTCTCTCTTTGCCATATTATTGTCCTACTGCCACTTTGGCGTGGCGAATTACTTTGTCATTTAATTGATAACCAGTCTGCAGACAGTCAATCACCTTTCCTTTCTTGTCATCGCCCATACCTGGTACCATGGCGACAGCTTCGTGCAGGTCAGTATTAAAGTCTGCATTCTCTGTCTCTATCTTCTTGACACCCAGTCCTTCAAGAGCTTTCGTGAACTTATGATAGATCAGTTCCATACCCTCACGAAGAACAGCGGGGTCATCCGTCTTCTCTCCATTTTCCATAGCACGCTCCATATCGTCAATAACAGGTAGGATAGCACTAACAGCTTTCTCACCACCATTCAAGATCAGTTCTGCCTTCTCTTTCAGGGTGCGTTTGCGATAGTTGTCAAACTCAGCTGTCTTATATAGAATCTGTGTCTTCAGTTGCTCAATTTCCTCCTGGGCAGCCACTAAAGGGTCTTTCTCTTCAGCTTCCTCTGAATTTTCCGATTTTTCGGAGTTCTCAGCATCTTCCGAGTTCTCTGCATTTTGAGATTCAACGGTCTCTTCTTCCTTCAGAGTCTCTTCCTCTTCCAGCTTTTCCTTTTCTTCTTCTTTCATAGCGTTTGTCATTTGTAAAGATTATATAGCAAATTCCGTGCCACTCTTAAGAATACAACTCAGCTTTCTTCTCCTTGATGCTCTCATCGTAGATATAGTCATCGTAGGTCATCAGTTTGTCAATGGTGCCTTTCGGTGTCAGTTCGATGATACGGTCGGCAACAGTATTGATGAACTCATGGTCGTGAGAGGCA
>CAJONQ010000132.1 GCA_905235835.1 uncultured Prevotella sp.
TCTCGTCGTCGCATTGGTCGTGGACCTGGTTCTGGCTTGGGTGGTACATCTACTCGCGGTCACAAGGGAGCCAAGGCACGTTCTGGCTATAAGAAGAAGATTGGTTTCGAAGGTGGCCAAATGCCTTTGCAGCGCCGTCTGCCGAAATTCGGCTTCAAGAATATCAACCGTGTAGAGTATCAGGCAGTAAACCTTTCCGCTCTCCAGTCTTTGGCCGACAAGGGTATTACCACAATTGGCATCGCAGAGCTGAAGGCCAACCGTGTTATTAAGGGTGATGTCTTGGTGAAGGTGTTGGCTAATGGTACGCTGACTGCTAAGGTTGATGTAACAGCCAATGCTTTCTCTGCAGCTGCTGAGGCTGCTATTCAGAATGTTGGTGGTACGGTAACTAAATTGTAATAATTAGATTATGAAGTTTGTAAAGACAGTAAAGAACATATGGGCTATCGAGGACCTTCGTTCGAAGCTTCTTGTGACCCTTGCGTTTGCCGCAATCTATCGTTTCGGCTCTTTCGTCGTACTCCCCGGTATCAACCCGGAGAAGCTGACTGCATTGCGTGAGCAGACTAACGAGGGCCTTATGTCCTTGTTGAATATGTTCTCGGGTGGTGCTTTCTCTAACGCTTCCATGTTTGCGTTGGGAATTATGCCCTACATTTCAGCTTCTATCGTTATTCAGTTGTTGGCCGTTGTAGTACCGTATTTCCAGAAGATGCAGCGTGAGGGAGAGAGCGGACGTCGTAAGATTAATCAATACACTCGTTATCTTACAATCATCATTCTCCTTTTCCAGGGTCCGTTTTATTTGTTGAATCTGCAGCATCAGTCTGCAGGTGCGCTCAGCCCCAGTGTCAGTTGGACTTCATTCATGATATCTTCTACTGTTATTTTGGCAGCAGGTAGCATGTTCATCCTCTGGCTTGGAGAGCGCATTACGGACAAGGGTATCGGCAATGGTGTGTCCATCATCATTATGTTAGGTATTATAGCTCGTCTTCCTCAGGCATTTGGTCAGGAACTGGTTTCGCGTTTCACAGCTCTTACCAGTGGCGGTTTGATAATGTTCCTTGTTGAATTGCTAATCCTCTTTGCTGTTATCCTGGCTGCAATCTTGCTGGTGCAGGGAACCCGCAAGGTACCCGTGCAGTATGCCCAGCGCATGGTGCGTGGTCAACAGGTAGGTGGCGCCCGTCAGTATATTCCATTGAAACTGTTCGCCGCTAATGTAATGCCAATTATCTTTGCACAGGCTATCATGTTCATACCCTCGACCTTGCTCGGCTTCGCTGCTGAGGGTAGTGGCTTTTGGACGCGTGTTGCCATGGTTATGTCGGACTATACGAGTTGGCAGTATAATGTAGTGTTTGCTATTCTTATTATAGCATTCACATATCTCTACACTGCTATTACGATGAACCCCGTGCAGATGGCTGAGGATATAAAGCGAAACAATGGATTTATTCCTGGTGTACGTCCTGGAAAGGCTACGGCCGACTATCTGGATGACATTATGTCTCATATTACCCTTCCTGGTTCTGTGTTCCTCGCCTTTATTGCCTGTATGCCTGCCTTTGCTGGCCTGCTTGACGTGAAGCCCGAGTTTGCACATTTCTTCGGAGGAACGTCACTCTTGATCCTTGTAGGTGTTGTCCTCGACACATTGCAACAGATAGAGAGCCACTTACTGATGAGGCATTACGATGGCTTGCTGAGTTCTGGTAGAATTCATGGCCGTAGCGGAGTTTCTGCCTACTAAGAATATCTATGAAGATATTTCTGAAGACAGAGGAAGAGATTGAACTGATGAGAGCGGCGAACCTTATGGTTGCAGCTACGCTCACTGAAATAGGAAAGGCGATTAAGCCAGGCGTGACAACGTCACAGCTCGACAAGATTGCCGAAGAGTACATAAAAGACAATGGAGCGGTTCCCACTTTCAAGGGATTCCCGAATCCATGTGGTGGTGAATCCTTTCCTGCGTCGATATGTGCATCAGTAAACGATGAAGTAGTACACGGTCTGCCCAATGACCGTCCCCTTGAAGAGGGAGACATAGTTTCGGTTGATTGTGGAATCTTATTGAACGGCTATAATGGTGACTCCTGCTACACGTTCAGTGTAGGTGAGACCTCGACGGAGGTTAAACAATTACTCAAGACGACTAAGGAGGCTCTCTATCTTGGAATAGAAACAGCCCAGCCTGGTCGGAGAATAGGAGACATCGGATATGCAGTGCAGACGCATTGTGAAGCCCAAGGATATGGTGTGGTTCGCGAGTTCGTGGGTCATGGTATCGGGCAGAAGATGCATGAAGACCCGCCAGTTCCCAACTATGGGCGCCGAGGCAATGGGATTCAGATAAAGAACGGTCTGTGTATAGCCATTGAGCCCATGATAACGATGGGCAGTCCCAAAATCTATATGATGGAGGACCGATGGACGATAAAGACCCGCGATGGAAAGCCTGCAGCACATTTCGAGCATACCATAGCAATTCATCAAGGTAAAGTTGACATTCTCTCCTCTTTTGAGGAAATAGAAAAATTAGAAAAGTAAAAACAAAGACAAATGGCAAAACAGTCCGCAATAGAGCAAGATGGAGTTATCGTAGAGTCTCTCTCCAATGCAATGTTTCACGTTGAATTGGAAAACGGGCATGAGATAACGGCGCATATCTCAGGTAAGATGAGAATGCACTACATCAAGATTCTGCCAGGCGATAAGGTAAAAGTTGAAATGAGCCCGTATGACTTGTCAAAGGGTCGAATAGTATTCAGATACAAATAAAAACAACAATATGAAAACAAGAGCTTCTATAAAGAAACGTACTCCAGAGTGCAAGATTGTCCGTCGTAAAGGACGTTTGTTTGTAATTAACAAGAAGAACCCTAAGTTCAAGATGCGTCAGGGTTAATATTATTGCAAGAAAAGTAAGTAATATATGGCAATTAGAATTGTTGGTGTTGATTTACCTCAGAA
>CAJONQ010000133.1 GCA_905235835.1 uncultured Prevotella sp.
AATCCAGCATAAAGTTGTACTTTTTTAGTGTTATCCTTCAACCCCGTTAGGATATGGTTATTGCCATGCTACGATGGGGCTAATGGGTAGTCCGAATGGGGTAAAAGGCTGGTTCCCACGGAGGAAACCGATGGGTTCCAGTAAGGAAACCACTGGTTTCCCCGAAGGAACCTACTGGTTGCCTACAGAGCTCATTGTGATCCCAGGCATCGGGTAAAACGACAAGCATAGGCGTGTGGCAGAAACACTGCCGCATTGTAAGTTGGTGTAACAGCAGATATAAGATGAGATTTTTGGGGCATTGTTGTCGTAATTCAGAACCTAAAGTCTAACTGAACATCAAAGAAGTTGTAGTTGTGCTTTCCCAGAGAACGGTCATTGACACGAGCGTATTCTGCGTTGATCTGGATATTCTTATATATGAAGTAGTTCAATCCAATCTCGTACATCGTCTTGGAAGTGCTCCATTCCTTGGTAGGGCGATACATATTGTAACGTGCCTTGGCATGTAGTTTCTTCTTGATGACAGGTACAATACCAAAGGCATAGAAACCATCCGCTTTGTCACCTTTAGAGAAATCAACCTCACGACTGTCTACCTTGGTGGCTCCCCAGCCTTGGCTGTGAATATACTCTGCCCGGAAGGTCCACTCGTCTTTGTCGTATTCAGCAGAAAGACAATAGCGGTTCTTGCTGATACTCTCTTTGTGTGCATTCCCTTGCTCGTCAGTCCATGTCATGTCACCACGGGACCCAGTCCATCCGAAGGCTCCGATACGTACTCCCTTGACAGGCATGAACCAGATGCCGCCGATGATATCCTTGCGGTTGTCTTTGTCTTTCTGGTTGATACCCTCACCATTATAGACACCGATCTGGTAGTGCAGGAGATTGCGTCCTGCGGCGTTTTTCAGGAAATCACCTTGAATCTGCAGACCGATATCACGTCCACTTGAGGATTTCTCACCAGAACGGTCGCCAAAGCCAGAGAGACTGTTAATTATCTGGGCATAAGAAAACCATCCTTGTGTGATAGGGTGGGTGGGATTCTCAAAGGTAAAGGCACGCTTGAATTGTCCTGCCTTTACACGGAAAAAGTCGTATTTCTGCCATTCTGCAAAGAGGTCGACTAACATCACGGTAGGATTACCAGGACCGGCATTAGAACTACCTTGTACCTGTGCTCTCCATGCAAAGTCCCCAATCTTGCCATCCATGATCAGACGCATCAGCCTGAGGTTGAAAGCATTCTCGGATTTCTCGTCAGGGTTTTGTGCTTGGTATTGCAGCATACCATATCCGCTGATTTTGATGTCCTTGACCCATTGGGGCAATTCAATGACGGTCTTTTTCTTCTCACTGTCTTGTGCATTGACTGTCAATGCGAAGCCTGTTGTCAACAGGGCAAGAAGCATTAGTTTTTTCATATACTTATCTTTTGATTAATAATACAACATTTTCTACATGGGGGGTATGTGGGAACATATCGACAGGTTGCACAGCGACCACCTTGTAGTCGATGTCTAAGTCTTGCAAATCACGAGCTTGGGTAGCTGGGTTACATGATACGTAAACAATCCGTTGTGGGGCAGCCCGTAGAATGGTTTTTACTACATCAGGGTGCATACCAGCACGAGGTGGGTCAGTGATGATAACATCAGGACGACCATGCTCTGCAATGAACTCATCCGTCAGGATATCTTTCATATCTCCTGCAAAGAACAGGGTGTTGTCAATATGGTTTTCCTGCGAGTTAATCTTGGCATCTTCAATAGCTTCTGGTACATACTCAATACCAATCACTTTTCGTGCTTTCTTTGCTACGAAATTAGCAATGGTACCAGTACCTGTATAGAGGTCATACACAAGTTCCTCACCAGTCAGTCCCGCAAACTCCCTTGCCACACTATACAGATGGTAAGCCTGTTCCGTATTCGTCTGATAGAAAGACTTAGGACCTACCTTAAAGCGTAAGTCTTCCATTGTTTCATAGATGTGGTCGTTACCCTTGAAGGTCAGGATGTCCTGGTCACCAATGGTGTCATTGCATTTCTGGTTGTTGAGATACATCAGTGCCGTGATTTGCGGAAACTTGTCGGCAATATGCTGTAGCAGTCCTTGGGCACGCTGCTCGTCGCCCTCCTCGTCATAGTGGAACTGTATGATAACGAGCCATTCTCCCGTATTCGAGTTGCGGATGATCACATCCCGCAGCAAGCCAACTTGCTGACGGAGGTCAAAGAAGGTCATTCCGTGCCCAATGGCATAGTCGCGCACCTCATTACGTATCTGGTTGTGCAGGTCGTCCATCAGCCAGCACTTCTCTATGGGCAGGATCTTGTCGAAAGCTCCTGTGATATGGAAACCGATGGCGTCACGGGCAAACTCCTTGCCAGAGGCAATTTCTTCGTTGGTTAGGTAACGGCGGTTAGAGCATCCGAAATCCAGTTTGTTGCGATATTCCTTGGTCTTCACACTGCCCAGAATAGGACGGAACTCCGGCAGTTCCACCTTCCCGATACGGGTTAATTGGTCGAATACCTGTTGCTGTTTCATTTTCAACTGCTCTTCGTAGGGCAGTTGCTGCCATTTGCATCCTCCACACGTACCGAAATGCTCACAGAACGGCTGAGTACGCAATGGGCTAGGAGTATGGAGACATACGATCTCCGCCTCCATAAAACTATGTTTCTTCCTGCGAACCTGCAAGTCACACACGTCACCTGGTACTGCCCATGGCACGAAGACCACCATGTCATCGACCCTTGCCAGTGCCTTCCCCTCGGCAGCGAAGTCGGTGATGGTGATATTCTCCAACAGGGGTAGTGGTTTCTTCTTTCTGGTCATACGCTTATCTTGCCGCTACATATTTATGTAAGGTGGCACGTACGGCACCCTTACCAGCATACAGTTCTTTCACCATTCCCTCTATCTGCTCACCCAGTCC
>CAJONQ010000134.1 GCA_905235835.1 uncultured Prevotella sp.
CTCGGTGTTAGCCTCTCCCTGTGCCTCTTTCAATTCGTCAAAGGTCATGCTCTTGACAGGCTTGCCGTTCTGACCGAGCCATACGAAAATGCTCTTCTTGACATCAAATACCCAGACTGTCATTCCGGGTGTATGAAGCAGTTGCAGCAGCTGGCGGTCTTTCTCCTTGAAGTAGAAGAGAATCCCCAGCAGGGCAAGGAATACTATTGCGAGAAATAGAAATAGTAGCATAATGCGTATAGCTTTAGGATATTTTTACAAAGTTAAATAATTTGTCGTTTATTTCCTAACAAATAGAAAGAAAATCAAACACTTGTATAAAATAAGTGTTTGATTCTCAGTAGATAATAGATACGGGTGGTGGCTTAAAATCAAAAGTCCTTCAAGTTGGTAAAGGTATCTTCTTTCATATAATATCACGCACAAAGTATCAATCCAACAGCCATTAAATGTTCTTGCTTTAGTCATCCGTGCAATCGGTTGCATGATTCCCGTCGCCTTATTTAAGCGTTGAAAGATAGAACGTTAGAAGAAAAGGTGTAACTTTGCATCAGAAACTAAAAACTGACAGATATGATGAAGAAAATCTACACGACATTAATCGTATTGGCTGCCACGCTGACCGCGTCGGCACAGGGATGGCCTGCAAACTATGACGGTGTGATGCTGCAAGGTTTCTACTGGAATTCGTATACAGACACCAACTGGGCTAATCTGGAGTCGCAAGCTGACGAGATGGCACAGTTCTTTGATCTCATTTGGGTTCCGAACTCTGCCTATGCGAATAGCACATCTGATAATATGGGATACCATCCCGTCTATTGGTTCGATCACAAGAGCGCATTCGGTACAGAAGCCCAGTTGCGTAGTATGATTGCTGCTTTTAAGGAGAAGAATGTAGGTATTATAGAAGATGTAGTTATCAATCATCGTTCCAGTGTCAACAGCAATTGGCTGAATTTCCCGGCAGAGACCTATAGAGGTGTAACCTATCAGTTGACGGCGGCAGATATCTGTAAGGATGACGAGTCGAAGGACAATGGCTATAATCCTACTGGCGCACTAGACACAGGAGAGTCTTGGGGTGGAGCCCGTGATCTTGACCATACAGGTGAAAATGTTCAGAAGAATGTGAATGCCTATCTTGATTTCCTTATGAATGATTTAGGCTATGTGGGCTTCCGTTATGACTTTGTGAAAGGCTATGCGGCAAAATATGTAGGTCTGTATAATAAGACTGCGAAGCCGACTTTCTCCGTTGGTGAATGCTGGGATGGTAACAAGACAGTGGTCACTGATTGGATTAACGGCACTAAGCAAGATGGTGTGATTCAGTCGGCTGCCTTCGACTTCCCGTTGAAGTATTATATCAACGATGCCTTTAGTAACAACCAGTGGACTCGACTGAATGACGGTAGTTTAGCCAATGACGATAACTACAAACGCTATTCTGTGACTTTCGTGGATAACCATGACACGGGTCCTGGAGCAGATAACCCCTCAGCCCCCCTCTATGCCAATGTGGAGGCTGCCAACGCTTATATCCTTACGATGCCGGGAACACCCTGTGTATGGCTGAAACACTGGCAGACCTATAAGGTTGCCATCAAGAAACAGATATTGGTGCGCAAGGCAGCAGGAATCCACAACCAGAGTACTATTGATACCAAGACGGCATCCAGCAATGGATATGTTCTGAAAGTAAAAGGAACCAAAGGTGATGTGCTGTTGCTGTTGGGTGCTGCCACGGCATCTACAGATGGTTTCAAACTTGCCGTTGAGGGTACTAATTATAAGATGTACGTGAGTGATGGGGTGGATATATCCGCTTTGGATGACATCAAGGAGGAGACCTTCACGGCTCCAGACTTCTGCGTAGTCAATGAGGGTGAGACATGTGCCTTCTTCGAGGCTCCTGCCTCTTGGACCACGGTTCGTTGCTGGGCTTGGAATAGTGATTGTAATTTCACCAGTGGCAATTGGAGTACTGCAACGCTCTGCACGAAGGTGGGAACCAATAATGGTAAGAACGTCTGGAAATGGACATGGGACGGCAAGTGTTATAAGCCTAATACCACAACCTTAATGGATCGTAGTGGTGATCCTGTCTATATCATTTTCCATAATGGAAAAGGTGGACAGACCAGTGACCTCGACTTCAAGAACGGAGGTTATTATAATGAAAGTGGTGCTCTCGAAGGTGTTGTCACTGGTATTGAAGAGGTTAGGATGATGATGCCTGAAGGAAGAGGTAATGTATGGTACGACCTCCGTGGTCGTAGACTCGAAGGGGAGCCGACAGCGAAGGGTGTCTATATTTATCAAGGAAAGAAAATACTTAAGTAAGAGCGATTAGATAAATTGTCAGGAAAACATAATCCGAAAGAAACAAAGAAAAGAGACAGGTATTTGGGAATTGTTGATAATGACGGTTCGGGTCTTATAGGCACCATCGCGAATTGCGATGGTGCCCATTGATCAAGGGACCAGGTCCTCAGTGATCCGTTTTCGTTTTTCTGAAGAGTCCTACTCTGCTTCATAATTTATACTATAATAAGGGAAGGGCACATCTCATTACATGAAAAACGTTTATATTAAGTGAGTATTGTTTGTAACTTACAATTTGATAGGAAATCGAAAGTATTTAAGGCGTATTTGTGTCAATTTGCAACAGACCCCGTATGATTATATTGCAAAATATAAGTCATTTGAATTTAACATACAAATTGTTTTAATTTATTTTCTTTTTCTTTCATTTTGCAATATCTTTGCACTCTGTAAGTGACGAGATACTTGTATGAAAGTAAAGAGACGTTGGATAATTTTGATGGCAGCAATGACGCTGATAGCCATTGCTGGTGTGTTTGTAGGTGAGCCCACGTTTGAGTGCGACTGGTCGGTGATTTCCGCTGCTGATGTAGCCTGGCTTATCACGGCTACCATCTTTGTGCTGATGATGACACCTGGACTGTCATTCTTCTATGGCGGTATGGTAGGAGCGAAAAATGTTATCAGCACCATGCTTCAGTCGTTTATCGCTATGGGACTGATTTCCGTCCTGTGGGTGGTGATAGGATTCTCACTCTGTTTTGGCGATGACCTAGGTGGTATTATTGGCAGTCCGCTGACGTTCCCCATGTTCCACAACGTGGGAGGTGCCGTCTATACTACGCCCGCGGGTAATATATTAGGTGGAGCCACCATCCCACTGGCACTGTTCGCCCTGTTCCAGATGAAGTTTGCCATCATCACCCCATCACTGATCACGGGGTCGTTTGCCGAACGAGTGCGCTTCTCGGCCTATATGTTCTTCATGATGTTTTTCTTTTTCTTCATCTACTGTCCGCTGGCCCACATGACGTGGCATCCCGAAGGACTGTTTCTGAAGTGGGGAGTGGTCGATTTTGCCGGAGGCATCGTGGTACACGCCTCCAGCGGTGTGGCCGCTCTTGCCGGAGCCATCTATTTAGGCAGGCGCAAGGCAGATACCCGCAGAAGCGAGCCAGCCAACATCCCCTTTGTGCTGCTGGGGGCGGCCCTGCTATGGCTGGGCTGGTTTGGCTTCAATGCGGGTTCGTCGCTTCATGCCGACGGACAGGCTGTGAAGGCATTCCTGAATACGAATACCGCCTCGGCTACTGCCATGATGACCTGGATTTTCTTCGATTGCCTTCGCGGTCGCAAGCCATCGGCCATGGGAGCCGCTGTCGGATGTGTAGTGGGTTTGGTGGCCATCACCCCGTCGGCAGGCTATGTCACGGTGGGGCAGAGCATCTTCATTGCCTTCGTCATCACGCTGATCTGCAACATTGCCGTCTATTGGCGCTCACGCAGCAGCATCGACGATGCCCTCGACGTATTCCCCACTCACGGCACAGGCGGTATCTTCGGCACTGTGCTGACAGGCATCTTCATCCAGGAAGGGCTGATTGCAGGCACGTGGGACGGATTCGTGATCTTCCTCTACCATCTGCTGGCCATCGTCATCGTCTTTGTCTATACGTTCGGCATGAGTTGGCTGGGCTATACGCTGATAGACAAACTGATACCCATGCGTGTCTCCGTCTATAGTGAGAAGGTCGGGCTCGACTACAGTCAGCACGATGAACACTACGGTCTGGCCTATGTCGGCGAACGGGAAATAGCGGAATACGAAGAGCATATCCGCGAGAAAGAGATGAAAGGCGACGGATAGGCGCATCAGCAGGATAGACGTAAATAAGTACACGGGAGATTTCGGAAATCAGGAATAAATGCCAATTTTCTTTTGAAATTCAAAATAATTGCGTAATTTTGCAACCAATATGAGAGTTGTATCACATAGACGGTTGGTTGAGTTCTATAGTTTGGAAGGACATGGAGATGCTAAGGCTGCACTTGAACGATGGTATGACATCGCAGAAAAGGCAGAATGGAAGAACCTGTCGGATATAAAGGCAGACTTCCCTTCGACAGATTATGTAGGGAACCAACATTATGTCTTTGACATTAGGGGCAACAAATACCGTCTTGTGGTGGTCGTAAAGTTCACAATAGGACATATCTTCATCCGATTTGTGGGTACGCATAGTGAATATGATAAGATTGACGTTTCAACGATATAATATAGGAGGTACGGAAATGGCAAAGATTACAAAAGAACAATATGAGTTCGCATTGACACGCATTGAGGAACTGTTGCCAATGGTGGATGACAACACACCCGCCAACGACCGCAATGCTGTGGAGTTGACGATGATGTCGGATGTCGTGATAGACTATGAGAAGGAGCACTATCCCATAGGTAAGCCAACTGTCGCCCAGTTGATACAGCTTTCTCTGGATGAGAAGAAGATGAGCCAGAAGCAGTTGGCTACTGAGATAGGGGTCAGTCCTTCACGTATAAACGACTATGTTTCAGGTAGAGCAGAGCCCACACTGAAGATAGCCCGTCTTCTTTGTGCCACTTTAGGAATAACGCCAGCAGCAATGTTAGGATATTAATCCCTATCTATTCGAATAACGTGGTGATATGGAATTTATTTGGTTATAAAGCATCCTCTTGTATAAATCCAATATCTTCTTCTGGTTTCAAAAGCAGCCAATAGCCCCAAAGAAATTCTTTGATTCTTTTTCCAGTCTCAGCAAACGGAATCTGCTCTTCTGACTTGATTCCTTTCAAGAAACCGTTCCATCTGGCGATGCGGTTACTGTCTGCATAAAACTCGTCGTTGAACAGGGGATGATTCTCAATGTAGATTGTCTTTCGGTTACCAAAGGTGTTTTTGACTGCCTCTCCAAGTATCTCAGAATTCCAATTCCCATCGCCCAAGATACGATAAAGGTCATAGAAATCTTTCATCCTGCTATTGTTGACAGACAAGGAAATCATGGCCTCGAACTTCTCCGCCACCACTGTCTCGAGTGAATATGCGAGTAGATTCACACTGGGTACATTTTCCAGCAACAACGGATATGAAAGATTCTGAGGCCCAGGTGTAACAACATCCCCGAAACCAATATCCATCGAAATCTGCTGGCGCACAGTGTCCAGATGCGCCATCATGGTTAGTCTCGCTCCATGATATTTCTTCTCCTGCGTAATGTCAATTACCTCTATGGTGTCAGAATCGTATGTCACGCCGTCCTCTTCGCAAGCGACTTGCGTAATCTTGGCAAACACAGCCTTGATGTAATCCCTGTCATTACTGATGTGTGTGCCAAGAAAGTCAATGTCCTTTGTGGGGCGTGCTTTCTCTTGATTAAAGGCATACAGCAGTGCACCACCCTTCAGGCAGAAGTTCTCTTTGAACTCACTCTGTGAGACACGATAGAGCAGTCGCTCCTGCAAGTATCTCACCAGAATGGTCATATAGGGAATGCCACTTTCCTTTGAGATCGCCAGCAGCCGTGTACGAACGGACTTTCCGTAATTCTTTATTTCCTTTTTCGTCATACCATATAGTCAATCAAGTTGTTCATTATATTTGCCACGCGCATCCTTCTGGCATACTCATTCAGACGGGTCAGATTCCTGTCTGTCCTTGAAAGATAGCTTTTCAGTATCTCTGAACTGATGTCGATACCGATTTTGTTTCGGAACTTTACAGCATCGCATACAGACTTCTCCAAGTCGTATATTCTGACTTTATATCCCTCAATCTCTTTTTCTGCTATACCCAATTCAAATGAGGTCTGTGACCAATAATAAAGAGCCACGGGAGGATAGTCAGGCAGAATCACCTTCCGTTTCTTCTCTATGGCTATACAGATGTCAGGAGGCAGTTTTGTGGTCAGTTCATAGTGTGCCCATGCAGAATACATGCACACTACACCACCAGGCACAATCTTCTCCACATCAACCATTGTCTTGGCCATTTCCTCAGGAAGGGCATATATGCCATTCCTGATTCGGACGATGTTCCCGTTTGCAACCTCTGTCAGCAGTTGGTCATACATCGCCCGGTTGTCTATATCCTTCGAGCGGATATAGCCGCCATGTTCCCTTATAAAAGCAATAATCGACATTTTCAGCAAAAATTTGTGCAAAAATACGGCTTTTATTTGAATTAGCCGTAGAATTTGAGAATTATTTTGCTGATAGAGGTAAAAAAACAATATTCATTACGAGTTTTTGGCTGTTTTGCCACAAAGCCGGCTCAAACGTGCATACAACCGAATAAGGTTGTAACTTGTCGATACAACCAAAAATCATAAACCGCTACATTCCACAGTTGTTAGGGACATTCCCTGTGTCCCTCCACACCTTAGAACGGTCCTCTGACCCACTGACCCACCCGGAAAAGTGAACTGCGCCTTAATAATCATTAAAACAATCTCCCATGTACACTGTATGTGGGAGATTTTTCGTAATTTTACAACCCGAATGGTTTGAGAAGACAGGCTGAACACTAATAGACAACAAGATATGACAGACTATATTTCAGACTATAATCAGAGGAAAAGAATGACACAAACACTTATCGACAATGACAAACGTTAGAACGACAGCCAACAGAATAGAAGAACTAGACTATGCCAAGGGACTTGCCATCTTTTTAGTCATCATGGGACATGCCACCGACAATCTGGCTACTCCGTTGTGGCGGCTCACCATCTACTCGTTCCACATGCCACTATTCTTCATGGTGGCTGGAATGGTGATTAAGCCCGCCGAAATAAAGGAAC
>CAJONQ010000135.1 GCA_905235835.1 uncultured Prevotella sp.
TGTACTTTAAGATTTTGTTTCTTTCCATATCTTTTGGTTTACTGTTAATGTCTGACAACGGGAAACCACGGAGAATATGGCATCATTCAGCGGAGACAGATGCGCGAAGAACCCTGACAACCTCATGTCCCGACGAAACCGCCCAGGTCATGGTTGTATCTCATACCCGAAAAAAACTGTGGTAATCCCTTGAAAATACGATAAATATGACGTTATTCCCTCAGAATCAATGCTGACAACTCACACCCCATTTATGAAACGCATTAATAGGGTTGATGTGCGACAATTCCAGATTGTAATAACGTAAATTCATTGATCTTTCTATCCTAAATCTGGGTGCAAAGTTACGGATTTTTTTCAAAAAATGCCGTTAAAAATAAATTTTTTGCTAATTATTTGCATAATAATCGATTTTTTACTTATCTTTGCAACCTTACTAACATTAATAATCAACAGTTTATCATCTCCAAAAATGACAAGTAAAAACAATCTAACGAAATTTTCGCTGATTACGCTACTGCTGCTAATGGCTGTGACAGCGTTTTCCGCTCCTGTAGATAGGGAATCAGCGCGCCTGCAGGCCGATGCCTTCGCACGCAAGATGGGGCGACAGGTCAGCAAACAGCAGGATTCCAGAGTTCATCAGGCTCCAGCCATCGGCGGCCAGCGTGCCACACCTTACTATGTGTATGACATCGACGGCGACCAGGGCTTTATTATCGTTGCAGGCGACGATAGGGCTGTCCCCATTCTCGGCTATACCGACAGCGGGCATTTTGATGCCGACCAGATTCCCGATAATATGCAGGCTTGGCTTGAGGGATATGCTCAGGCCATTGCCGCGCTCGACTCGTTGCCTGTGACAAACAATGTCACCAGCGTTGCCAGCAGTTTGGTCGGTGCGGCTCCCGTTAGTCCGCTGATGAGTTCGCAGTGGAACCAGGCCGAGCCTTACAACAACAAATGTCCGGTGATCAACGGCAGACGCTGTCCTACGGGCTGTGTGGCCACGGCCATGAGTCAGATTATGTATTACCACCGTTGGCCGCGTGAGGCCACTGCTTCCATACCGGCCTACAGTTGGCAGGACGGTGCTTACAGTCTTCCGGCACTTCCGTCCGTCACTTTCGATTGGAATGGCATGCAGGACATCTACAATGGAAATGTGAACGGAGAGGCCGTTTCCACGCTGATGCAGTACGTCGGACAGTCCATCCACATGGGCTATGCGCCAGAGAGTTCTGGAAGCATGTCGGCAGAGGTGGCTATGGCATTGCCGGCCTATTTCGGCTATGACCAGAACGTGAAATATATTTCCCGTCAGGGCTATTCTGTTGCGACATGGGAGAAACTCGTCTATCAAGAGTTGGCAGAGAAAAGACCGGTTTACTATTCGGGTTCTTCATACGGTGGCGGTCATGCCTTTGTGGCCGACGGTTACGACGGCAACGGCCTGTTCCACATCAACTGGGGCTGGGGCGGATGGTGCGACGGCTATTTCCGTCTGTCGGTGCTCAATCCCGACGACCACACGGGAATCGGTGCCGGAACCTCCAGCGATGGCTTCTGCATGGGTCAGGAAATTGTCATCGGCATCCAGCCTTCCACGGGGCAACCCAATAACAATAAGCCCCATCTCCATTTCTCGGTCTTTGACGTGAAGAACGGCAACACCATTGTCTATGATGTGTGGAACACGCTTGGCTACGGTGAAATGGAATTCGACATTGCCCTTGCCACCGTCGATGATAATGGAAATGTGACGAGGGTGTTCAATGACTGGAAGACTGAAAAGTTGAAATCCTACATGGGATATGTTGGCGTTGAGGTGAGCATGAGAAATGTTCTGAGAACTTCCGGCACCTATAAGATAATGCCCGTCAGTCGTAAGCATGGTGATTCCGAATGGATATTGGGCAGCGAGTTGGTCTATGTTGAGGCCGTCGTCAGTGGAAATGGAAGTCTGTCGCTCCGCGCCCATCCCGTACAAGACTTCGATGTTGCCGAAATCCGGTTCCCCGGTTCACGTATCGTAAATCACCAGCAGCAGGTTGATGTGCAGATAAAGAACAAGGGTGACGAAATTAACCGCGAACTCTATCTCTTCGCCTATCGCAATGGTGACGCGAAAAAAGACCCGCTGAGCCGCACGGCACTCTATCTGGAAAAAGATGGCGAGGAGACCATCAGTTTCTTCTTCACTCCCGACGCGGAAGACACTTACACGATAGACATCGCACTCGATGAGAAGGACAACCAGAAGGTTGGAACTGCCACATTGAAGGTGGGCGGCTATAACTTGTCTCGTGACCTGACTACCGTTTCGGCAAGGGTAACGGCATCGCATCCGTCCGTTGTAGATGCCGAGAATGTTGCGATGGTCATCGATGATAATCTGGGTACGAAGTATTGCGCCAACGTTCCCGCTGGCAACAGCGTGTGGTTGCGCTATCAGTTGGACAGTCCTATCTGTCTGACCAAGTACAGTGTCGCTTCGGCAAACGATGCTCCTGAGCGCGACCCTGCCACGTGGGTGCTGCAAGGCAGTAACGACGGCAATAACTGGGAAGACATTGACAGACGTACAGGTGAGAAATTTGCTGACCGCTTTGAATTGCACGAATACAATGTGGAGAGCAGAAAAGGTTACACCTGGTTCCGTCTATATGTCGAGGGGCGGCGTGAGTCTTCAGCCACCATCTTCCAGATGTCGGCAGTTGCAAGGAGTTGATCCCAACCTGAGCGGCATTGTCAAGGTGTTGGCCGGCGAAACCTCAGAACAGCAGATCTATACGCTCGACGGTCGTCCTGTCAACAGACAGTCGCTCAAACCGGGAGTATATGTGAGCAAGGGTAAAAAGGTTATTATCAGCAATCCGTCACGACAATAAATTCCCTAATTGATACGAAAAATGGGGCTGCTCATTCGAGCAGCCCCATTTCTTATTTCATCCTCAGTTATGTTTCTTCTTCTTTTTGCCTTGTCTGTTTATTGCAACCTAAAGGTTACGGGAATCGAGTATTTCACACGGACATTCTTGCCATCTACTACACCTGGGATCCATTTAGGCATATTTCTAATGATTCTCAGTGCCTCGTTGTCGAGTGACGGGAATACACTTGTTGTCACTTTTTCGTCCGAAATGCTGCCGTCTTCGTTCACCACAAACTCTACAATGACACGACCTTGCTTTCCTTTTTTCGCTGCATCCCTTGGATATTTCACGTTATTCATAAGATACTCCTTAATTGCTGGTATCCCTCCGGGAAATTCCGGCATTTTTTCAACCACTTCAAAAATTTTATTCGAATCAGCGGCTTGTGATGCCCCATCACGCTTTAGTATCGTCACACCTTGTGCGTTTGCCGTAGCAAGGCACATTGTCAAAAACGACATCAAGATAATTTTCTTCATATCCTTTTTCTTTGTTTTGTTCGTTAAACCTTATTTTTGACCATTAAGGCAGTGCAAAGGTAGCATTTTCCCGCCGATTTTCATTCTTTTTTCAAAAATATTTTATTTTTTCATGGGAATGCATTATTTTTGCATGAGGAAAGTGCTGCGGAAATAACGCGGAATTAGAATTAAGATGAAAAAGATAGTAACATTATTTGTATTGTCGTGCATGTTTTATTCATGTGTCTCTCGTCCTGCACAACGCGAGATAGGGACATATCAAAAATACATCGGAAACCCGATAAGTTGTTATTTAGAGGGTGAAAAAGGATACAAGAAA
>CAJONQ010000136.1 GCA_905235835.1 uncultured Prevotella sp.
GACTTATTCCAATGATGTCAAAGAGCAACATAGTCCCCTTATTCCGGGGTTGTTTGATTAATATTTAACTCGTCCCAATTTTAACGGGACACTAATGAGAAGAATTTGTAAAACAACAAAATAGAGGACTATGACAAGACAGCATATTGTATTCTTAACTGGTGCGGGCATCAGTGTAGAAAGTGGCCTGAGTACATTCCGCGGTAAGGAAGGTATGTGGAATAATAAGGACTGGCGTTATTATGCCAGCGTTGAAGGGCTATATCATGAGCCAGAGAACTTTCTTGAATTCTACAACTGGCGCAGACAGAAACTGTCAGAGGTTGAGCCAAACCAAGCTCATCGTTTGATTGCGGAACTGGAGAAAGAGCATCAGGTAACAGTCATTACACAGAATGTGGATAATCTGCATGAACGGGCAGGAAGTACCCATGTCATCCATCTTCATGGTGAGCTGGCAAAGGTTTGTTCTTCCAAGAACCGTCTGGATCCTAATTGTATCAAAGATTATCCATTGACTACTCCAATCAAGTTAGGTGAAGATGCTGGTGACGGTTCCCAGATGCGTCCTTTCGTAGTCCTATTTGGAGAATATGTCTCAGGAATGGAAATCGCACAAGATTTTGTCAGCCAGGCAGACATCTTTGTTGTGATTGGCACGTCATTGGCAGTATTTCCTGCTGCCGGCCTCATTCGTTATGCGCTCAAGGAGGTTCCCCGTTTTGTCATTGACCCCAACGAGATAGAGGCATGTGAAGAACTTGGCTTTGAACATATCCAAGCTTCAGCGAGCGAGGGGATGAGATTGTTGTTGGAAAGAATCAAGGATTTATAGAGATAGTCAGTTATGTACAACAGAGAATACACGCCAAAAAGAATAACGGAACTGAAACCGAATGAGATATTTGTCTTTGGTAGCAACCTTGCCGGTGCTCATGGCGGTGGTGCAGCCCGTCTTGCCTATAATCGCTTCGGAGCGATATGGGGCCAGGGCGTTGGACTGCAAGGTCAGAGTTATGCCATTCCCACGATGCAGGGAGGTGTGGAAACCATCAAGCCATACGTAGATGAGTTCATCAGCTTTACAAAGACTCGTCCTGATCTCAAATTCTATGTGACACAGATTGGTTGTGGCATTGCCGGATTCAAGGTTGAGGAGATTGCGCCATTATTCCAGATGTCCATTGATGTAGTGAATATCATCTTGCCACAGGCTTTCGTTATGGCAATTACATCCGATGACAAGTATAACCTGAATCGTTTTGTAGAAGCTCAGAGTATGTACTATGAACAAGCATTGCAGGAAGTACAAGATGGAATGAAACGTTCACACTGGATTTGGTTTATCTTTCCACAACTCGCCATCCTGGGTCATAGCAGGAATGCCAAGTATTATGGTATAAGCGGGTATGATGAAGCTGAAGCTTACTTGAAGCATGATGTTCTCGGTTCACGGCTTCGAGAGATAACCAATGCGCTACTTATGCATAAGGATTCGGATGTGATTGACATATTTGGCAAATTGGATGCAATGAAGGTGCGTTCATGTATGACCTTGTTTGATGCAGTCTCTCCTGATGACATCTTTGAGGAAGTGCTAGAAGTATTCTATCATGGGACATACGATAGGAAAACACTTGATTATATGTAAAAAGTCGAAAGACGATAGAAATGCATTGTTTTTTACGCTCTCTGATAACATCAATGGTAAAACAGCAAGTATGAAGAAACTGAAAAAGAAGATATTGAGGCCATCGACTCTGGATGCCATCAAGGCAATGAGGCGAGGTGGCCGTGAAGCAGAAATGGAGCTGCTCGGACCAGGCTTTCATTCGCAGAACAGAGTTCACAAGTCGGAAATGATTTATACACGAAAGAAGAAACACAAAGGAGGGTGGTAAGAATGCTTGACTTAGAAAGAATCATACAGACAGGAATCCCCGACATAGCCCCAGTATATGGAGGCGTGAGAGGACGTACCATATCGTCACATAAGCAGGCTCTTACGCATGGAAGACGGTTGTGGCGGCAGGTCTTCGACAAGTAATAGACCTAAGGAAGGACTATTCTGCTGACAGATACCCAGAGATATGTCGCCAGTATGGAGTGGACTACTTCCACTATCCTATTGATAACGACCGTGAGACCATAGCCAAGATGGTGGAACTGTTCCCCACCTTCTGTGAGAAGATTGACAAAGGTGATTTCTATATAGCTTGTGCCATGGGACTTCACCGAACGGACATCGCGCTATGCACCTATTGGGTGTTCTATGCAGCTGATAAAGGCATTGCTCCACCATCCATCAGGGGTTACAGACAAAAGGATGGACACAACACCAACAAGATTATGCGTGTGCTCAATGCCTTCTATCAGTATCTGACCGAACGAGACGGCCAAGAACTAATACCAATAGAGGTGTTTAAGGAACGTAAGAAAACGATTAATGATTTGAGTAAAGCCTAATTGAATGATGAAATGAATGAGAATAATTTTCTCTATGAGTTTCCTTATGCCAAGGTCATAGTGGTAAGCGGAGATATTCATGGCGAGTTCAACCAACTCGTTTACAAGTGCTGTGTGCAGTATAGGATGACGGACACATTAATTGTTGTAGCTGGTGACTGTGGTTTCGGATTCGAGCAACCGGGGTATTATGAGAATGTGTATAATCGTAACCGAGAACGCCTTTCTAAATCGAACAACTGGATTGCGTTTGTTAGAGGGAATCATGATAACCCTGCTTACTTTAATGATTATCCCATCAAACACCGCCGCTGGATGACCATCCCAGACTATTCAGTAGTAATGTCGTGTGGACATAGCATCCTCTGCGTAGGTGGAGCCATTTCTATTGACAGGTCGTATCGCATAAATGATCCTCACTATCGTGTGGCCAAACAAGACGAGCCTCTAACCCGCAACATCTATTGGCCTAACGAATACCCAGTATTTTCAGCTGAGAAACTTGATGCTATCAGCGAAAGTTGTGCAATTGACACCATAATAACGCATACAGCTCCCTCTTTTTGTGAACTGACATCAAAGACAGGGATTGCCAACATGGCTATACGGGATGAAGACTTAACCGCACACGTGAAATACGAGCGCCAGGTAATGGACAAACTACTCTCCTATCTGAAGACAAAGAACCATCCATTACATCACTGGTTCTATGGGCATTTCCATCAAAGCTGGAATCAGGAAATAGATGGAGTACAATATAATATGCTTGACATCATGGAATTGAGAGAAATGCGATAGATTCTTATCTTCTTGCCACCCTCATAATACACCAAGCTAAAAGAATTGAAAATGGAAGATTATAAGGCAACAACAAGGAATGATCATCAATTGATAGATTTCTATGACCCAGATGCTAATACGCTGGATATACGTTCAAACGGACTGTACCCATCTAACGTGTTGAGTAATCTTTGCAGCAAAGGATTCCGTTTTGACGGAGTGCTGTGCGGCAGTATGGAGGGTTTTCTCCAATCGTTGAAGCAGCAGGAGAAAAACAAGCAGTTGCAAATATGCCAGATGAAGGGCGGTAATGCGAGGAAGCACAGCGTCACTTCGTGGCAAACGGACCAGATTGTTTGGTGGAAGGGTCAGGCCTACGACCGTCAGAGTGACGATTATCAGAAACTGATAAGGCGAGCTTACCAGGCAATGTTTGACCAAAGCGAGCGATTCCGTGCTGCTTTGATGCAGACGCGAGGCATCACCCTTATACATAGTAGAATCCATACAAGACAATCCTAACAGAACAGGAGTTCTGTACGATTCTTACAGAGATACGTGACAACTAGGACAAACGAGACAAGGGCATAGTGCGCAAGAAGCGTGTGTTCGTGGATATGGACAATGTGCTCGTGGATTTCGAGTCAGGACTGGTACTGGTCAGTGAAGAGGTGAAGCAGGAATACGAAGGACGCTTGGATGAGATACCCGGACTGTTTGGGTTGATGAAGCCAATGCCGGGAGCTATAGACGCAATGCATGAGTTACAAAAGCACTATGATTTGTTTATCCTCTCCACAGCCCCGTGGAAGAACCCTTCCGCTTGGTCGGACAAGGTAACGTGGGTGACGAAGTATCTTGACGATATATTCCACAAGCGCATGATTATCACCCATCGCAAGGACTTGTGTCTGGGCGACTACTTAATAGACGACCGAGGCAAAAACAACAAGTGAGTTTGCTGGAGAGTGGATAGAGTTTGGTTCAGAGAGGTTCCCTGATTGGAATAATGTACTTGAATATCTAAATGCAAAAGAACAATGAATACATTACAAGACAGAATACGTGGCTCACTGATTGGCGGAGCAATTGGTGACGCATTAGGTTATCCCGTGGAGTTCATCTACTCTTTTGGGGAAATTCAGAAACGATATGGTGAGCGTGGCATCACACGCTTGGACACAAGGCAACATTGGTTGGATGAGACAGAACAAGTCGGTAAGGCTGTTGTCTCTGACGATACCCAGATGACACTCTTTACTGCAAACGGACTTTTGAATGCCCAAAAACAAGGCATTTCGCTGAAGTATGGCATCTGTAGAGCCTATGTCGAGTGGTATCTCACACAGATTGGAAAGAAATCTCCCAAGTACAAGGACTGCTGGATAAGTGGTGTGCCGGAACTGAACCATCGTCGTGCACCAGGTAACACCTGCATGTCCTCGCTGGATGACATCTATCGTGGTAAAGACCCGATGAACAACAGTAAGGGATGCGGTGGTGTAATGCGTATTGCTCCCATCCCTCTGTATGCTGCTGTCCAAAATAGAATGAGCATAGAGGAAGCAGACTTACTGGCTGCTGAAGCTTCAGAGATTACCCATCAACATCCTTTGGGGTACATTTCCGCAGCTCTGATGTCCCATGTCATTTACCGCCTTGCACTCGACATAGAACCGACACGGGAAGGTTTGGAGCGTTACATTATAGAGGGTGTTGATATGATTCGCAAGCACTACAATGCCTACCACAACGACGTGGAACGTATGGCAGAGTTGGCAGAACGAGCCATCTTCCTGCTCGACAACGGCAAGACTGACTTGGAGAATATCGGTCATCTTGGTGAGGGATGGACAGGCGAGGAAGCATTGGCTATTGCTCTGTACTGCACTTTGAAGCACTTTGACTGTTTTGAGGATGCCATGATTGCTGCCGTTAACCATGGTGGTGACAGTGACAGTACAGGATCTGTTACTGGCAACATTCTTGGGGCAGCCATCGGTTACGAGACTATTCCTCAATACTATAAGGACGACTTGGAGATGCATGGCCTAATTCTCCATATGGCGGATGACCTCTATAGAGGTGAAGTAACAAAGATGTAAAGAATTGATATGATAGTCATTCACGCCACTGACCCTACCACGCAAGTCCTCTCACTTCTGTATCAGCAGCGAGAGGATGTGAAGCTGTGCATTACAGAGAGAAACACCTCTTCTGATGTGCAACGAGCCCTCCGTGCCGATGATGTCATAATGATGCTGGGACACGGCAATGAATATGGTTTGTTTTCAAAACCAGAAAAAGATGGCAGTTTCAAACGCTTCATGATTACAGACAAACATGTACAGTTCCTGCGAGACAAGACTTGCATCGGTATTTGGTGCTATGCCAACAAGTTTGCAGAGAAGTACAAACTTCATGGATTGTTCTCCGGCATGATTATTTCTGAATTGCAAGAAGCCATTGATTTGGGAATACGCGCCACCAAGGATGAGATAGACACGGAAATGGAAAAGTTCACCATTCGGCTAAAGGACTGTATGGAAACATATGGAGTAGAACAGACACCAATACGGATGAAAGAGTTGGATGACGTGCAATCCCCATTGACAACGTTTAATTATGGCAATTTGTATTATTATCAATAGTTCGGTAAAAATATAGTTAAATTCATTAACATTCAAGATAAGTCTCAAATGAAAATATTTCTTTTTTATATTACGTATTATTAACTAATA
>CAJONQ010000137.1 GCA_905235835.1 uncultured Prevotella sp.
TAAAAGTTGGAAGGTGGCGATAGCCCCAGAGGTAGGAGCAGTAAAGGGTCATTCCCAGAAGCCCTCCGCGAAAGAGCTCTTTGACTTTTTGAAGAAGAATTACCCGGATGGAGAGTACCAGGCTGTCTATGAGTCTGGCTTCAGTGGTTTCTCTACCTACTATGCCCTGAGGGAGGTTGGTATTGACTGCATAGTAATCCATGCTGCCGACGTTCCGACGACTCAGTATGAGGAGGTTATGAAGACCGACAGGATTGATGCTGCCAAACTGGCGAGATCACTGAAGGCCGGCCAGCTCAAGGGCAACTATGTCCCTGAGAAGCAGTACATAGATGACCGCTCTGTTGTCCGCATACGCAGAACGATACAAAAGCAGCTCAGCGGCTACAAGTCGAGGGTCAAGCATCTACTGCATTGTCATGGTGTGGAAATGCCTGAGAGGTTTTCAAAGATACAGACGCACTGGTCCAGAGCATTTATCACGTGGCTGATGAAGGACGTAAAACTTATGTCCGACACTCGCACATCGCTCGATCTGCTTATCAGACAGGTGGAGGTCATCAGGGGTACGCTATTGGAGGCAACACGCCAGTTACGCAAGATGAGCCAGATGGAAAGATACAAGCGTAGGCACGATCTTCTAAGGACAATTCCTGGAATCGGCCCTATCGTTTCCATGTGCATCCTTACAGAGGTGTGTGACGTGAAACGATTCCACAACGAGAACGAGTTTGCCGCCTATCTTGGACTGGTGCCCACCAGCCACAGCAGCGGTGAGAAGACCGTGCATGGCGAGAAGACATTCCGCGGAAACAAGCAACTTGGTCCGATGGTTGTCGAGGCTGCATGGGTTGCCATTAGCTGGGATGCAGGACTTGGCTCACAATACTTCCAATACAAGAAGAGAATGGAGCCACAGGAGGCGATAGTGAGAGTAGCAAGAAAGCTTTCAAACATCATCTTCTCCGTCCTAAAGAACGAAAAGGAATATGTACCATACCAAACGGGTAATTGATATACGGATTATCAGACAACTTCACAAGACGACTCCTGCTAAATTCTGCGGTACTGCTACGGCGGTGTCCCCTTAAATCAGATTGTTGCGTCTTACTATATATTCTGAAGAAGTAAATTGATGGGCGGACTTTGGGAACCGCGTCATCTCATAGAAGTTTGTCTGGTAGGTCTGTTGTTGGTAGTCATTATGTACCCGGCGTGAGGCGTTGGGCTGATAGCTACATCTTCTTCAAAAGTCATCATACTAACGGACTTCACGCTAAGTGATTGATACAGAATAGTTAATAAACAATAAATATTATCCAATTATTTGGATAGCAACATAGAGGAATTTAACGCAATGAATATCATTATCATTGGAGCAACTTCAGGCATAGGAAGGGCACTTTTTGAAAAGTACGCTGTTGATGGTAACTGCATCGGCATGTCGACGTGCAAATTTGCTGGATGAACAGTACAAGCAACACCCCGACAACACTTTCACTTCTACGGCTGACATCACTAAACAAGAAGAAATCGAGCAGGCTATCCACACACTTTGTGCAAAGCTGAAACACATTGACCTCGCCATCGTATGCTCTGGTACGGGTGACCTCAATCCTTCACTTGACTATGCTTTGGAATGTCCTGCGATTGATACTAACGTTAAAGGATGGACATTTGTCATTGATACGCTTTACCACATCTTCGAACAGCAAGGTTTTGGTCACCTCGTAGCAATCACATCAATAGGAGGGCTACGAGGTGAGCCAATGGTTCCTGCTTATAGTGCAACCAAAGCCTATCAAATCAACTACATGGAAGCTTTGCGCAAAAAAGCTTTCAAGAGCGGTGGGCACATAACAGTTACTGACATTCGTCCTGGTCTCGTTGATACAGCAATGGCTAAAGGTGACGGTCTGTTCTGGGTGATGCCAGTCAATAAAGTTGCCAACCAAATTATTTCCGCTATTCGCAAGAAAAAAACAAAGCATACGTCACCAAACGATGGCATTTTCTCGCCATCATCAATAAGAATCTACCATTCCACCTGTATAGATTATTGTAGTATTATTCGTGTTCGGTAAAAAAA
>CAJONQ010000138.1 GCA_905235835.1 uncultured Prevotella sp.
CCGATATCAGTTACCCCTTGTTCCAACAATGGGAACTGTCAGTTCCCTCCGTAGAAACTGTCAGTTCCCTTGGGAGAAACTGACAGTTCCCTCCATAGTTGCTATTGTGGAACTGCCTGTAAATAAAGCAATTATATGTATTTAGTGGGTCAAAATGACCCGTTTTAATGAAAAAAACAGGTCATTCGTGAAGGTTGGGTAATGATTTTAATAGTAACCTACACGGGTTAAACCATTGAAAAACAATTAATTAACTAAAAGAGTGTAGGTTAATGCTATTTTTTAATATTTATTTTGATTTTAAATTTTGTGGAATCACATAAAAGTAGTATCTTTGTATCATGAAACGACAAAGTAAATCATCAACTAAGCTCGCCACTATTCAGAGCGAGGAAGACATCTTCCGTGAGAAAGTGTCCAGTTATCTCGTGTGTTTTATCAATGAGTGTCCCTTGCGCAGTCATTGTCTGCGCTATGAGGTAGGACGGTATGCCAGTACCCTTCCGATGGCACAGACATCCGTGAATCCCCTGCATCCCAAGATGGGAACAGCGGATTGTCCCATGTTCCGTGAGCATCGTCGGGTGCTGATGAAATGGGGGCTGACCCGTTTCTATTACGACATGCCGGGCAGGATAGAGCGTGCCATCCGCAGTTACCTCATTGCGGCATTCGGTAGGAAAAACTATTTCGAGATGCGGAAGGGGGAGCGGCTGATCACCCCGGAGCAACAGCAGGTCATCACAGATGCCTGTCGTCAATACGGTTGGCAAGGCGACCTCGTCTATGACGGGGAGCAGGAGGAGTATGAGTGGTGAAATTAGTAGTTATTTGTGATGCACGTGCTCAAAGGTCTTTTACAGTTCCACATATTTCATCTATGTGTCAACGCATGCCAGTGATATAACTCAATATTTATATTTCCAACTCCTTCAACTCCATCATTAACCTTCCCAACTCAGAGTATGTATAATCTCTGCCATCTTTTTGCACCTCATCCATTGAGCGATTGGCATTAGCCACAGCCTTTTCAAGACTGCCACCATTGCGTTCAAAGTAGCCGTGTAGTCCTTTGCTTTTGATGAAGAACTCTATTGTCTTCCGATACTCCACACATTGATTCAGGTCTTTGAGCAATGGCTCTTGTGTTTCGTATGGACGTGAGGTGTAGCGAAAATAATAGAGAAAGAACAGTTCTGTGCAGCGGTGAGTCTCAAAGAACTCAACCTCGCAGTAGATACCTTTCTTTGGCTTGTCGATAGGCTTTGCATACCTTGCCTTTAGCTTCTGATATTGTGAACGCTCAGGCTCCTTGTCCTTTGTGTCCATGTCGATGATACAGAAGATAAGGTTGTAACCCATTGCCACACCCTCTGCTATCTTGGCTTCCAATTCCTTGATGTTGGTATGCTTAGGATAGTCTGGCTTGATGGTCAGACGTTTGAACACATCGCATAGGGACTTGAAGTAGAAGAATTCCGTTGGCCCTTCACCCAGAATGAGTGCTGTCTGTCGTAGCTTTCCCATATCAGTCCTCCAGATTTATAAAGATACTACCCAGTTCTGGCTTGGCTCCCAATCTGCCAATACGGTAAGAATTGTAAAGCGACAGGTTCTTGTGCAAGCCGAAGGAGTCACCACGGGCATATTCGGACGAAGCTGTCTCCTTGTTCTTCTCGACAAACCACACCACACCTCTGTTCTCGTTGATTAAGTCCTGCGACAGGAGTGTGGTCTCCTGACTCGTGATAATCAGCTGCGACTTATCAGAGTTGAAGATGAAGACATTGAGATAATAGTACAACAGGTCGTTATGCAGGTCCTCACCCAGTTCATCAAGATAATACACATGAGGACTCGTTATCAAGTCGTACAAGGCATCCAATATGCGGATGTACTTCTGAGTACCCTTTGACTGCCATCTGAGGGGAATGTCAAAGTCGCCATTCTCGGAATGATTCAAGAAGGTGATGGAATCTGTAGTTGGCTTCAACAGAACATCTTTCATCTCCTCTGGGATGTTCTCTTTCTGGATGCGCTCGCGGAAATCATTGGGCACAATGCGGTCTTCTACAACAGGACGATATTCCAGAATGTTCAAGTCGAGCATGGTGTTATAGAACTTACGTTTCTTAGGATTGCTGTAAGCATCCTTCAAGATTTCAACAAGTCCCTTTTCTACATCACCATCTACATCGTGATAATTAGACATAATCCAAGCGTGAAGCGTGTTGAACGGAGCTATGTCTTCTTTCAAGGCAGCCTTTCGGCAAACAGACAACACACTGTGGTTGTTCAAGGTGTTTTCGCGGATGCTCTCCTGCGTCTTGACTTGCAGTTTGAGACTCGCACCAAACTTGATGTCGGCCTGAACGTTCTCACCCACAAAACTGCGCTCATAGAACAGCGATTTTGATTTATTAGGGTAATAGTACAAGGCTTCACTCTGAATGTGCTTGTCGTTGAATTTGACA